>DASSBH010000035.1:0-20518 GCA_035698945.1 Oleiagrimonas sp.
GCCTGAAAGTGTTCGGCAGCGAGCAGAAACTGCCGGAAAACCAGCCGCCGCGGCATCTGGCCATCCAGATCGGCCAGGCCTTGCACGACGTGATGTGCAAATATTCCGAGACGCTGCTGTTCGGTGAGGACGTGGCGCAAAAGGGCGGCGTGTATACGGTCACGCGCGGTCTGCAAAAGGCGTTTCGCGGTTCGCGTGTATTCAATACGCTGCTCGACGAAACCACCATTCTCGGCCTGGCCCAGGGCTACGCCAACATGGGCATGCTGCCGATACCGGAAATCCAGTACCTGGCGTATTTCCACAATGCCTGCGACCAGATTCGCGGAGAGGCGGCGTCGTTGCAGTTCTTCTCCAATGACCAGTACCGCAACCCGATGATCGTGCGCATTGCCTCGCTGGGTTACCAGAAAGGTTTCGGCGGGCATTTCCACAACGACAATTCCATTGCCGCCTTGCGCGACATTCCCGGTCTGGTGGCCGGTTGCCCATCGCGCGGCGACGATGCGGCGACGATGCTGCGCACCATGGCGGCATTGGCCCGGGTCGATGGCCGCGTGTGCGCTTTCCTTGAACCGATTGCGCTGTACATGACCAAGGACTTGCACGAAGCCGGCGATGGCGAATGGCAGTTCACCTATCCCGCACCCGGCGAAGCCATGACGCTTGGCGAAGGGCGTGTCTACGACGCGGATGCCAGGGATCTGGTGATCTTCACCTTCGGCAACGGCGTGCCGATGAGCCTGCGCGCCGCGCGTCGCATCACCAAGACGTGCGGCTGGAAGGTGCGCGTGGTGGATCTGCGCTGGCTGGTGCCGCTCAACGATGCGTTCATCCAGGCACAGGCGCGTGATGCCAAGCGCATCCTCGTGGTCGATGAAGGCCGCCGCAGCGCCGGTGTGGGCGAGGGCGTCATCACCGCCATCGTCGAGGCGGGTCTTGGCTCGACACCGATGGAGCGCGTGGTCGGCACCGACACCTTCACGCCGCTGGCCGGTGCGGCGTTGCTGGTGCTGCCGGGCGAAGACGATATCGTCGATGCCGCGGCGCGCATGGATTGAGAACATTCACGCAAAACGTGATGGCGCGGGGCTGTCTCCTGCTTGCGGGTGGTGTAAAGTTTGCGGCTTGCACTGCTGCAACCATTTCAAACACTTGTACGAAGGGGAACGACTCTGACTTACGCACGCATCATCGCCACTGGCAGCGCGTTGCCCCAACGCGTCGTGACCAATGCCGACCTGGAAAAGGTAGTCGACACCAGCGACGAATGGATCCGCACGCGCACTGGCATCAAGCAGCGTCATGTTGCCGCCGAGGGCGAAACCACGGGCGATCTGGCTTTTCAGGCGGCAAAACAGGCGTTGGAGCGTGCCGGCGTCAAGGCGTCGGAGCTGGATCTGCTGGTCGTCGGCACCACCACGCCGGACATCGTGTTTCCGTCCACGGCGTGTCTCGTCCAGCATCGCCTGGGCGCCAATGGCTGCGCCGCGTTCGACGTCAACGCGGCCTGTTCCGGTTTCGTGTATGCGCTGGGCGTGGCCAACGCCATGGTGCGTTCCGGCCAGGCGAAAAAGGCATTGGTGATCGGCGCCGAAACCCTGACCCGCATGGTCGACTGGAGCGAGCGCGAGACGTGCGTGCTTTTCGGCGACGGTGCGGGCGCGGTAGTGCTGGAGGCTTCCGACGAGCCTGGCATCCTTGCCACCTGCCTGCATGCCGATGGCGGTTACAAGGAACTGCTTTACAACCCGGTGGGCGTGTCCGTCGGTTTCAAGGACGAGCCGAACCATGGCGTGCGCATCCGCATGAAGGGCCGCGAGGTGTTCAAGATCGCGGTCAGGACGTTCGACGCGCTGGTCGGCGAAACCCTCGCAGCGGCGGGCATGCAGGAATCCGATGTGGACTGGCTGATCCCGCATCAGGCCAACCTGCGCATCATCGAAGCCACGGCCAAGCGCCTGAAGCTGTCGATGGATCGCGTGATCGTCACCGTCGACAAGCACGCCAACACCTCGTCCGGCTCGGTGCCGCTGGCGCTGGACGCGGCGATCAGCTCGGGCCAGGTCAAGCGTGGCCAGAACCTGCTGCTGGAAGCTTTCGGCGGCGGCTTCACCTGGGCCTCGGCGCTGCTGACGTATTGATTCATCCCTGACGCGTAGGGCGGGCACTGTCCGCCCTACATTGCTGCGCGCCCGTTTTCGCCAGGGCCTGCGATTCGCTATCCTGCAGGCCTTGCAACCATCAGCTGTGAGTATTCAATGCCATCGCAACTTGCCTTTATCTTCCCTGGCCAGGGTTCGCAATCGGTCGGCATGCTGGCCGAACTGGCTGCTCAATATCCGAAAGTCGAACATACGTTCGCCGAAGCTTCGGCGGGCGCTGGTGTCGATTTGTGGAAGATCGCAAGCGCCGGCCCGGAAGATGTGCTCAACAGCACTGAAAACACGCAACCGGCACTGCTCGCGGCGAGCGTGGCGGTGTGGCGCGTATGGGAAGAACGCGGCGGTCCGCGACCGACCCGTCTGGCTGGCCACAGCCTGGGCGAATATTCGGCGCTGGTGTGCGCCGGCGCCTTGTCGTTGCATGATGGTGCGGCCCTGGTGGCCGAGCGCGGTCGCCTGATGCAGGCGGCGGTGCCGCCGGGTGTGGGCGCGATGGCGGCGGTGCTGGGCGGCGACGACGAAGCCATCGCCGAGGTTTGCCGCGAGGTGGCCGGCGACGAGATCGTCGCGCCCGCCAATTTCAATTCGCCGGGGCAGGTGGTCATTGCCGGACATGCCGGCGCCGTCGACCGTGCGCTGGAAAAACTGGCGGAGCAGGGCATCAAGAAGACCGTCAAGCTGGCCGTGTCGGTGCCTTCACACACGGCGCTGATGCGCGATGCCGCCGAGCAACTGGCCGCGCGCATGCAATCCATCGACTGGCACATGCCTTCGTTGCCGGTGGTGCAGAACGCCGACGCCAAGGCTTTCGACAACCTCGACGACATCCGCGACGCGCTCAAGCGCCAGTTGTTCATGCCCGTGCGCTGGACCGATTGCGTACGCGCGCTGGCCGCCTCCGGCATCACGCGTCTGGCCGAATGCGGCCCCGGCAAAGTGCTGACCGGCCTGGGCAAGCGCATCGACCGCTCGCTCGAAGGCCGCGCCATCGGCGCGCCCGATGGCCTGGACGCCGCGTTGACCGAGTGGGCCTGACGATTTCCAGATTCCGTACACTCTCATCCGCCGTCATTCCGGCGAACGCCGCAATCCATGTTGCTTTTGGCCGAAGATCAAGATGGATTCCGGCTTTCGCCGGAATGACGGGTAGGTAGCTTCCCGAGTGCCGAGTCCTCACACACTACAATCCAGACAGACACACCCGAACAGGATCACACCCATGACCCCATCCCTCAAAGGCGAAATCGCCCTGGTCACCGGCGCCAGCCGCGGCATCGGCGCGGCCATTGCCGATCAGCTGGCGGATGCCGGCGCCACGGTCATCGGCACCGCCACCAGCGAAGCGGGCGCCAAGGCCATCGGCGAGCGTCTGGCCGCGAAGGGCGGTCATGGCCGCATGTTGAACGTGACGGACGCCGACAATGTCGCCGCGCTCACGGACGGCATCGGCAAGGAATTCGGCGCCATCAGCATTCTGGTCAACAACGCCGGCATTACCCGCGATCAGCTCCTGATGCGCATGAAGGACGAAGATTGGCAGGCCATCATGGACACCAACCTGACGTCGGTCTATCGCCTGTCCAAGGCGGTCATGCGCGGCATGATGAAGGCGCGCAAGGGGCGCATCATTTCCATTGCGTCGGTGGTCGGCGTGACCGGCAATCCGGGACAGGCCAACTACGCGGCGGCCAAGGCCGGCATTATCGCCTTTTCCAAGTCGCTGGCGCGCGAAATCGGTTCGCGCGGCATCACCGTCAATGTGGTGGCGCCGGGCTTCATCGACACCGACATGACGCGCGCCCTGGCCGACGACCAGCGCCAGTCGCTGGAAGGGCAGATTGCCCTGGGGCGCCTGGGCGAGCCGTCGGACATCGCCGAGGCCGTGGCATTTCTTGCTTCGCCATCGGCGGCGTACATCACCGGCGAAACCCTGCATGTCAACGGCGGCATGTACATGCCGTGATGATGTAACTGACTGAAATACGGTTGTTTGGTGAACGACGGCATCATTTTGCGACAATGACTGTCGCCACCGACCGATTTTTGCGAGACAATCACCATTCTTTTGCGGTCCGGCCCGAACGGGACGGGTTGTTCAACCACAGCTGGTTGCTGGCGAGCAGTTTCATTTGCCATTACAATGCGCCGGCTTAATCCCCTTGGGAGGTCAAAAACCTATGAGTACCATCGAAGAGCGCGTCAAGAAGATCGTCGTCGAGCAACTGGGCGTCAAGGAAGAGGAGGTCACGACCACCGCCTCGTTCGTGGATGATCTGGGCGCCGATTCGCTGGACACCGTCGAGCTGGTCATGGCACTCGAAGAAGAGTTCGAGACCGAGATTCCCGACGAGGAAGCGGAAAAGATCACTACCGTCCAGCAGGCCGTCGACTACATCAAGGCGCACACCGAAGCCTGATGCGACAGGTGGCAAGGCATCGGCCGGTACGCCAGCCGTGTTCTTGCGACGTGTGCCTTCGCACATGCAGACTGCGCCGAATGGCGCAGTCTGCGTTTTAGCGTCCGGTAACCTTCGCGGCAGTATGGTTATGGTTGCCGGCAATCATTGACGGAAGAAGACGAGCATGAGCAAGCGACGCGTGGTAGTTACCGGCATGGGCATGGTCAGCCCCGTAGGCAATGACGTGGCCACCGCCTGGGCCAGCATCACCGCCGGCAAGAGCGGCATCGGCAAGATCACCCATTTCGACGCCACGGATTTCCCCACCCGCATTTCGGGTGAGGTGCGCGATTTCGATCCCGCCGATTACATCGCGCCCAAGGACATCAAGAAGATGGATCCGTTCATCCATTACGGCATCGCCGCCGGCAAGCAGGCGATCGTGGATGCGGGTCTGGAAATCACCGAAGCCAATGCCGACCGCATCGGCGCGGCCGTGGGTGCGGGCATCGGTGGGCTCTACACCATCGAGCGCACCAGCATCGATTATCACGAGCGCGGCCCGCGTCGCATCTCGCCATTCTTCGTGCCCAGTTCCATCATCAACATGGTGTCGGGGCAGCTGTCGATCATGCTCGGCCTGAAAGGCCCCAACATCGCCTGCGTCACCGCCTGCACCACGGCCACGCACAACATCGGCCTGGCCATGCGCATGATCCAGTACGGCGACGCCGACGCCATGCTGGCCGGCGGCGCGGAATTTGCCACCACCGGTACCGCCGTGGGTGGCTTCTGCTCGGCCAAGGCACTGTCCACGCGCAACGACGAGCCGCAGAAGGCCAGCCGCCCCTGGGATGCCGGTCGCGACGGCTTCGTGCTGTCCGACGGCGCCGGCGTGCTGATGCTGGAGGAGTACGAGCACGCCAAGGCGCGCGGCGCGAAGATCTACGCCGAGGTGATCGGCTTCGGCATGAGCGGCGACGCTTATCACATGACCGGCCCCAGCCCCGGCGGCGAAGGCCCGGGCCGCTGCATGCAGCACGCCATCGACGACGCCGGCATCAACCCGTCCGACGTGCAGTACGTGAATGCCCACGGCACTTCCACGCCGCAGGGCGACGTGGCCGAGGTGCTGGCCGCCAAGACCGTGTTCGGCGACCACGCGTACAAGTTGATGATGAGCTCGACCAAATCCATGACCGGTCATCTGCTGGGTGCGGCCGGCGGCGTCGAGGCCATCTTCTCGATCCTGGCGCTGCGCGACAGCGTGATCCCGCCGACCATCAACCTGGACGAGCCCAGCGAAGACTGTGATCTCGACTTCGTGCCGCACACCGCGCGCGACGCGAAAATCGACATCGCGGTGTCCAACTCGTTCGGCTTCGGCGGCACCAACGGTTCGCTGGTTTTCCGTCGCGTCTGATCCGGAACACTGACGGTGTCCGCCGTGTTTGCCGGCGAGGCCAACGCCTCGCCGGTCATCGTTCGCAAGCTGCCCGGTCGGCGTGATCTGCTGGCCCTGGCCGCCAATCCGCAGCGTTATCCCTGCCTGCTGGAAAGCGTTGCGCATGGCACCCCATCATCGCGCTGGGACATGCTGCTGGCATTTCCGCAGCAGACACTGTGCCTGCAGGCCAATGGGTGCCTGATGCTGGATGGCGTGCCCCAGCCGTCCGACCGCTTTCTGCCGGCACTGAACAATCTTTGGCAAGCCGAAAAGACGACCGCCTCGACGGACGCATGGCCTTTCCATGGTGGCTGGGCCATATACCTGGCCTACGAGCTGGCCGGGCAGGTCGAACCGCGTCTGCGCCTTCCCGCCTGCAGCGATCAAACCCCGGTGGCCGTGGCCCTGCGCTGTCCGGCTGCCGTGCTGTACGACCATCAAGACGATTGCACTGTATTGCTGGCCGAGGCGGAGTACGCCAACCTGCTGGATGAGATGCACCGCGACCTGAACATGGCGCAGGCCATGGATACGACGCTTCCCGGGCTGGAGCGGCTGGACGAAGACGAGCCATCGCATTTCCTTGCCGCCGTGGCGCGGGTGCACGACTACCTGGCCAGTGGCGATGTATTCCAGGCCAACCTGTCGCGCGCCTGGCGCGCCAGGTACAAGACCAATCCTGCGCCGATGGCACTGTATGCCGCCTTGCGCCGCGCCAATCCCGCACCCTTTGCCGCCTTGTGGCAGCAACCCGGCTGGGCCATGGCCAGCTCTTCGCCGGAGCGCCTGGTCGAAGTGCGGGCGGGGCAGGCCGAAACCCGTCCCATCGCTGGCACGCGGCCGCGCAAACCAGGCGACGACGATGCCCTGCGCATCCGCGAACTGAGCGGCCATCCCAAGGAAAGGGCCGAGCACATCATGCTGGTGGATCTGGAGCGCAACGATCTTGGCCGCATCTGCCGGCCCGGCAGCGTGCGCGTCAGCGAGCTGATGACGGTGGAAAGCTATGCCCACGTGCACCATCTGGTGTCCAACGTGTGTGGCCAGCTGCGCGAAGGCGTCACGCCGGGGCAGGTGATCGCCGCCGTCTTTCCCGGCGGCACCATCACCGGTTGTCCCAAGGTGCGCTGCATGGAAATCATCGCCGAGCTGGAAGGCGAGGGACGCGGTGCCTATACCGGCGCCGTCGGTTACCTCGACCGCAATGGCGACATGGATCTCAACATCCTCATCCGCAGCCTGACCATCGCGGGCCGCGAAGTCTGCCTGCGCGCCGGCGCCGGCATCGTGGTCGATTCCGTGGCCGAGCGCGAACTGGAAGAAACCCGCGCCAAGGCGCGCGGCCTGCTGAACGCCCTGGAGAGCGCGCATGAACCTGCGTACGCGGATCAACGGCCAACCTGAAACGACGATCGTCTCGGATGACCGTGGCCTTTGCTATGGCGACGGCCTGTTTGAAACCGTCTGGCTGCACGAAAGTCGCGCACCGCTGTGGACACGCCACATGGCGCGGCTGGGTGAGGGATGCCGACGCCTGCAGATGCCTGTACCCGACCCCGAGATGCTGTGGCGCGAAGTGCAGGCGGTAAGCACAGGCCTGAACCGCGCCGTCGTGCGCATCACCTGGACACGCGGTCGTGGCCCGCGCGGCTACGCGCCGCCGCGCGATCAGCAGCCCACCTGCGTGGTGAGCTCCGCCGAACTCCCGTTACCCGCAGCGGGTTGGTACCATCAAGGCATCCGGATGCATCTGTGCCGCACACGCCTGGCCATGCAACCGGCACTCGCGGGGTTGAAGCATCTGAACCGTCTGGAACAGGTGCTGGCCCGCAACGAATGGCACGATGAAACCGTGGGTGAGGGTTTGATGCTCGATCTTGAAGACCGCGCCATCGGCGCGACCGCCGCCAATGTCTTTGCGGTACGCGACGGACAACTGTTCACGCCCGCGCTGGCCCGCTGCGGCGTGGCCGGCACGGCGCGCGCCGAAATCCTGGCCGAATGCGCCGCGGCGACCGTCGCCGACATGGCGCTGTCCGATCTCGAACAGGCGGATGAAGTATTCCTGACCTCGGCCGTGCGCGGCATCGTGCCCGTGCGCGAATTGGCGGGACGCACCTGGCCGGTCGGCCCCTTCACGCGCCGCCTGCAGGCACGCTGGCAAGCCGCGGGGCTGCCGCCGCAGGTGTCCGCATGAGGCGCATGCAGGGGGGCGCAATGCTGCGCATCTTGCTGGCGCTGGTGCTGTTTGCCGTGCTGGCGGGCGGCGGCATCCTCTGGCACGACTACTCTCGCTTCGTGCATTCGCCACTGGCCGTGCGCGGGCAGGGCCAGACGCTGAACATCGCCCACGGCACCAGCTTCAAGCAGATCGTGGCCACCTTGCGTCACCGCAAATTCAGTTCCGCTCCGGCGCTGTACTGGCGTCTGCTGGCCATGCGCATGCACGTGGTGCACTCGCTGGATGCCGGCGAGTACGCCGTCACGCCAGGCATGACGCCACCGACATTGCTGCAGCACATGGCGACGGGGCAGGTCGTGCAATACAGCTTCACCCTGGTCGACGGCTGGACGTTCAGGCAGGTGCGCGAGGCGCTGGCGAAAGCGCCGAAACTGGTGCACAACAGCGCCGCCCTCAGCGATGCGCAGATCATGCGCAAGCTTGGCGCTTCCGATGAAAACCCGGAAGGTCGATTCCTGCCCGAAACCTACGCCTACGTGAAAGGCGACAGCGACATGGACCTGCTCAAACGCGCCTACCAAGCCATGCATGAAACCCTGGCCGAAGAGTGGAAACAGCGCGCATCCGATCTGCCGCTGGAAACGCCGTATCAGGCGTTGATCCTGGCCTCGCTGGTGGAAAAGGAAACCGCCCGTGCCGACGAGCGCTCACGCATCGCCGGTGTCTTCACGCGGCGGCTCAACATCGGCATGCCGCTGCAGACCGACCCGACCATCATCTACGGCATGGGCGACAAGTATCACGGCGACATCACCTGGAAGGCGCTGCGCACCGACACGCCGTACAACACCTACCTGCACAAGGGCCTGCCGCCCACGCCGATCGCCATGCCCGGGCAACCCGCCATCCACGCCGCTTTGCATCCGGCGTCGGGCAAGGCGCTGTATTTCGTGGCGCGCGGCGACGGCAGCGGCCGTCACGTGTTTTCCGCCACCCTGGCCGAGCAGAATCGGGCCGTGGCCTGTTATCAGTTGAAGCGGTGCAGCCAGTGAACGAGGGATTTTTCATCACCCTGGAAGGCGGCGAAGGCGCCGGCAAAAGCACCTTGCTGGAAGGCTTGCGCGCGCATCTCGCATCGCGTGGCATCGATCCGGTGCTGACCCGCGAACCCGGCGGTACCCATCTTGGCGAATGCGTCCGCGCACTGGTGCTGGGGCCCGAGCATGGCGAAGTCTGCGCCGAGTCCGAATTGCTTCTGATGTTCGCCGCCCGCGCCCAGTTGGTGCGGGAAGTCCTGCAGCCGGCGTTGGATGCCGGCCGTTGCGTCCTGTGTGACCGCTTTGCCGACGCCAGCTACGCCTATCAGGGCGGCGGGCGTGGGCAGCCGGTCGAACGCATCGCGGCACTGGAACAGTGGGCCGTGGATGGCCTGACGCCGGATCTCACGTTGCTGCTGGATCTGTCGGTGGACACAGGCCGCAGCCGTATCGCCGGGCGCACCGAGAGCGACCGCATCGAAGGCGAAACCGATGCCTTCTTCGAACGCGTGCGCAAGGCCTACCAGGCACGCGCCGCCGCCGAACCACAGCGGTTCTGCCTGATCGACGCCAGCCAAAGCGCCGATCAGGTGCTGGCGCAAGCGGTGGCGGCCATCGACTGTCTCATCGAGGTTCGTCGCGCATGAAAACCATGGCGCCACCGTGGCATCAGGAGGCATGGGATCGTCTGCGCGCCCGCCGCGAGCGCGGAGCCATGCCGCACGCCCTGCTGCTGGCCGGGCCTGCCGGGCTTGGCAAGCGTGCCTTTCTGGATCGCCTGGTGCGCGGCCTGCTGTGCCAGCAACCGGTTGGTGGCGACGCCTGCGGCCAATGCCGCACCTGCAAGTTGGTGGATGCCGGCACGCACCCGGACCGCATCGACATCACCTTTGAACTCAACACCAGCGGCAAGCCACGCAAGGAAATCGTGGTCGGGCAGATGCGCAACCTGTCGTCGCGCCTGGCCATGGCCAGTCAACTTGGCGGATGGCAGGTGGCCTCCATCGACCCCGCCGATGCCATGAACGCGGCGGCCGCCAATGCCTTGCTGAAAACCCTCGAAGAGCCTTCCGGTGCCAGCCTGATCGTGCTGGTTGCCGATGCGCCATGGCGCCTGACGGCGACCATCCGCAGCCGCTGCCAGCGTATCGACTTTCGTGTGCCTCCTGCCACGCAGGCGTTGCCATGGCTGGAAAATGCCGGCGTGGCCGATGCCGGAGCGGCGCTTGAGGCGGCGGGAGGCAATCCCGGTCTGGCCCACGCATGGGCCGGGCAGGGCATGCTCGACGAGCGCCGCCAGGTGCAGTCGGATCTGGCCGCGCTGGCGCAGGGGCGTGGCGACGTTTACACCGTCATGAAACGCTGGGTCGATGGCGAGGTGTTGGCGCAACGCCTGTGGTTCGCCGCGCAGATGGCGGCCATGGATGCTCGCGCTCGCGCGACGGGTTCCAGCGAACTGCTTGGCAGCCGTCTCGACGACGAGGCCTTGGGCCACTGGTTCGAACGCGCCAATCGCGCGCGTGAAGCCCTGCGCGGCCCCTTGCGTCCGGATCTGCTGGTGCTGGATCTGCTGACGCACTGGTGCTGATGAACGACGTGCCCGCTTTCCGTTCGTCCGCCAGCCACGACAGCCCCGACCTGATCGCACGCCTGGCCGGCGCCCGCCTGTTGCTGATCGCACCGCATCCGGATGACGAATCGCTGGCGCTGGGCGGATTGATCCAGCATGCCGTGCGCCAGCAGGCCCGCATCACCATCCTGCAAGTCACCGACGGCGACAACAACCCGTGGCCGCAACGCTGGCTGGAGCGACGCCTGCGCATCGGACCCACCGAGCGCCAACGCTGGGGCCGACGCCGCGCGGACGAAATGCTGCAGGCCATGCATCAACTGGGCTTGGGTGAAGCATCGCGCCGGCGGCTGGGCTGGCCCGACATGGAGCTGACGGCGCGCCTGCAAACATGTGGCACGGAAACCATCCATGCCTTGCACGGCATCATGCGGGAGCTGGCCCCGGACATCGTGGTACTGCCGGCCCTCGGCGACTGTCATCCCGATCACGCCGCCTGCCATGTCATGACGCGTCTGGCCTTGTGCCACTTGCCGCAGCCGCCCACATGCCTGACCTACCACGTCCACGGTCAGCGGCTGGAAACCGGCCGACCGATCCCATTGCCGCTCGACGCTGCGCTGCGCGAAGGCAAACGTCGCGCCATTCTTGCGCACTACACCCAGGTGGCCATGGCGCGACGGCGCCTGCTGGCCAGAGTCGGCGAAACCGAAACCTTGCATGATCTGCCACTGCCGGCACACGATATCGACGAAGCGCTGCTGCCGCGTGAAGTCATGCTTCCCTGGCGGCCATTCCGCGTGTGGCATCCATGGCTGCAACTGACCTTGGCGCATGCCGATGGGGTCCAGGTCTGGCCGTGGCGTGATGCCCCATTGACCGTCAACGAACGCGGCATCCATTTGACCCTGCCAGCCACCGTCCGCCGTGCTCCGGTCTTCGCAAGGCTGGAAATGCGATGCACGTCACCCTGGATATTCGATCACTGGGGCTGGTGCGACTTGACCGCCGCCCCCGTGGCGCGTCAAGCTGATAAACGAACAGAGTAGAGAACACATCGCCATGGCCGCCAGCGCAAAACAAGGCATCCTGTCGTTGAAAATCAACGACAAAGCGTCGCTTTACAACGCCTACATGAGCTACCTCAAAGGCGGCGGTCTGTTCGTGCCCACCACCCAGCGCTACAGTCTGGGCGACGAGGTCGTGCTGCTGGTTTCGCTGACCGAAGCCAAGGAACGCCTGTCGGTCGCCGGCAAGGTCGTCTGGGTCACCCCCATGGATTCGGGCAGCCGCACACCGGGCATAGGCGTGCACTTCAACGAGGCCGGCGGCGACGGCGAAGTCGCCCGCACCAAGATCGAAGCCATCCTCGGCGGCATGCTCGACGCGGAGCGGCCCACGCAAACCATGTAATTGCGAGTTGGGGCCATGAAGAATGCTCCACCTGGATACGAGTGTCCCTTCTGCGGCATTGCCAAGACGCTTCCATCGCCTGCTCCGGAATCAGCCGTTGTCTTGGTGGATGCCAACGTGTTCGCTTTGGTTCCAACCCATCACTATGCTGGAATAAAAGGCAACTGCCTGGTGGTGCCTCGGAGCCACCATGAAAACGTGTTGGACATCCCGGACCACCTTGGCAGCGACTTCTTTCGTGCCACACGTTCGCCTGGCGCAGGCCATGCGGAATGCGTTCCGATGTGAAGGCATCTCCACTCGCCAACACAACGGGCCAGCCGGCGATCAAGATGTCTGGCACTTTCATCTTCATGTATTTCCTCGTTACTCCAATGACGAGCTGCATGCAGGGCAGAAAGTGCCCTACACCACCGAGGAGCGCATCGAGTTGGCGGCCAGCCTCCGGGCTGCTTTGCGGTAGCGGGCATGCGTTTTTACGCGTGATTCCAAATGAGCAGCAAAAAGGGCCGCCCGCGAGGGTGGCCCTTTTTGCATGAATCCGTTGGTCGGGGAGACAGGATTTGAACCTGCGACTTCTACGTCCCGAACGTAGCGCTCTACCAGGCTGAGCTACACCCCGACGGGAGCCCGGCATGATAATGGCGCGGGCGTCGCTTGGCAACGCCCGGCATCGAGATTGTCCCGACGAATCGACATACGCGCTGCGCGGCGGGCACACGTTAAACTAGCGGTTTGTCGCTTTGCTTCCCAGGAGTTTCCATGGCGCAGTCCCTGGCCCGCACCATGCCCGGAACGCTTGAGCTGTTGCCGCTTGAGCAGGTGGGCTTCCAGCGCATGCTGGATACCATTCGTCGCAATTACGAACGCTTCGGGTTCCTGCCCATCGAGACGCCGGCGATCGAGTTTGCCGACGTGCTGCTGACCAAGACCGGCGGCGAGACCGAGCGCCAGGTGTATTTCGTGCAGTCGACCGGCGCGCTGGAAAAGGAGGGCAGGCCGGAACTGGCGCTGCGCTTCGATCTCACGGTGCCGCTGGCGCGTTAT
This sequence comes from Oleiagrimonas sp., assembly GCA_035698945.1. Taxonomy (GTDB): domain Bacteria; phylum Pseudomonadota; class Gammaproteobacteria; order Xanthomonadales; family Rhodanobacteraceae; genus Oleiagrimonas. The sequence goes on from DASSBH010000035.1 coordinate 13,261, forward strand.
GTCGCCGAGCATGAACGCGAGCTGGCGTTCCCGTTCCGACGCTACCAGATGCAGCGCGTATACCGCGGTGAGCGTGCCCAGCGCGGGCGTTTCCGCGAGTTCTACCAGTGCGACATCGACGTGATCGGCAAGGACAGCCTGTCGATCCGTTACGACGCCGAGATTCCGGCGGTGATCCATGCCGTGTTCAGCGAGCTTGCGATCGGCCCGTTCACCATCCAGATGAACCACCGCAAGCTGATGCGCGGCTTTTTCGAAAATCTCGGCATCGCCGACGGCGAGCAGCAGATGCTGGTGCTGCGCGAGGTGGACAAGCTGGACAAGCGTGGCGCGGATTACGTGCGCGGCACCTTGACCGGCGAGGCTTTTGGCCTGTCCACCGACGTGGCGCAGAAGATCCTCGATTTCGTCGAGGTGCGCTCGACTTCGCTGGCCGACGCGCTGGACAAGCTCGATGCCCTGGGTTCGGGCAGCGAAACCTTCGAACAGGGGCGCGCCGAACTCAAGGAGGTGCTGCAACTGATCCATGCCCTCGGCGTGCCCGAGTCGGCCTTTGCGCTCAATCTGTCCATTGCACGCGGCCTGGACTACTACACCGGCATGGTCTACGAGACCACGCTGGACGAGCACCCCGAAATCGGCTCAATTTGTTCCGGTGGGCGTTACGACAACCTGGCCAGCCAATACACCAAGTCGAAACTGCCCGGCGTGGGCATCTCCATCGGCATCACGCGCCTGTACTGGCAGTTGCGCGAGGCAGGGCTGATGGCCGCTGCCGGCGGCAGCACGGTGCAGGCCATGGTGGCACTGATGGACGACGAGCACTTGCCGGCCTGTCTGGCATTGGCCGGTGAACTGCGCGCGGCCGGCATGGCCACCGAAGTGGCGCTGGAAGGCGGCAAGCTTGGCAAGCAGTTCAAATATGCCGACCGGGCCGGCATCCGCTTCGTGCTGGTGCAGGGCGAGAGCGAATTGGCCAACGGCACAGTGACGGTCAAGGACATGCGCCGCAACGCACAATTTGAAGTGGCCCGTGACGAGCTGGCGAAAACCCTGCGGGTCGAATGGGAGCAAGAAGCAGCCATGGCTGGAGACAATGCATGAGTAAACAGCAACAACCCGTTGTTTTGGATGGCAATAGCCTGACCCGCAGTCAGGTGGCCAGCGTGGCGCGTGGCGCACACGTGATGCTGGATGCGGCCAAATTGCAACGCGTGCAGCGCACGGCCGATTTCCTGGCCGAAAAGGTCAACTGCGGCGAACCCGTGTACGGCATCACCACCGGCTTCGGCAGCAATGCCGACCGGCTGTTGGGCGCGCATCGTGTGCGCGACGAGCTGCCTGGCCATGATACGGACAAGTCGCGCACATTGATGGAAGAGCTGCAGCACAACCTCATCATCACCCATGCGGTGTGCGTCGGCGAGCCGCTTTCGGCCGAGGTCGTGCGCGCGATGATGGTGATCCGCATCAATACGCTGATGCGCGGGCATTCCGGCATTCGCGCCGATACGCTCAAGGCACTTGCCGACCTGCTGAACAAAAACGTGATTCCGGTCATTCCGTGCAAGGGATCGGTCGGCGCCAGCGGCGATCTGGCGCCGCTCTCGCACTTGGCCATCGTGTTGCTGGGCGGCGGCGAGGCCTTCTTCGAGGGCGAGCGCATGCCCGGCGCCGAGGCGCTCAAGTGCGCCGGGCTCAAGCCGATCCGTCTGTCCTTCAAGGAAGGGTTGGCGCTCAACAACGGCACCACGCAGATGCTGGCGACGGCGGTGCTGGCGCTGGAACGCATGCAACGACTGCTGATCACTGCCGACGTGGCGGCGGCCATGAGCCTGGACGCCTTTGCCGGCCGCAGCGGCGCTTTGCGTGAGGAGGTGCATGCGCTGCGCCCGCATCCCGGCCAAGTCGACACCGCACATCACGTGCGCGAGCTGCTGCATGATTCCACGTTGCTGGACATTCCCTACCATCTGGTGCCGCGCTTCAAGCCGTGGACGGCGACGGCGTGGAGCACGCCGGAAGCGCAGGCCCAGCGTTTCGATATCGCCTGGGACTGGGTACCGGTCAGCCAGCGGCATGGTCGCGAGGCGTTCTATCAACGGTTCCTGCCGTTCAAGGGCGGCAAGAAACATCAGCCGCAGGACGCCTACTGTCTGCGCTGCATGCCGCAGGTGCACGGCGCCGTGCGCGATGCCGTAGCCCAGGCCTGTCGCGTCATCGACATCGAGCTCAACGCGGTGACGGACAACCCGCTGGTGTTTCCGGATGCGAAGAATCCCAAGGTCATCGAGGATCAAGTGATTTCCGCGGGCCACTTCCATGGCATGCCGCTGGCGCTGGTGATGAGCTACGTCAAGGCCGCCATCCCCGTGCTGGCGTCGATCTCCGAGCGGCGTCTCAACAAGCTCGTCGATGCCGCCAACAACGATGGTCTGCCGGCCTTCCTGACCGGCAACGAGGACGCCACGGACTCGGGCTTCATGATCGTCCAGTACACCGCCGCGGCGCTGGTCAACGACCTGGCCACGCGCGCGCACCCGGCCAGCGTCTATTCCAGTCCCACCAGCGCCAACGCCGAGGATCACGTCTCCATGGGCGCCAACGAGGCGCGCCACGTGCTGGACATGACCAACGACCTCGGCCATGTGCTTGGCCTTGAGCTGTACACCGCTGCGCAGGCGCTGGAATACCGTCAGGACATGCTCAATGCCGCGCGTGACCTGGCATGTGCGGGCGACGTGGATGCGCTGGCCGCCAAGATCAACGGTGCGCCGCGCGAAGACCAGCCGCATTACGAGGCTTTCCGTGACGAAGTGAAGCAACTGATGCAGGCTCTGGCCGATGCCGACACTTTCCGCCCCGGCGAGGGCGTAGGCAAGGCATTTGCCACCTTGCGCGAACACATCGACTTCATGCGCCGCGACCGCGCCATGGATCAGGACGTGCAGACCGCCTGCCAACTGGTGGCCGAGGGCGCATTCAGCCAGTTCTAGTTTCGGGAGGCGGCATGGATCTGGTTCAAAAATCGGATGCCGAAATCATGGCAGTGGTCGACCCCATCATGGATCATCTGATGGACGCTTCCACCGCCATCGATTACCCGGCGCACATACGCGATTTCACCGAGCGTCTCAGAGGCGTGTTGTCCGAAGACGCCTTCAAGTGCATCTGCGCCGAATACCAAAGCGCACGCGGCTTCTTTGCCAAGCGCGAACGGGTCGCCATCTTCAGACGACCGGATTCGATCGCGGTCGTCTGGCGTCAGGGATTCACCAAGGCGTCCGGCGAGTTCGTCGCCGAGCTGGTGCTGGTGCAACGCGATGGCCGCTACCTGGTCGATCACGTGATGGTCTTTTGAGATGGATGAACCAGATTGTTTGTTGAGCTACGGCCTTTGAGTTGAGGTGCTGGACGCCATATGCTGCCCGACCCAATGATCCAGCCACTTCACCTGTGATGTCTTGATGGCCTTGACGTCGGGCATGGCGAGCTTGCCATTGGAAGGCGGAGGCGAGTCGAATGGCATGCTGCCGATATGCATGGCGCGAACATCGCCGTTGGCGTCAAGCAGCAACAGGGTCGGGTAGACGGAAACCTTCAATTGATCGAGGTAAGCCTGACCGTTGTAAGCCACGGGCCAAGCAAAATGCCGCTTGTTCACGAAGATCTTGGCCGTGTTGGCGTCGTCGTAAGTGATGGCCAAAAAATGCATGTGCGGATGACTCGCCGCATAGGCATTCAGGGCTGGCAACTCCTCGATACAGCCGGCGCACCCGGAAAAGAAGAAGTCCACCAGTGTGGTTGCGCCTTTGATCGATGCGGGATTTGTTTTGCCGCCAGATACCAGCGGCAAGGAAAACCGGGGCAAGGGCTTTCCCATATCGATGTTGGGCTTCAATGCGATGATGATGCCTCCGCCCACGCTCGTGCCGGGCACAAGCAGCTTCAGCACGGAGTGGCGCGTGGAAGTGGACGCCGCAGTCGATTTTGCCTGGATCGGGTCACTGACCAGGACGAACAAAAGCACGGCGAGACAGACGCACATGGTACGCATGAAAACCTCCTTTGGATGCCCTCCTGGTGCCAGTATGGACATCGAATGTGGAAAGCGTGCCTTGCCATGATGCTGCACCTCCTGAACGGTCGCAACGTCTTTCCTTGTCACTGCCAAACCGAGGATGACAGGTGCTTGCTTGCCTGTCGAACTCGACTTAGAATGTCATCCAATGTAATAGTGCGTTAATACATTGACATCATGAAACGACGAATGATTGAACCGGATGCGGTCCCGGCCACCAGCGAGGAAAACCTCTGCCGGGCGTTGCTGGCGCTCGACACCGTCCCGGACATGCGTGCCTTCCTGCGCGACTTGTGCACTCCGGCGGAAATGGAAGCATTGATCGACCGCTGGCGCGTGGTGCCGTTCATTCTGGAGGGTGTGCCTTACCGAGACATCCACGACCAGACCGGCGTCAGCATCACCACCATCGGTCGCGTGGCTCGCTTTCTCAATGAAGGCAACGGCGGCTATCAGAAGGCCCTGAAAGCCGTCGCGTCGCGCAAACGCGGTGTCCGGAAAACAGGAACCAAAGCATGAAAACGCGTGACCGCCTGCGCATCGCCGCGCAAAAATCCGGGCGTCTGAGCGAGGCGGGGCGGGATCTGCTCGCTCGTTGCGGTCTCGTGTTCCGAGACAGCCGCGACAAGCTGTTCTGTTTCGGGGAAAACCTGCCCATCGACCTGCTGCTGGTGCGCGACGACGACATCCCCGGTCTGCTCGCCTCGGGCACCTGCGACCTGGGCATCGTCGGTCGCAATGTGCTCGACGAGTACAAGCTGGAACACCCCGAGGCATCGCCATTGCGCGACTGGCGCGCCTTGGGCTTCGGCCAGTGTCGCCTGTCGCTGGCTTTGCCGCGCGAAGAAACTTGGCAGGGATCGGCGCAGTTGGCTGGACGCCGCATCGCCACCAGCTATCCGCACCTGTTGCGTCGGTGGCTGGATCAGGAGGGTGTGGATGCCGCGATCGTCACGCTGTCCGGATCGGTGGAAATTGCCCCGCGTCTGGGTACGGCGGATCTGATCTGCGATCTGGTGCAAAGCGGCGCCACGTTGGTGGCCAACCAGCTGAGCGAGGCGGTCGTCGTGCTGGAAAGCGAGGCGGTGCTGGCCGGCCCGGATGCCGTGCCGACCGACGAGCGGGGCGATTTGATGAACCTGCTGCTCCGGCGTCTGGATGGCGTGCTCAACGTGCGCGAGTCGCGACTGGTGATGTTGCAGGCGCCGCGTCATGCGCTTCAGGACATCACGGGATTGCTGCCGGGATGCATCAACCCCATGGTCACGCCCATCGAGGGCCAGCCCGACCGTATCGCCTTGCAGGCCGTCTGCAATGGCCGCGTGGACTGGCAGGAGCTGGAAGCCATGCGTCGTGTCGGCGCGCAATCCATGCTGGTGCTGCCGGTGGAGAAGATGCTGGCATGAATGCCCTGAATGCGATTTCCGGCAAGGCCGTCATGAGGTTGTTGGATTGGCCCTCCATGAGCGCAACCGAACAGCGCGAGGCATTGCAACGCCCGGCGCAGGCACATGATCGCGAACGTGCCGCGAAGGTCGCGGCGATCATGCAGGCGGTTCGCACGCGCGGCGATGCCGCGTTGCGTGAATTGACCGAGCAATTCGATGGTTGCCGCGTGTCGTCGCTGGCTGTCGACGACGAAGCCTTCGAGGCAGCCGAGCGCATGTTGCCGCCTGCACTCAAACAAGCCATCGCCGAGGCATCGGCGCGTATCGAGCAGTTTCATCGTGCCGGGATGCAAGGGCCGATCCGTGTCAAAACCGCGCCGGGAGTGATCTGCGAACGCCTGCCTCGCGCCATCGCCCGCGTGGGTTTGTACGTGCCCGCCGGAAGCGCGCCGTTGCCTTCGACGGTACTGATGCTGGGCGTGCCGGCGAAGCTGGCCGGGTGTCGCGAAGTGGTGTTGTGTTCGCCGCCGCAGACCGATGGCAGCGTGGATCCGGCAGTGTTGTATGCAGCGCGTCAATGCGGTATCGATCGGGTGTTTCTCTTGGGCGGGGCGCAGGCCATCGCCGCCATGACCTGGGGCAGCGAAAGCGTGCCCGCCTGCGACAAATTGTTCGGCCCCGGCAACGCCTGGGTGACCGAGGCCAAGCGTCAGGCTGCCGCGGAGCCGGGCGGCCCGGCCATCGACATGCCGGCGGGGCCGTCGGAAGTGCTGGTGATTGCCGATGTCGACGCCGACCCGCGTTTCGTGGCAGCCGACCTGCTGTCGCAGGCCGAGCATGGCCCCGATTCGCAGGTGATCCTGCTGACCGATGCAGCGGCCTTGGCGGATGCCGTGGCCGACGTGGTGAAAGTACAACTGCAATCGTTGCCGCGCGCCGACATCGCCCGCCGTGCGCTGGCGGCAAGTCGTCTGATCCGGGTCGATTCGTTGGTCCAGGCGGCGGAAGTCAGCAATGCCTATGCGCCGGAACACCTGATCCTGCATGTGCGCGATCCGCGCGCGTTGCTGGACAGGATCGAACATGCCGGTTCGGTGTTCCTTGGCGCCTTGTCGCCCGAATCGGTCGGCGACTATTGCAGCGGCACCAACCACGTGCTGCCGACCTACGGCCACGCGCGCGCGCTGAGCGGACTGTCGGTGGACAGCTTTCGCAAATACATCACGGTGCAGGAGTTGAGCGCCGAAGGCTTGCGCGCGATCGGTCCGTGCGCCGTCACGTTGGCCAAGGCCGAAGGGCTCGATGCACATGCACGCGCCGTGTCGTTGCGGCTGGAAACTTGGGGGCGCGACGCATGAGCGTGCTTGATCTGGCTCGTCCCGAGATACGGGCGCTGACGCCGTATTCCTCCGCGCGGATGGAAGCGGGCGCGGCTGCCGTGATGCTCAATGCCAATGAATCACCATGGCCGGCACAAGGCGGAGAGGTGCAGGGACTGAATCGTTATCCCGAACCGCAACCGCTCGAACTGCGCAGGCGGCTGGCCGATCTGTACGGTGTGGATGACGACCAGATCCTGCTCGGACGCGGCAGCGACGAAGCCATGGATCTGCTGGTGCGCGCCTTCTGTCGACCGGGTCTGGACGCCATCGCGATCTGCCCGCCGACTTTCGGCATGTACGCCGTGTGTGCCGCTGTGCAGGGCGCGGGCATCGTTCGAGTACCGCTCGATGACCGTTTTGCATTGGACGCGGATGCCGTACTGGAAGCCTGCACGCCGGCAGTCAAA
>DASSBH010000036.1:0-14280 GCA_035698945.1 Oleiagrimonas sp.
TGCAGTGGCGGAAGTGTATTACCGAGGCATCAGTGATCGCGGATTGTTGCGACAGCCCTCGCTGAAAACTCTGCGTCAGGACAAGTCCCCCGCCGATCTTCGCGACGCCGATCATGTACCTGCGCGCCGTACAGCCAAATCCGAGTCCGCCGATATGACAGTCCATATCACTCATCCCGGCCGTGTCGTCTATCCGGACATGAGCCTGACCAAACAGGATGTGGTCGATTACTACACGGCGATCATGGAGCACTTTCTGCCGGACGTCATCGACCGGCCAGTCGTGTTGCTTCGCTGCCCATCAGGCATTGCCAAGCCCTGCTTTTTCCAGAAGCACTACATGGATGGGTTGGATCGGATCGGCACTGTCAAACTCAAGGAGGAGTCCGGCTCGGGGGCGATCTACCTTTATCCAAAGGATGCCTCGGGCATCGTGGAACTTGTCCAGTTCGGCACGATCGAGTTCCATCCCTGGGGCAGCACACGCCGGGATCCGGATCGCGCCGACCGCATCGTTTTCGATCTTGATCCGGGCGAGGATGTCGACTGGCCACGCGTTGTCGCCGCGGCGCGCCTGCTGCGAAAGCTGCTCAAAGAGGCAGGCCTGACATCGTTTGTCCGCACCACGGGTGGCAAGGGGCTGCATGTGGTGGCACCGCTGGATCCACCCTGCCCTTGGAAACTGGCCAAGGATTTCACCCAGGGCTTTGCCAAATCCGTCGCGGATCTCAACGCGGTCGAGTATGTCGCGACCGCCAGCAAACGGATGCGACGCAAACGCATCTACATCGACTATCTGCGCAACAGCCGCGGCGCAACCAGCATCGCCAACTATTCATTGCGTGCCCGCAATGGAGCCCCGGTCGCCGTTCCGCTGCGCTGGTCGGAACTCGGCAAATTGAAAAGCGGCCACGATTACGACATCCACTCCACCCGACGCAGGCTTGCGAGCCTGCGCACCGATCCCTGGGACGGATTCACGACTGTCAAACAGGATCTGGAAGCGGTTCTGCACAACCTCGAACGTTGACTCATCTGAGGAAATGAACATGAATGAAAAAATCGCCATTGGCCAAAAGTTTCCGGACTTCAAACTTCCCGATCACACCAAAAAAACGCGTCGCCTGTCGGAGCTGCAAGGCGAGCAGGATCCGATGCTGCTGGTGCTGATCCGCGGTTTCTTCTGCCCCAAGGATCGCGAGCAGTTGAAGGCGCTGACGCGCTTCCATCCGCAGCTGGTTGTCGGCAGTTGCCACCTCGTCGTCATCACGACCGACGACTGGCATACCACTAACAACCTGCGCCAGCAGCTTGGTGCGCACTACCCGTTCCTCTACGACGAGAAAAAGCAGGTGCGCGACGAACTGGACATTCTCGAATACACCGACCCCACGCACAAGCCGATGATTCCGCATACTTTTTTGCTGGGGCCGGCACTTCAGATCCACGACATCTGGAACGGTTATTACTACTGGGGGCGTCCATCCACCGCGGAACTGCATCAGGCACTGCGCAAGCTCACCCGCGAGATACGTCGCGACTGGGATCTTGGCGATCCGGAGTTGAAGCGCGCATGGGACGCGGACGACAAATCCGAATTTTATCCGTATGGCGTGAAATCGATGGAGCAGACGCTCAAGGAAATGGCCGGTCCGACAGGCTGAACTGCCAAACGATCCACTTGCGCGACATGCCCTTCCCCTGAGGGGGAAGGAGCAAAAACCCAATCTACGTGTCAATCCGATTGGGCGAGGCAGCGCCTGACAAAACGCAATGCCGCCTTTTCCAGCTGTCGCGAGCCCGTGGGCGCCGTGGCCGGCACTGACCGTTGCAAGGCGCCCGAACGCCATCCTTCCAGCACCTCGGGATAAACGTAGGCCTTGCGGCAAATGGCTGGCGTGTTGCCGAGATGTTCCGCTGCTGCCGCGATGGCCTCGGCGATGGCCGCGCGTTCAGCGCGCTTGCCTCCGCGGTCGGGCAATGGCGTGCGCGCGAGAAGTGCGATCACGGTCAGGGTGCCCGTCCAGGTTCTGAAATCCTTGGCGCTGAAAGAACTTCCCATGACCGTGCGCAAATATTCATTGAACTGCCTTGCATCGACGCGCCGCACTTCGCCTTCCTCTTCGTACTGGAACAATGCGCGCCCGGGAAGTTTCAGGCATTGACGCACGATCCGTATCAGTCGCCGATTGGTCAGCTTCGCCACATGGCTCTTGCCACCCTTGCCGCGGAAGCGGAATATCACATGGTCGCGACTTGCCGTGACGTGCCGCGATTGCAGCGTGGTCAATCCATACGAATGATTGTCGCGTGCATAGGCGGCGCCGCCGATACGCATGCTGGTAATCATCATCATCCGGATCATGGCCGCCAGCACCTTGTCGCGTGGCAAACCCTGGCGGGCGAGGTCGCGTTGCAGTTGCGCGCGCAGTGCGGGCAGCGCTTCGCCGAACCGCACCAGTCGCCGATATTTTCTTGTATCGCCATCGTCGCGCCAGCCGGCGTGATAGCGATATTGCTTTCGACCACGCGCATCGCGACCCGTCGCTTGCATATGGCCGCGATGGTCGTTGCAGATCCACACGTCGGTGTATGCGGGCGGTACCGCCAGCTTTCGGATGCGCTCAAGCGTCGCCTCGTCGCGAACGCGCTCGCCATCGGGCATGACATAGACGAAACCCTTGCCGGCGCGACGTCGCGCAATCCCCGGCTCATTGTCCGTGGCGTAACGAAGTCCGTGCTTGCGCGCACGCTTGCGGTTGCGCTGCTGCAACGTGGACAGGGGCGGTTTGCTCATCAGTTCATGGGATCGAGCACGGAGACGTCAAAATGGCTCCAGCCACTCGACCAGGACATCCGTCTCGCGCGCAGCGATTTCCACGCGATTGCGCACATTGTCCGATGCAGCTTCGTTGACCGCGTGCACCTCCACCTCACGGGCGCTGGCACGCGTATCGCTCGGCAAATCCGCCGAGCTTGAATCTTCGGGCATCTGCGGAATATCGGAGACACCCATTTCCACAACGCTGTCGACGCCCGGCGATCCACGCAAGACATCCAGCATCATGTCGATGTCTTCGTTGGAACCGTTCAATCTCATGCTCATCATGCTCATGCGGGCTTCTCCGGCTGGGCGGCTTCAACGCGATTTGCGATGCTCTGACGCCAGGTTCCGGCGTGCATCGCGCGTAGTCGCACGATGCAAATCATTCTTCCGCACGAGCCGTGAATCCGTCCGAAATCACATGTCATAAACATGAGCCGTGCTCACGTTTTGCAGGCGAGGTTCAGCGGCAGCCGCGCAGTATGTCGAACGTCGCCGTCGGCCCTGGACGGAATGTTGAAATGACATGGCTCGCAAGATGCACGACCTGGTGTGCCGCCTGCGGCGGCTATCTGCTGTTCGCGAGTCAGGTAAAGAGCCCGCACGAATGGTTTACCGCAGTGGGTGTCGCGAGCGGCATGTGGTACTGGGCCTACACGATCCGACGCTGTGGACATCAGGATTTCGCCATGTCGCTGTCTCATGCGCGTGAGTGGGCGAAGGCTACCGCTGCGCTCGGGCCTGCGATTGCCAAGACCTTTCCCGTTTTTGTGAAGGCCGCGTTGTTGGGTCGATCGCCCGGACATCTTCTCGATATTCGTTTTCAACGAGGTCAGGAAGAAAACGCCTGCGACGGCGCACGGCGCGCGTCGGCCGTATTGATCGCATCGCTTGGACCGGACAATTTCGTGGTGCGCGCACCGCTCGAAAAAAATTGTGTCCTGATGCACGCGATCCTTCCTCAAAACTCCTCGCGCGACCCACGATGGCTGAACTCATGAGTGCGTGGTCGCTCGCCGCGATTGGTCTGCTGCCGCCGCTGATTGCCGTGGTGATCGCGGCTGGCCGGGGCGGCACGTCGGGGCGATTGGTGGCGTTCGAATTCGTCGCCTCCTTGGCGGTATTCGAGTTCGTCGTGCTGGATCTGGTGCTGGCACAGCCGTCTTCGTGGGGTCTCGCGCTGGCGCTGGCATTGCTGACGCTGCCAGGAGCCCTGGTATTGGTACTGTTCCGGGAGCGTTGGCTATGAGCATTGCCATCGACGCGCTGCTCGCACTCGCGGTGTTGAGCGCATGGATCATGGCACTGGCCTTCTTCCGACTGCGCTCCGGTTACGACCGTTTGCATGCGATCACCTTCTTCAATCTGGTCGGCGGCGGCGCGATTACCGCGGCGGTCGTGATCCACGACGGATTGACGCCGCGCACCTTTCAGTGCGTGCTGATCTGGCTGGTGGTCTTATCCGCTGGCGCATTGCTCTCGCATGCGATTGCGCGCGCACTGCGGTTGCGTGGCGAGGAGCAATCATGAGCTGGTTGATCGGCATCATGCTGGTGACCAGCGCCTTGTCGGGCTTGCTGGTGGTGACCTCGCGCGTGCCGAGGCGACAAATCTATGCGTTGGGCGGCAACGGCGTGGTGTTGGCCTTGTTGTTTTTCGTCCTGCAGGCGCCGGACGTGGCGTATTCGGAACTCGCAGTGAGCGCGGTGATCGTGCCGCTGCTGTTCCTTATCACGCTGGCTGCCGTCGCGCTGCACAAGGCCCGCCAATGACACAATTGTGGAGGCTCGCATTGCTGATACCCGCGTTGATCGTGCTGACGATCGCGGCGGGGCATGTGATCCTGGCGCTGCCTGCTTTCGGCGATCCGCTGTCGCAATACGGCCATGCCGTCAATGCGCTGACGCCAACGCTGCGCAACGTATCCAACATGGTATCGGCGGTGAACTTCGACATCCGCAGCATCGATACCCTCGGCGAGGAGAGCATGTTGATCTGCGCTGTTACCGCCACGGTGGTTCTGCTGCGCGGTCGACGTGGCGAGGACATCGCCGAACGCGCCGGGCACCTTCCGGGACGCGAATGGCTCGAACGAACCGATGCAACGGTGTTGATTTGTCGATTGATCGCGACGGTGCTGTTCCTGTTCGGCCTGTCCCTGACATTGCACGGGACAGTGACTCCAGGCAGTGGCTTCCAGGGCGGCGCGATCGTCGCTTCCGGTTTCGTCCTCATTTATCTCGGCGAAGGCTATTCGGTGTGGCGGCGCGTGATGCATTCGGAAGTATTGGTGGCCGTGGAAGGTTTTGGCGGGTTGGCGTTCGCGCTGGCGATGATCATTCCATTGGCACTCGGATACGCCGCCGGGCAGAACGTATTGCCGCTGGGCACTTGGAAGGATCTCTATTCCGGCGGTCTGATGGTCATCGTGAACATGGCAGTCGGCGTCGCGGTGGTAGGTGGTTTCGGCGTGCTGTTGCTGGAATTCATGGAAGAAACGCGCGCGCCTGAAACCGGCGACATCGAGGACGAGGAGGACGAATGAACGTACTGGCATGGTGTGTCGCCGCATGGCTGTTCGGCGTGGGCATCTACGGCGTCGTCACCTCGCGGCATTACGTGCACATGATCGGCTGCCTGACCGTATGCCAGTCGTCAACCTATGTGTTGCTGCTCGGCATCGGCTATCGCTGGGGCGCAGGGCCGCCGATCTTCTACGACCACCCTCCCGGCACGCCTGCGGTCGATCCGGTGATGCAGGCGCTGGTGCTGACCGACATCGTGGTGAGCGCGGCGATGACCGCGCTGCTGCTGGCCATTGCCCTGCAGGTCCACAAGCGGCGCGGAACGCTGGATCCGCAACACCTGCGGCCGTTGCGACCGAGCGAGTAGGAATCCTCGATGCCGCTTGCGCACCAACTCGCGCCGTTGGCGGTACTGGCGCCGCTCGCCATCGCGTTCCTGATGCTGGCGCTGTCGCACTGGCTTCCGCCACGCAGCGCCGATGTCACCGCGGTGATCGTTTCGCTTGCGCTGGTGGCGTTGTGCGGGTGGCTGGCCGCCAAGGCCATGCATGGCCCGATCGTGCATTGGTTCGGCGCGTGGACGCCGGAAGTTTCCGGCAAGCCGGGCGTGGTGTTGGGTATCGCCTTCTCGGTGGATCCGGCAAGCGCTTCGGTGGCCGCCTTCTGCGCACTGCTGTTCGCGGCTACCTTCGTGTTTGCCTGGGGTTATTTCGACCATATACACGCGCACTTTCACGTGCTGATGCTGCTGTTTTTGGCGGCGATGATCGGCTTCTGCCTGACTCGCGACCTGTTCAATTTGTTCGTGTGGTTCGAACTGATGGGCATCGCGGCATTCGCATTGACCGCCTATCCGCTGGGAAAAAGTTCGCTGGAGGGCGCGTTCAATTTCACCATCACCAACGCGCTCGGCAGCTTTCTGATGCTTGCCGGGGTGGGCCTGCTGTACGCGCGTACGGGCACGCTCGATTTCGTCACCATGGGGCACATCATCGCGTCCGTGCCGCCGGATCCAGTGATCGCCGGCGGCTTCTGTCTGATCGCGGCGGCGCTCCTGACCAAGGCGGCCATCGTGCCCTTCCACATGTGGCTGTCGGACGCGCACGCGGTCGCGCCAAGTCCGGTGTCGGTGATTTTTTCCGGCGTGATGGTGAGTCTGGGCTTGTTCGGTCTGCTGAAACTGGTCGCGATTGTCTTCGTCGGCGATGCGCAAGTGATGATGCTGGTGCATGTGGGGTTGTTCTGGCTAGGCTTCGCCACCGCCTTGATCGGCGGCCTGATGGCGTGGGCACAGCGGCACCTCAAGCGGCTGCTGGCGTTTTCCACCATCTCGCATCTCGGAATCATGCTGACTGCCGTCGCTTCGGTGAGCGCCGTCGGCACGGAAGGATTCCTGATCTACCTTGTTGGCCACGGGCTGGTGAAAGGCACACTGTTCATGATCGCCGGCATCTTCCTTGCGCGCTTCGATTCGGTGGACGAACTCGAACTGTACGGCGAAGGACGTCGCATGTGGCCAGTCGGCATTGCCATGGGTGTGGCGGGTCTGTTGCTCGGCGGACTGCCTTGGGGGCTGCTGCATGATGCGACGGGCTCCATGCACGAGGGCGCCCCCGGTACGGCGGCGCTGGCCGCAATGGTCGTCGGCACCGCGCTGACCGGCGCGGCGGTATTGCGCACGGCGGGCCGCATCTTTCTGGGTTGCAGCGGCGTGCCCGCCGTGGAGCTGACCGCACCCACCGAGCGCGAACACGAGAAAGGCAATCGTCCATTGTGGCTGATGCTGCTGCCGTGCGCGGTGCTGCTCATGATCGCGTTGCTGCCGGCCGATCTTGTGAAGTCGTTTCTTCATCACGCTGCGGCGGGGCTGGTGCCCGGCCAATTCCCGCCCCCGCAGAGCGACATGCTGGAGGCAGCGATGACCTTCGCACTCACGATCATCATTCCCGCGATATCGCTGCTGCGCAGGCGACCGACGCGATGGATCGCGCGGCGAATGGCGGGAATCGAAGCGGCGCCGTTCAAGGCGATGCAAATCCTCCACAGTGGCCGGGTCACCGACTACGTGGTGTGGATGATGGTCGGTCTTGCGGTACTCGCGGGTTGGCTGAAATTCGGATGACGGTGCGGGATGTCTGTCCCATTCCACGAGTAGGGCGGGCAGTGCCCGCCTACGGGTTCAGGCAACAAAAAACCCGGCGCGTTGCAGCGCCGGGTTTTTCATGCAGAAACAAGCCTGCGTTGTCGCTACGCTCAGGCGCTGGCGGCTTCGTCTTCCGCCACGGCTTTCATGGACAGGCGGATGCGGCCCTGCTTGTCCACTTCCAGCACCTTGACCTTCACCGTCTGGCCTTCCTTGAGGTAGTCGGAGACTTTCTCGACACGCTCGTTGGAAATCTGCGAGACGTGCACGAGACCGTCCTTGCCCGGCAGGATGGTGACGAATGCGCCGAAGTCCATCAGCTTGGCGACCTTGCCTTCGTAGATGCGGCCCGGCTCGACATCGGCCACGATCTGCTCGACGCGGTGCTTGGCAGCATCGGCGGCCTGACGGTTGACCGAGGCGATGACCACGGTGCCGTCGTCGCTGATGTCGATGGTGGCGCCGGTTTCTTCGGTGATGGAGCGAATGGTGCTGCCGCCCTTGCCGATGACTTCGCGGATCTTGTCCGGATGGATCTTGATGGTCAGCAGACGCGGGGCGTACTCGCTCATTTCCTCGCGCGGCGTATCCAGCACCTTGGCCATTTCACCGAGGATGTGCAGACGACCACGCTTGGCCTGGGCCAGCGCCGTCTTCATGATTTCTTCGGTGATGCCGTCGATCTTGATGTCCATCTGCAGCGCGGACACGCCTTCGGAGGTACCGGCAACCTTGAAATCCATGTCGCCCAGGTGATCCTCGTCACCCAGGATGTCGGTCAGCACGACGAAGTCGTTGCCTTCCTTGACCAGACCCATGGCAATGCCGGCCACCGGGGCGGACAGCGGCACGCCGGCGTCCATCATGGCCAGCGAGGAACCACACACGGAAGCCATTGACGAGGAACCGTTGGATTCGGTGATTTCCGAAACCACGCGCACCACATACGGGAAAGCGTCCATGTCCGGCTTGACGGCCTGCACGCCGCGCTTGGCCAGGCGGCCATGGCCGATCTCGCGGCGCTTGGGGCTGCCGACGCGACCGGTTTCGCCCACCGAGTACGGCGGAAAGTTGTAATGGAACAGGAACGGATCCTTGGATTCGCCGGCCGGCGCGTCGATGATCTGTGCGTCGCGCTTGGTGCCCAGGGTGACCGACACGATGGCCTGTGTTTCGCCGCGCGTGAACAGGGCCGAGCCGTGGGTGCGATCCAGCACGCCGGTGCGCACGGTGATCTGGCGCACGTCTTCCAGGCCGCGGCCGTCGACGCGCTGCTTGGTCTTGAGCACGCCGTCGCGCAGGGTGTGGTATTCGATGTCGCCGAACACGTCGCCGATGGCGGCATCGTTCCAGCCGTTGGCCTCGGCCTGCTCGGCCAACGAAGCCTTCACCTCGGCCTCCAGGGCCGACATGGCGTCGCGGCGCTCAAGCTTGTCCTTGATCTGGAACACTTCGGCCAGACGGTTGCCGACGGCATTCTTGACGGCGCTTTCCAGTGCGGTGTCGGCGGCAGGCGCTTCCCAATGGAAGTCCTTGCGGCCGGCTTCGGCAGCCAGTTCGTTGATGGCGTTGATGGCGGCCTGCATCTCGCGATGGCCGAACATCACCGCGCCCAGCATGACGTCCTCGGACAGCAGCTTGGCTTCCGATTCCACCATCAGCACAGCGTTGGCGGTGCCGGCGACGACCAGATCCAGCTCGGAGCCTTCCAGCTCGCTGGCGGTCGGGTTGAGCAGGTATTCGCCGTTGGCGTAGCCGACGCGGGCGGCGCCGATGGGGCCCTTGAACGGGACGCCAGCCAGAACCATCGCGGCGGAGGCGCCGATCAGGGCCGGGATGTCGCCGTCGATTTCCGGATCCATCGACATCACGGTGGCCACGACCTGCACTTCATTCTTGAAGCCGTCGGGGAACAGCGGGCGGATCGGACGATCGATCAGACGCGAGGTCAGCGTTTCCTTTTCGGTCGGACGGCCTTCACGCTTGAAAAAACCGCCGGGAATGCGACCGGCGGAATAGAACTTCTCGACATAGTCGACGGTGAGCGGGAAGAAGCTCTGCCCCTCGCGCATCTTGTTGGCCGCGGTCACCGCCACCAGCACGGTGGTGGCGCCCATGGACACCATGACGGCGCCGGAGGCCTGACGGGCGATTTCGCCCGTTTCCAGCTTGACTTCGTGTTTGCCGTACTGGAACGACTTGGTTACTTTCGCCATCTTCAATTCTCCTCGACCAGGGATCAACGGCGCAGGCCGAGGCGTTCGATCAGCGTCTGATACCGGCTGCTGTCGCTCTTCTTCAGATAACCGAGCAGGCGCTTGCGCTGGTTGACCAGCTTGAGCAGGCCGCGGCGGGAATGGTGATCCTGCTTGTGGCTCTTGAAGTGTTCGGTAAGGTGCGCGATGCGCGCCGTCAGAAGCGCCACCTGCACCTCGGGGGAGCCGGTGTCGTTGGATGCGTGACCGTAGTCGGCAATGATTTTGCTGGTCTGTTCAGCCGTCAGAGACATGTTGATTTCCTCAAAAAAACAATAAGCACGAGGCTTGCGCGGATTCACCCTCGAATGAACCTGTGCAAACCCCGTGATAGCCAATGCAATTCACTGGGAAAGCAGCAATTGTACCGGCGCAAGGGTAGCGACAACAAGCCGTCTTTGCGCTTTTGCGCCAGTTTCACGCCTGTTCGGGGCCGTTTTCCGGCAAATGGAAGCCTCGCAGCACATGCAGGCGGCCATCCTGGCGTATTTCAGCCAAGGCCAGAAGATTCCCACCCTGGGCATAGGCCCGATAGCGTCCTTCCACTAGATCCATCGGCACGCTTTGCCCATGGGCCAGCGCCTGGCTGGCGGCCGCGTCCAGATGCACGGGCGGCATGGCTTCCAGACCCGCGTCCACCGGTAGCAGCAGGTCGTCAAGCTGTTGGAGCGTCATGTTTTCGAGCGCGTCGAGCGTGTGCATGACCGGCTGTGTGAACGGATCCACCCACTCGCGCCGCAGCGCGGTCAGATGGGCGCCGCAGCCCAGTGCTTCGCCGAGATCCCGCGCGAGGGAGCGTATGTAAGTGCCTGATCCACAAGTCACGCGCAGGCGCAAAAACGGCTTTTGCCATGACAGCAGGGTGATATCGTCAATCTGCACCTGGCGCGCCGACATCACCACCTCCTCGCCGCGCCGCGCCCGCACGTACATGGGCACGCCATCGCGCTTGAGTGCGGAAAAGGCCGGCGGCACCTGATCGATCGTGCCGATGAAACGCTGCAAGGCCTGTTCGATGGCGTCGGCATCCAATACCGGCACCTCGCGCTGCGCCAGCACTTCGCCTTCGGCATCGTCGGTTCGGGTGGTTTCGCCGAGCTTGCATTCGGCCATGTAGGCCTTGCGCGACCCCAGCAGCAGGCCGGCCACCTTGGTCGCCTCGCCGAAACACAGCGGCAACAGGCCGGTGGCCATGGGATCCAGGCTGCCGGTATGTCCGGCCTTGGCGGCCTGGAACAGGCGACGGCAGGCCTGCAAGGCCTGGTTGGAACTCAGGCCCTGGGGCTTGTCGAGCAGCAGGATGCCGTGAACGGGGCGTCGAAGTTTGCGGGACATGATGGGTAGAGCGGGCAGTGCTCGCCGAAAATGCCGGTGATCGGTGTGTGGGCGGCGGGCAGTGCCCGCCCTACGTATCGTCTTCGCCGGAATGACGGGGTGTGAGCCCTACAACCGCCCCGTATCTTTTTCCTGACGCAACAGCGACTCGATCCGCTCGCCCCGATCCACCGAACTGTCGTATTTGAAACGCAGCTCGGGAACACGACGCAGACGGATGCTGCGCGACAGCTCGCGGCGCAATTCGCGGCTCATGTCGCGCAGGGCGGCAACGGCCTCGGTGGCCTGCTCCGGGTCGAGCGTGGTCACCCACACCGTGGCGACATCGAGATCACTGGTGGTTTCGACGTCGCTGACACTGACCGGGGGCAGCCCGTGATCGCGCACGGCGGCGTGCACGAGCTGACCCAGTTCACGTCGCAACTCGGCATTGATGCGGTCAATGCGTTTGAAGTCTCGTGAAGGCATGATCGTTTACAGGCTCCTCGCCACTTCGACGCGCTCGAAGCACTCGATCTGGTCGCCGGGCTTGACGTCATTGTACTGCTTGACGGCAATACCGCATTCGGTACCGGCGCGCACCTCCTCGACGTTGTCCTTGTGCCGGCGCAGCGATTCCAGCTCGCCTTCGAAGATCACGGTGTTGTCGCGCAGCACGCGGATCGGCTTGTTGTGCCTGACCACGCCCTCGGCGATCATGCAACCGGCCACGGCGCCGAACTTGGAGCTGCGGAACACGTCGCGCACTTCGGCGATGCCGATGATGTCCTCGCGGATTTCGTTGCCGAGCAGACCCGTGGCAGCCTGGGTCACCTGGTCGATCACGTCGTAGATGATCGAGAAATAGCGCAGATCCACGCCGTTGGTCTCGACCACCTTGCGCGCCGAGGCGTCGGCACGCACGTTGAAGCCGATCAAGAGCGCCTTGGAAGCCGAGGCGAGTGTCGCATCGGACTCGGTGATGCCGCCGACGCCGGAAGCCACCACATTGACCTTGACCATCTCGTTGCCGATTTCGCTGAGCGATTCGCGCAACGCTTCGGCCGAACCCTGCACATCCGCCTTGACCAGGATGTTGAGCACCTGCTGGGCCTCGCTTTGGCCCATCTGCGCCATGATGTCTTCCAGCCGGTTGGCCTTGCCCACCAAGCGAGTTTCGCGACGACGCTGGGCGCGCTCCTCGGCCACCTGCTTGGCCAGCTTCTCGTCGGCCACGACCACGAAGTCGTCACCGGCATCCGGCACGCCGGACAGACCGAGAACCTGCACGGGGATGGACGGGCCGGCGCTGTCGGTCTGTTTGCCGTTTTCGTCGATCAACGCGCGCATGCGGCCGTATTCCACGCCGCAGACGACGAAATCGCCCTTCGCCAGTGTGCCCTGCTGCACCAGGACGGTAGCCACGGGACCGCGGCCGCGTTCCAGGCGCGCTTCGATCACGGTGCCCGAGGCGCGGCCGTCGACCACGGCCTGAAGTTCCATGACTTCGGCCTGCAGCGAAATGGCGTCCAGCAGGTTGTCGATGCCCTCGCCGGTCTTGGCCGACAGCGGCACGAACTGGACATCGCCGCCCCAGTCTTCCGGTACCACTTCGTGCCCGGCCAGACCCTGCTTGACGTTGTCGATGTTGGCGCCGGACTTGTCGATCTTGTTGATGGCCACGATCAGCGGCACTTTGGCGGCGCGCGCATGCTCGATGGCCTCGATGGTTTGCGGCTTGACGCCATCGTCGGCGGCCACCACCAGGATCACGATGTCGGTGGATTGCGCGCCACGCGCACGCATGGAGGTGAACGCGGCATGTCCCGGCGTGTCCAGGAAAGTGATGACACCTTTTCCGGTGGTCACATGGTAGGCGCCGATGTGCTGGGTGATGCCGCCGGCCTCGCCCGAAGCCACCTTGGTGCGCCGGATGTGATCCAGCAACGAGGTCTTGCCGTGGTCGACATGGCCCATGATGGTGACCACCGGCGGACGCTGCCGCTTCTCGCCGGACTCGTCCGCCGATGCGGTCTGCTCCAGCAACGTCGCCTCGGCACCCTTTTCTTCCGCCTCGACCACCTGGTGGCCGAGCTCTTCCACCACCAGCGCGGCGGTGTCGTGGTCAATGGTCTGGTTGATGGTGGCCATCACGCCCATCTTGAACAGTGCCTTGACCACCTCGGCACCCTTGACGGCCATCTTCTGGGCCAGCTCACTGACCAGGTTGGCGTCGCCCACCGACACCTCGCGCACCACCGGTGCGGTCGGCTTGGAGAAACCATGTGCCCCGGAAGCCGCCGACGGACGCGCAGCTTCGGACTTGCGCCGGCGGCCACTGCCGCGGCGGGCCCGCTCGCTTTCGGTCAAGTGCAGCTTGCCAGAACCGAACCGCTTCTCGCGTTCGTTCTCACCCTTCTCGTGTTCGCGCGTACGGTCGCGGCGCGCACCACCACGGCTGGTCTTGGCGACAGCCGCCTCTTTCGGAGCTTCCGGCTGTGCTTCCTTGGCCACTGCCGGCTTCTCACGACGCTTGCGACGCTCGTGCAGGCGCGGCATGACCGGCGTGCTCCAGGCGCTCTTGTCCTGATCGCCGGAAGTCCCGGTATCGCTTGCCGCGACTTCGGGTTCTGCCGCCGGCTCATTCGTGGCTTCGTCGGCCGGCGCAGCCTCTTCCGCCGGTTCGGCAGCGGATTCGGGCGCGGTTTCTTCCGGCGCCGCTGGCGCCGGCTCGTTGGCCTCTGCGGCATCGGCCTGGCGCGCCTGTTCAGCCGCCTTGGCTTCGACCTCCTGACGGGCCGTTTCCTCGCGACGCTGCTTCTGTTCCTCGCGCTCGAGCTCTTCGCGCTGACGCTGCTCCTGCGCTTCCTGCAGTTTGCGCTGGGCTTCCTCGCGCTCCTGCATGGCATCGGCGTCGTCGGTCATGGCGCCGCGCTTGACGTAGGTGCGCTTGGCGCGCACTTCGACATTAACCGTCTTGGACGTGGCGCTGCGGCCACTGCCCGTGGATACCTTCAGTTCGCTGCGCTGGCGTCGCCGCAGGGTGATTTTGCTGGGCCCGGCGCTCTTGGCCGCGGACTTGTCGCCCTTGCCATGGTTACGGCGCAAAAAGTCCAGCAGTTTCGACTTTTCGTCATTGCTGACGACTTCGTCGGGGTCGGAGAACTGCATGCCCGCTTCGCCAAGCTGCGCCAGCAGCTTGTCGGCAGACATGTCCAG
>DASSBH010000037.1:0-6128 GCA_035698945.1 Oleiagrimonas sp.
GCTCGCGATTGTCGAAGACTTGCCACAAGCTTCAAACAATCGCGAGCAGGCTCGCTCCTACCGTGAACAAGTCGCATTCCGTTGTGGGGAAAGTGAAGCTTTTGGGGGAAAAGGTCACCTGATCAACCTCAAAGTTCAGCTGCAATTCGCCCCTCATCCACCGGGAGAGTTGTTGTGGCAAGAGCAAAACCATCCCCATCCCGGCCTTCCCCTTGAAGGGGAAGGAGACAAGCAGTAACCATCCTCTTCAAACAGAGGGAGACAAGCGGTAGCCCTCCCTTTCAAGGGGAGGGTTGGGTGGGGATGGTTTTCAAGCTTGAGAAAACCAGGCTGACAAAAAAACCAGGTTGACAAAAGGCTAATACAGGAAAGGTCATGGCACATACTGAACTGGTCGATGTCGACCTCCCGCTCGGACAACGCCTGCTTCGCGGCCTTGGCTATCCGATGTCGGGCGGCGGGCTGTCCGCATGCATCGCGCTGGCGTTGTGCTCGTACCTGACGCTTCTGCCCATGCTGATCGGGTTCGCCATCAAGCTTCTTCTGTGCGCCGCGGCTTTCGGCTACGCCATCGACGGCATGGTGTCCACCGCTGACGGCTACGCGCAATTGCCGGAGGTGAGCCTCAGCCACACGGGCAGCCCGAAAGGCGTGACCTTTGTATATGTCCTGATCCTTCTGGCAGGCATGGCCATACCGCATGCGTTCTGGCCCGCCCTGGCGTTCGCCGTGCTGGTCATGCCGGCAATGGTCATGTCGCTGGCATTCGATGGCGACTTCTTTCTGGCCACGAATCCGGCGACATGGGTACGAGTGGTCAAGCGTTTCGGCATGGCTTATCTGGTCCCCGTATTGAGCAACGTCGTCATCCTGGCCGTCATCTGGCTGCTGCCGCCCATGCGTGCATGGTTGCCCGGCCTGCTGTATCCGCCGGTTTTCGGTTTCTGCTTCACCTACCTGGTCTTGCTCAACTTTCACTGGATGGGCCTGTGCATCTGGCATCACCGCGAACGCCTGGGCATGACGCCCGGCGCACCCAAGCAGGCGTCTGCCGCCGGCCAGGATGCCGACGAGATGCTGGCAAGCGAATGCAAGGCATTGGCCGAGAACGATCTCGAACTGGCTGCCATGCGCCTGCGCGACCGCATCCGCAAACGCATGGCGCCGGCCTCCATTCATCTGTTGTTTCGCGAACTGGCGCGCAAGCTAGGGCGCAACGACGTTCTGCTCGATCATGCCCAAGCCTGGATCACGCAACTTTGCACCAACGGCGAGGCACGCCGGGCACTCGGTCTGGTGCAGGAATGCCGCGACATCGATCCCGCCTTCAGCCCGGCCGCGCCCGACGACACCGAAATGCTGGCGCATCTCGCTTCGCGCATGGGCATGCGCGACCTGGCAAGTCATCTTGCCCGATCCATCCTCGAACGTTGGCCGCAGGGAGAAGCTGCCGGTCGCCTTGGCGATATGGCCGACCCAGCCCCCGAGGGACGGAAACTGTAGGAGCGAGCCTGCTCGCGATTGTCCGAGGCTGCCGCAAGCTTCCGACAATCGCGAGCAGGCTCGCTCCTACAGTCGAGGGATGAGGGGAGTATGCGGTGGGCTTGGCGCATTACACTGACAGGCATCGAACACAGCCGAGCATGTTCATGCGCACTTTTACCGACAACCAGGGCAAACGCTGGCAGGCCGCACTGCTGGAGGCGTCCTACGGCAACATCATGCTGGTGTTCAGCCCCCTGCAGGGCGACGGCATTCGCCAGCAATTGCTGGGAGCGGAAAACCTGGCCGAGGGCGAAACGCAGCTCGCCGGACTGGACGATGCCGGTCTGCTGGCCATGCTGAACGATGCTGAGCCGTGGAACCCCGGCGGCTGAAGTTCAGCAGCGCATGGTGGCGGCGGACTCGCGAATGCCTTCGAGAACCGCCGCGTCCAGTCCCACGTTGTTGTGTTCGAGCACGCGCTCGGCGCGATAGCTGGAACGCACCAGCGGCCCGGAAACCACTTCCAGAAAGCCCTTGGCCAGCGCCATTTCACGGTACCGGTTGAACTCGTCCGGCGTGACGAAGCGCTGTACCGGCAGGTGATTCTTGGTGGGGCGCATGTACTGGCCCATGGTCACTACGTCCACGTCGGCGGCGCGGATGTCGTCCAGCGTGCGGTCGATTTCGTCGCCGGTTTCGCCAAGGCCCAGCATCAGGCTGGTCTTGGTGACCGTCTTCGGCGCATGGCTTTTGGCGAACTTCAGCACGTCCAGCGTGCGTGCGTAGCCGGCGCGCGGATCGCGCACGGGGTGGGTCAGGCGCTCGACCGTCTCAACGTTCTGCGCAAAGGTGGCCAGGCCGGCATCGAGTACCGTGGCCACGTGTTCGTGCACACCCTGGAAATCCGGAGTCAGCGCCTCGACGGCGGTTTCCGGCGTGCGGTCGTGGATGGCCTTGATGCAGGCGGCGTAATGACCGGCGCCGAAATCCGCCAGATCGTCGCGGTCGACCGACGTCAGCACCACGTACTTGAGCCCCATCAACGCCACCGCATCGGCCACGTTGAGTGGCTCCAGCGGATCCAGCCAGCCCTGCGGATTGCCGGTGTTGACGGAGCAGAACCGGCACGCACGCGTGCATACCGAGCCCATCAGCATCAACGTGGCGGTGCCGCGGCCCCAGCATTCGGCCAGGTTCGGGCACTTCGATTCCGAGCACACCGTGGACAGTTTGTGCGTGCGCACGATATCCATCACTTCCTGATATTTGGCGCCGCTGGGCAGCCGCACGCGCAGCCAGGGCGGCTTGCGCTCGGCATCAGGCACCGCGCTCAGCTTGTTCGGCTTGATGCCGTCCAGGACGGCGCGCGTGCCTTGCGGGCTGACGAACTTGCTGCCGGAAGCAGGACGGAGGGGGCGTGGAGAATCGCTCATGTTGTCTTGATCGTGTGGGTCGGACGTGCGCGCGTCCATTGTATCGACCTTGCGGGCCTGTTTGTTGACCATTGCACCGGATCAAATCGTAATGCGTAGGGCGGACACTGCCCGCCGTGGCGTGGCATTCGATGGCGGGCAGTGCCCGCCCTACTCGTCAAGCCGATGTTTGCAGCCAGTCCAGCTCGCTTTCGGCAAAGCCGGCACGGCGGCGCGCTTCCAGATTGAAGGGACCACGCAAGGCGCCGCGCATGTATTGGCCGAGCAATTGACGAAAGGTTGCCTCCGGCTCCAGACCATCGCGTTTGCAGCACCAGTGGAACCAGCGCGTGCCGGCCTCCACGTGAGCAACTTCCTCGCGCAGGATCACTTCCAGCACGGCCACGGTAGCCGTGTCGCCGGCGCTTTTGAAGCGTTCGATCATGCCGGGCGTGACGTCCAGCCCGCGCGCCTCCAGTACGCGCGGTACCAGCGCCATGCGCGCGGTGTCGTGGGTGGCCGTCTTTTCGGCCATTTCCCACAGGCCGTTGTGGGCATCGAAATCGCCGTAAGCCACGCCCATATCGGCGAGACGTTGGCTGACCAGGGCGAAATGCCGCGCCTCGTCGTTGGCGACTGCCGTCCAATCGCGGTAGAAATCGCTCGGCATGCCACGGAAGCGGTACACCGCGTCCCAAGCCAGGTTGATGGCATTGAATTCGATATGGGCCACAGCGTGCACCAGGGCGGCGCGGCCTTCTTCGCTGCCCAGCGAACGCTTGGGCAAATTGCGTGGCGGCACCAGATGCGGCCGCATGGGGCGTCCCGGCACGCCGATGGGTTCGGGCGCGGGTGCATCGGTATCAGCCTTGAGTGTTCCCTGCAACACGTCCTGCCACGCGGCATGCGTGAGCCGACATTTCTCGGCCGGATCGGCGCAGTTCAGAATGCGTTTGGCGGCGGCGTGAAGGTGGGGCATATCGGGAAAATCCTGGACACGGATTGACGCGGATGAACACGGATAAAGCTTTTACCTGATCAGCCTCAAAGCTCAGCTGCGACACGCCCTCCTGCGGGCTGGATTCAGGTGTTGCGGCAAGAGCAAAACCATCCCCATCCCAGCCTTCCCCTTGAAGGGGAAGGAGACAAGCAGTGGCCCTCCCCTTCAAGGGGAGGGTTGGGTGGGGATGGTTTTCAATCTTGAGAAAACCTGGCTGACGAATGAGGCTGATCAGGAGCTTTTATGCTCTATCCGCGTTTTCCGCGTATATCCGCGTCAAAAAACAACAACAGCGCAAATCATCAGGCGCTGCGGCGACGGGCCTTGGCGTCGTCCGAGCGCAGCAGCTCGATCTGCGCCAGATAGGCCGGATCGACGCCAGTGACGTACTCGCCGGAGAAGCACGACGTATCGAAATGCGTGAGCGACTCGTTGCCGTCGGCCACGGCCCATTCGAGATCGGCCAGATCCTGGTAGATCAGGCGATCGGCGCCCAGCAGCCGCTGCACTTCCTCGACCGAACGCCCGGCGGCGATCAGTTCCGACGCCGCCGGCATGTCGATGCCGTAGACGTTGGGGTAACGCACCGGCGGCGCGGCGGAGGCAAAGTAGACCTTGTTGGCGCCGGCTTCGCGCGCCATCTGGATGATTTGGCGCGAGGTGGTGCCGCGCACGATGGAGTCGTCCACCAGCAGCACGTTCTTGCCCTTGAACTCCAGTTCAATGGCGTTGAGCTTGCGGCGCACCGATTTCACGCGCTCGCCCTGCCCCGGCATGATGAAGGTGCGGCCGATGTAGCGGTTCTTGACGAAGCCTTCGCGGAACGGCTTGCCCAGCACCTGCGCCAGCGTGCTGGCCGAAGTGCGCGAGGTGTCGGGGATGGGAATGACCGAATCGATATCGTGATCGGGCCACTGGCGCAGGATCTTCTCACCCAGTTTCTCGCCCATGCGCAGGCGCGCCTTGTACACCGACACGTCCTCGATCATGGAATCGGGACGCGCCAGGTAGACATACTCGAAAATGCACGGCGCATGCACCGCGCCCTCGGCGCACAGACGCGAGGACATCTGGCCGTTTTCGCTGATGAACACGGCCTCGCCCGGCGCCACGTCGCGCAGCCGCTTGAAGCCCAGTACGTCGAGCGCCACCGATTCGGAGGCCACGCAGTATTCGCGGCCATGCGCGGAGATGCGCTCGCCCAGCACCAGCGGACGGATGCCGTGCGGATCGCGAAACGCCAGCAATCCGTAACCGACGATCTGCGCCAGGCAGGCATAGCCGCCGCGCGCCCGCGCATGCACCCCGGCCACCGCCTTGAAGATGTTGTCGGGAGTGATGCTCATGCGCTCCTGGATCTGCAGCTCGTGCGCCAGCACGTTGAGCAGTACCTCGGAGTCCGAGTCGGTGTTGATGTGGCGACGGTCTTCCTCGAACAGCTCGCTGCGCAAGGCCTCGGTATTGACCAGATTGCCGTTGTGGGCAAAGGCGATACCATAGGGGGAGTTGACGTAGAACGGCTGCGCCTCGCCAGCCTCCTCGTCGCCGCCCGCCGTGGGGTAGCGGCAATGCCCGATACCGATGCGGCCGAGCAGCTTGCTCATGGCCTTTTGCGTGAACACGTCGCGCACCAGCCCCTTGCCGCGGTGCAGATGCAGCCGCGAACCCTCGCCAGTGGCGATGCCCGCGGCATCCTGACCGCGATGCTGGAGAACCGTCAAACCGTCATAAAGAGCCGGCGCCACGTTGTTGGTGCCGACGATGCCAATGATTCCGCACATGAAAAAGCCCGTTGGGGAACCCGTCAATTATCGCGCGAATGCGCTCCCGGAGCGAGCCTTGTCGGCTGAACGGGACGTGCTGTGGAAGCTGCCGCCGGTTCTCCGCCGGTCAACGCGCCAACCACGCGGTCGGACACGGTCGTTAGAGGTTTCGGCAGGCTAGTGTCGATGCGCGGCTGCGAGGGGCTGTGCGTGTGCAGATAGCGGCGCACGCTCTCGGGCACATGCTGGCCCAGCCAGTCGGCGGTCGTAATGAAGGTCGGCAGCAGCTTCGACTGATGCCACCACGGATCGCGCGTAAACGGCGTGAACCCAAGCAAAAACACCAGCAGCGCCACCAGAAGCACGCCGCGGGCCAGCCCGAACAGCATGCCCAGCATGCGGTCGCTGCCGGAAAGCCCGGTGCCCTGGATCAGCTTTGCCATTACGAACTTGATCAGCGCACCGACG
>DASSBH010000038.1:0-10405 GCA_035698945.1 Oleiagrimonas sp.
GTCCGAACGGGAACACCAGCGTGTGCAGCAGCCAGGCCACCGGACGTACCGGGAAGTTGCGGATCACGCCATCCAGCGCCATCTGCATTTCCCATACGCTGTTGTGGAAGGCCCACGCCAGCAGCGGACGGTCGGATTCAAGCCGCCCCTGATCCTCGTAACGCTTGAGCATGGCGCTGGCGGTGTAGAGATGGCTGAGCACGTCGCCCAGGCGCGCGGACAGTTTTTCCTTGAACTTCAGCTTGCCGCCCAGCACGCCCATGGCCACGTCGGCGCACAGGGCCAGCGCGGCGGAATAGCGGTTGAGCTTGCGGTAGTAGCGGCGCGTGTAATCGTCGCCCGGCACCTTGCCGACCTTGGCGAAGGTCAGACCCAGCACCAGTGAGCGCACGGCATTGGAGATGCCAAAGCCGACATGGCCGAACAGCGCCTTGTCGAAAGCACGCAACTGCTCGCGCGGGTCGGTCATGGTCAGCGCCTGCATTTCCTTGAGCACGTACGGATGGCAGCGGATCGCGCCCTGGCCGAAGATCATCAGGCTGCGCGTCATGATGTTGGCGCCTTCCACCGTGATGCCGACTGGCACGCCCTGCCAGCCGCGGCCAAGGTAGTTGGATGGCCCCAGCTGCACGCCCTTGCCGCCGTGCACGTCCATGGCGTCGGAAGCGACCATGCGGCCCCATTCGGTGGCGTGATACTTGGCGATGGCCGACGGCACCGCCGGCTTTTCGCCACGATCAACGGCGGCGGCGGTGGCGCGCGACAGCGCCGTGGCGGCGTAGGTGTGCCCACCGATGCGCGCGAGGGCTTCTTCCACGCCCTCGAAACGGCCGATGGCCAGGCCGAACTGCTTGCGCAGCCGCGCATAGGCGCCGGTGGCGGCCACGCACATCTTGGCGCCGCCGACGGCGTTGGACGGCAGCGAAATGGCGCGGCCCACCGACAGGCATTCCACCAGCATGCGCCAGCCGTGGCCGGCCATGTCCGGGCCGCCGATCAACGTGGACAGCGGCACGAACACGTCCTTGCCGTGCAGCGGGCCGTTCTGGAACGGGTTGTTGAGCGGCAGGTGGCGACGGCCGATTTCCAGACCCTCGGTGTCGCGCGGCAGCATCGCCAGGGTGATGCCCATGTCTTCGACGTCGCCCAGCAAATGCTCGGGGTCGTACATGCGGAAGGCCAGGCCGACCAGCGTGGCGATCGGCGCGAGCGTGATGTAACGCTTGTCGAACGTCAGGCGCACGCCGAGCACGCTGGCGCCTTGCCACTCGCCCTTGCAGACGATGCCGTAATCGGGAATCGAGGTGGCGTCGGAGCCGGCGGTGGGGCCGGTCAGGGCGAAACAGGGAATCTCGCGGCCATCAGCCAGGCGCGGCAGGAAATAGTCCTTCTGCTCGTCGCTGCCGTAATGCAGCAGCAATTCCGCAGGGCCGAGCGAGTTCGGCACAGCCACGGTCGAGGCCACGGTCATCGAACGGCTGGCCAGCTTCTGCAGCACCGCCGAATGCGCCAACGCGGAAAATTGCAGGCCGCCGTACTTCTTCGGAATGATCATGCCGAAGAACTTGTTCTGCTTGATGAAATCCCAGACCTCTTCGGACAGGTCGCCCAGCTCGTGGGTGATCTGCCAGTCGTCGATCATGGCGCACAGTTCTTCCACCGGGCCATCCATGAAAGCCTGTTCCTCGGCGGACAGGTGCGGCACCGGCTGCGCCATCAACGCATGCCAGTCCGGCTTGCCGGAAAACAGTTCGCCCTCGAAACCAACGGTACCGGCTTCCAATGCCGTCTGCTCGGTATCGGACAGCTTCGGCGTGACCCTGGCGAACATCTTCAGCAACGGCGCGCTGATGTACTGACGGCGCAGGCCGTCCAGGTTGAGCGGCAACGCGATGATCGCGAACACGATCAGCGTGACGATCCAGGCGATCGGCGCCTGGCACACCAGGCCGACGACCACGATGGCCACGGCCGTGACGACCGTCCACACGCGCAGGTTGGTGCGGAACCAGGCACAGATACCCGAGACGATCAATGCAGCGATGAAGGGAAGGATGAACATGGCGTCACCTGTGATTGGCGTAAAAGATCATGACGGATCAGGCATCCGCCATGGCCGGAAGCGTGCCGACGAAACGCGCGATCTCGCGCATGAAGGCGTCGTTGGCGTCACCGGCCAGCATGTGCGTGGCCTGTGGCAGTTCGACGTGCCGGGCCTGCGGCGCCAGCGCGAGAAATTCATCGATGGTGGCTTGCGACACCACGTCGCTGCGCCCGCCGGACAGCAGCAGCACCGGCACCCGCACGCGACGGGTGGCGGCAAGCAGGCGCGGTTGGTAGCGCTGGCTCTCTTCGCCGATGGTTTCCAGCATGGCCGGATCCCAATGCCAGCGCAAACGACCGTCGTCGTCGCGGCGCAACAGCGGTTCGAGCTGCGCCGCGCCCTTGCGCTCCTCGCGATGCGGCAGGTAGGCCGCCACCGCCTGCGCGGCCTCGGCGGCATCGGCAAAGCCGTCCGGATGCGCGCGCATGAAACCCAGCACGCGCTCGACACCGGCGCTTTCCCAGCGCGGCGTGATGTCCACCAGCACCAGCGCGGAGAACGGCGACGGATCGCGCTCCCCCGCCAGCACCAGACCCAGCAGACCGCCCATCGACGCACCAACCAGCACCGGTGGCTCGGGTTGTGCCGCCGCCATGATCGCCAGATCGTCGATGAACTGCTGCATGTGATACGCGCCATCCGCCGAACGCCCGCTTTCGCCATGGCCGCGCGCGTCGAACGTGACGCAGCGGCAACCGGTCTGCGCCAACACGTCGGCACTGCCGCCCCAAGCTCCGCGCGTCTGCCCGAAGCCATGCGCGAACAACAATGTCGGCGCACCTTGCGGGTGCCGACATTCCCAGGCCAACGATACGCCGTCGGCGCCGCCGAGAGTGCCTGTTGTTGTGTCACATGAGTGGATTTGCTTCACCATACGCATGAGTATGGTTTGGCCACCAAGGCGTGTCAACCAGCATCGAGTCCTGACCCGCGCTACCATCCGTGCAATGAACACACCCGCCAAACCGGAACGCACGCGCCTGTCCGCCGAGGATTGGGAACGCGGTGCCCTCGAACTGATCGCCGATGAAGGCGTCGGCGCCATGGCCGTGGAGGCGCTGGCGCGCCGGCTGGGGGTCACCAAGGGCAGTTTCTACTGGCATTTCCGCAACCGCGGCGCGCTGCTCGAAGCCGCTCTGCAACGCTGGGAAGAACACGACGAAGCCGAGGTGCTGGCCAAGATCGAACCCATCGCCGAACCGCGCCTGCGCCTGCGCGCCATGTTCGATTTCGTGGCCCGCGAATTGCCCTCGCACCGCATCTACGCCGCCCTGCTGAAAGCTCTGGACCACCCCGCCGTGCTGGCCCTGATGGCGCGCGTGTCCGCGCGGCGCATGGATTTTCTTGCCGCCGCCTACCGCGAGGCCGGCATGAATACGGCCCAGGCCCAGCACCGCGCGCGTCTGACCTACGCCGCTTACGTCGGCTTCATGCAGATCAACATGACGCTGGGCTTGCCGCGTCTGTCGCATGACGAATTCGACGCCTATGTCGACCACGTCACCGACACGTTGGTGCCGTAGCCGTGGCGGGCAGTGCCCGCCCTACTCGCCAAATGAAGCTTCAATCGGGTGCGGTGCCGCACCCGAACACCTTTGTGCTCAATGACTTGAACCCGCATTCAGCAGGAAGTATTGCAATACCAGTTTTTGCAAAGTACCGTCAGAGTTCATTTTTTCTTCGAACCACTGGAGCCTGACGCGCAATGAGTAGCAAGCTGGAATCGCTGAATCAATGGGTTGACGAAGTTGCCAAACGCACCCGTCCGGATCACGTGCATTGGTGTGACGGCTCGGAAGCCGAATACCAGTCGCTGGTCAAGCAGATGCTGGACAGCGGCGACCTGATCGAACTCAACCAGGAAACGCACCCCGGCTGCTATCTGCACCGCTCCAATCCGGCCGACGTGGCGCGCGTGGAAAAGGCCACCGTGATCTGCCATCCGAACAAGGAAGACGCCGGCCCCAACAACCACTGGGAAGCCCCCGCCGACGCCCACAAGAAGATGGACGCCCTGTTCGACGGCTGCATGGAAGGCCGCACCATGTACGTGATTCCCTATTGCATGGGCCCGATCGGTTCGCCGATCTCGCGCTGCGGCGTGGAAATCACCGACAGCCCGTACGTGGTCGCCAACATGCGCACCATGACGCGCATGGGCAAGGCGGCGCTCGAACGCATCGAGCGCGAAGGCACTTTCGTCAAGGGCGAGCACTCCACCGGCGAGCTGGATCCGGAGCGCCGCTGGATCATGCACTTTCCCGAAGAACTCACGATCCGCTCCTACGGCTCCGGCTACGGCGGCAACGCGCTGCTGGGCAAGAAATGCCACGCCCTGCGCATCGCCAGCAACCAGGCGCGCAGCGAAGGCTGGCTGGCCGAGCACATGCTGATCGTCGGCATCCAGAACCCGCACGGCGACATCAAATATGTGGCCGCCGCCTTCCCGTCCGCCTGCGGCAAGACCAACCTGGCCATGCTGATTCCGCCCGAGGGTTACCGCAAGGACGGCTGGAAAGTGTGGACAGTGGGCGACGACATCTGCTGGATGACGCCCGGCGAGGACGGCCGCCTGTGGGCCATCAACCCCGAAGCCGGCTATTTCGGCGTGGCGCCGGGCACCAGCACCAAGACCAACCCCAACGCGGTGAAGATGCTTTCGCACGACGCCATCTTCACCAATGTCGCCGTCACGGAGGACATGCAGCCGTGGTGGGAAGGCCTGGACGACCGCGTGCCGACCAAGGATTGGCAAGGCCGCGACTTCGATCCCGCCAGCGGCCAGAAAGCCGCGCATCCCAATTCCCGCTTCACCGTGGCCGCGACGCAATGCCCGAGCTGGTCGCCGGAAGCCGAGTCGGCGCAGGGCGTGCCGATCAGCGCCATCATCTTCGGCGGCCGCCGGCAATCGCTGGTGCCGCTGGTGTTCGAGGCCCGCGACTGGGCGCACGGCGTGCTGGTGGGCGCATCGATGGCCTCGGAAGCCACCGCCGCCGCCGTCGACGTCGGCACCAGCATCCGCCGTGATCCGATGGCCATGAAGCCGTTCTGCGGCTACAACTACGGCGACTATTTCGCGCACTGGCTGAGCTTCGACAAGCCCGATGCCAAGCTCCCGCGCATCTTCCACGTCAACTGGTTCCGCACCGACGACAACGGCAAGTTCATCTGGCCCGGCTTCGGCGACAACCTGCGCGTGATCGAATGGATGCTCAATCGCATCGACGGCAAGGTCGAGGGTCGCGAAACCCCCATTGGCATCGTGCCCGCCGAAGGCGAGATCAACACCGACGGCCTGGCCATGCCCGACGACGCCATGGACGCCCTGCTCCACATTGACAACGAAGGCTGGAAGCAGGAACTGGCCGCCATCGGCGAATATCTCGACAGCTACGGCAGTCACTGTCCCGAGCGCCTGAAAGCCGAACACCAGCGCGTGGCCGACGCACTCGATGGCGGCGTCAAGGCGTCGACGACGACGGCCAAGGCTGTCGTGTCCTGAGTTTTCGTTGCCAGCAGGCAGGTCAATGAAAAGCCCCTCTCCCGTCGGGAGAGGGGTTGGGGTGAGGGTTCGTCGAAGCCAGTCGGCTTCCGGAATTCATCACGCCCCGTGGCTTCGCCGAACCCTCATCCGACGCTTCGCGCCACCTTCTCCCGGAGGGAGAAGGGATTGCTCTGCTGAACTTCGACGCCAATCAGGAAGAAATCAGCTGGCCAGCAACGCGCGGGAACCCTCGGTTTCACGACGCGTGTATTCGGCGCTGGCCAACCAGTCCGCGTTGTAGAACTTGGAAAGGTATTTCAATCCGCTGTCGGGGATGATGGTGATGATGACTTTGGGCGTGTGGATACGACGTGCGAGGGCCATGCAGCCGCAGATATTCGCGCCGGCGCTGCCGCCGCCCAGAATGCCTTCTTGTTCGGCGAGCCGCGTCGCCGCGTCGAAAGCGTCCTTGTCCGACAATTTCATTACCTCGTCGATCACATGGAAGTCGATGCATCCCGCCAGCATGTCCTTGCCGATACCCTCCACCTGGTACGGGTGCCGTACGGCGGGATCAATCTTGCCGGTGCGAAAATAGCATTCGTAAACCGATCCGACCGGATCCGGCATAAGCACGTGCACGTCCTTCTTGCGTTGTTTGAGATATTTACCCGCGCCGGAAACCGTACCGCCGGTGCTGGCGCTTGCGACAAAATAGTCGATATTGCCCTCCGTCTGCTCCCAGATTTCCGGCCCGGTAGTGAGATAATGCGCTTCGACATTCAACGCATTGTTGTATTGATCGATAAAAACGGCGCCCGGAATCGAGGCGGCAATGGCGCGTGCTTTTTGCATGTAATGTTGCGCCGAGTCAGGCGGCGAAGCGGGACACACCACCACTTCGGCGCCATAGGCCCGCGCCGCATCGCGCTTTTCCGTACTCACTTTGTCGGGCATCGCGAGAATGGCGCGATAACCCTTGGCTGCGGCAATGGCGGCCAACGCCGCACCGGTGTTGCCTGATGTGCCTTCGACGATCGTTCCGCCGGGTTTCAGTCGCCCCGATGCCTCGGCTTGGCGAATCATGTGGCGGGCGATCCGATCCTTGATGCTGCCTGTGGGATTGTAGTACTCCAGCTTCGCATAGACCCGGGCAGGTCCCGGGAACAACCTTGGCAACTCCACCAACGGCGTCTGGCCGATGGCGTCAAGCAGGGTGCGTGTCGTTGCCGGGGGTGCGGAAACGGACTCCATTTGCGCAACCATTTTTTTCTCCTGGATGATGTTGCTGCATGAACGGCATCAAGGGGTGGCCCATTCGCTGTTTTCCTGGATTTCCGTTGCCGCAGACATGGACATTGCGCCTTCCTCGCTCAACGGATGTGGCACAACAGAGGTAATTCGATTGGATTGATCGACAAAAACGACGTTCGGCGTCAACGACTCCCACTCCTTGTCGTCGGCCCAACCCAAGGACAAGATGATGACGCCGTCGCCAGTTTGAAAATGACGTGCGGGTGGTCCATTAAGGCAGATCACCCCTGAGCCCGCCTCCCCCGTCATCGCGTAGGTATGCCACATGACGCCATTGGATATATTGGTGATTTGCACCATTTCGAACGGACGGATATTGGCCGCCTCCATCAATTCCCTGTCGATGGTGATGCTCCCCATGTAGGAGAGGTCGGCTTCTGTTACCCAGGCACGATGTATTTTCCCCTTGCAAATCCTTCTCAGCATTACTCGTCGCTCGCATCCGCATGTGGTGTAGCGAGTGTATTGTTCAGGGCGACATGGTTCCACAGCGCACCCAAACCCCGTTCATCCCGTGTTTCTCGATTGTTAGTCAAGCATTCATCGACGATTGCAATGAACCACCATTTCACTCGAGTTATCAGAGCGACCCGACGTTCAGCGGACAGTGGTTACGCTGGCGGTCCGAAACGTGAATATTTTTCGAATCAACACCACCTCAATTTCGTGCATACGGGAAGCCATCGAAAATGAGCCACATGTCATTCATCACCCAATTTGTCGCCTATTTCCCCGATGCCGGCGACAGCGGCCGGGAAGAACTCGCGCGCGTGGCGCGTCTGGTCGGCGCCACCAATTGGCGACTGCTGCGACAGGCGCCTTACTTGTTGGCGGTGGACTCAGCCGCATCGGTCAGGCCAGCGGATCCGGGAAATACATTGTTGGACGTGTTCCCCGGCACCGCAGCGTCGGCGCGGCTTGCCGCGGCGGACTTTCGTGGCGCCAGGTCGATCGAAGATCTGCACCGCGAGGCCGAAGCCTCGGCGCAGTGCTACAACCTGTTGCAATCGACGGAGCATGCGTTCCTGCTCGAGAGCGACGCCTTGGGCTTGAAGCCGGCCTACACGGCGCAAACTCCCGGCGGCAACGTGCTGGCCTCGCGCGTCGCCGACATGGTGCGTCTGTTCCCGGCGCTGGCGGAACCCGCCGACGCGGTGGCCTTGTACGAAATGCTGGGATTCTGGGCGCCTCTTGCGGGGCGCACGCTGTACCGGCCCATCCGACGCACGTTGCCCGGCGGGTGCTATCGGTGGACGCCGAGCGAGGGGTTTTCGAGTCGCCGTGGCCGCGATCTTCGTCCGGTCGCGATCGAACCGCAATGGCTCATGGACGCGGCGATTGAGGCGATTCATGACGCGACCGGCCAATCCTTGAGAGAAAAAACGGCAGGCGTCCCGCGACCGGTGCTGCTGGCGCTTTCCGGTGGATTCGATTCACGTTATATCGCGGCGCTATGCCGCGATCAGCAGACCCAGGTGCGCGCAGTCACCTACGGCCGCCGTCATCACAGCGAAACGCACAGCAGCCGGGGCATTGCGCGGGCGCTCGGAATCGATCTGCAAATCCTGCCCCAGCTGGTGGATGGCACATTGCGCTACCTGCCGCAGTACCTGGAAACCACCGAAGGCATGGCGGATGCCACCGGCGCGTCGATCATGGATCTGTGTCGTGCCGATGTCGAACGCGGCAGCGCCGTGTTGCATGGATTCGGTGGCGACGTGCAACAGGGAGCCCGCCTCGGCGATTTCAGCGCAGCCGATTATGCGTCGCGCGAATCCGTTGCGGCGGCGATCATGCGACATGCCTTTCCGGCAAGTCGGCCGGATCTGGCCGGATTGTTCGGGCGAACGGTGGATCCCGAGGAAATCCACGCGGATATTCTCGCCGAGCTGCGGCAGGACTGCCCGCCGTATCAGGCCTACTTGCTGTGGTTCCTGGAAAACCGCCACCGGCGTTTCGTGGCCGCGGGCTGCGCGACGCTGGGCCAGCATTTCGACGTGGTCATGCCGTTCCACGACCGCCGTCTGTACGATATCTGGCATTCGGTTCCGCCGCTCGGTTTGACCGACCGGACATTGTTCAAACGCTTGCTGGCGCGTCATTACCCTGCGCTTGCCCGCATTCCGCATCCCGAAGAGGCCGCGCCTGTCACACCCAATCTGCGTTGGCAGATTGCGCGTTTTTACCATAAATTGCCGGCACAACTATTGGCCGCCTGCGTCGGCCCGCAGCGCGCGGACGAGTTGCGGTTGCGCCTGCATCGACACCACAATTTCCGCACCTTCAGCAAGCTGGAGGCGCCCCAGCAGCGCGCGCACATGCTGTCCGAGCTTGCGCGCTTGCAGCCGGCACTGCAGGACAACTTGGGGATCGAGCTGTCGCCCGATTACAAAAATGTCCTGGCCAGGGACAGTCGGGCATTGCGGACGATGTTCGGCGTTGCCAGTCATGCCGCGCGCCGGCAAGCGCCGACGCGGCCCGAACAAGGGATCGATACCGTGGTGCCTGATACACGGATACCCGATACGGCGGCACCGTGATGGGTCATTCCTGAGGCATACAGGCGCACCTGTGGGGAACCTTGAATAACGCCTTGCATACTGCCGTCATCCATTTCAGCCAAAACCATTTCCGTTCGTGCTGAGGTATCGAAGCATGAACGGCGCGGGAAACTTGGGGATTGCCCTTCGATACGCGAAGCGTACCCCGTGCTGAGCCTGTCGAAGCATCAGGGCGAACGGACTTCGTTCATGGCAGTCGCAATGATGGAGCATTTGTGACCCGGGAAGAGGCGCCTAAACCTTTCCGCGCCGCCCCGCATCAAAGCTGGCAAGATGGACGCCACCTGCCTTGCCACCGATGCCCTCATGCCACCTCCGCCCGTTGCGGAAGCTGCCGATGCCGATCTGGTGCGTGCCGCGACCGACGGCGACACCGCGGCTTTCGAGATGCTGTATCGGCGCCATGTCGGGCGCATCCACGGCACTGTGCTGCGCCTGGCCGGTTACGACCACGCCCGCGCCGAGGATCTGGTGCAGGACGCCTTCGTGCAGGCCTGGCAGAAGCTGGACAGTTTTCGCCACCAGAGCGCCTTTAGCACCTGGCTGTACCGACTGGCGGTGAACACGGCACTGATGGCCCTGCGCTCGCGCAAGGCCGATCCGGTCGGCATGCCCGGCGACGAGGCATTGCCGGAATCGCCAGACACGCCCTTCTGTCCGGCCGAGCGCGAGGAACTGGAGCGCGCTATCGCTGCCCTGCCGCCACGTGCGCGCGCCGTGCTGGTGCTGCATGACGTGGAGGGCTGGCGTCACGAAGACATCGCCGAGGAACTGGGCATGGCTCCCGGAACATCCAAGGCACAACTGCATCACGCACGCCAGCGACTGCGTCAAACGCTGGGAGGTTCGACATGAACGAATTTGAATGGCTCAAACAGACCCGCTCGCTCAAACAACCGGTCGAGCCGGCACATGACCTGTGGCCCGGCATTGCCGCACGCA
>DASSBH010000039.1:0-6573 GCA_035698945.1 Oleiagrimonas sp.
CAGGACATATCCTGTCCCTCCAGCAGTGATGCGTGGCGGAACCGTTCGATGCAGGTTTTTGAAATTAGAGACGGCAGGGCCAATGCCGCCGTTGGCATGGGCGGCATGATGTAAGTCGCTTCACCCAAATGCCCGCGAAGAACCTTTTCTTTTTAAACACGAGTAGGGCGGGCACTGCCCGCCGATGCGGGCCCTCATGGCGGTCCGTTGCAAGCTTGCGACTGCCACGCAAAAACCTTCGACCATGGCCAACCCGTACAATGGGCGGTCACTCGCATGGATATCCGCATGGCATTGAGCAGCACCATCCACAAGGCCGAACTGTCGATCAGCGACATGGATCGCCATTACTACGCCACTTACACGCTGACCTTGGCGCGGCATCCATCGGAAACCGAGCAGCGCATGATGGCGCGCCTGACTAGCCTTCATGCTGTACGCGGACGAGCGCCTGGAATTTGGCCGCGGCCTGAGCGACGAGAACGAGCCGGCGTTGTGGCGCAAGGAATACAGCGACGAGATTGATTTGTGGATCGAGGTCGGCCAGCCCGATGAGGCGCGCATCCGCAAGGCCTGCGGACGCGCGCGGCGAGTGGCAGTCATCAACTATGGCGGCCGCAGCGCCGACATCTGGTGGGACAAGACTGCCGCTGCGTTGAACCGCAATCGCAATCTCACCGTGTTGGCCATCGACGAAGCCGACATGCAGCAACTCACCGGATTGTGCGACCGCAACATGCGCCTGCAATGCCTGATCCAGGACGGTGAACTGCAAATCATCGCCGACGACGTCACGTTGGCCATCCGTCCGCGCACGCGTATGGGCGATTACGCGGTGGCCGTGACTGCGTGAACGGGCCGCTCCGCGGCCAAACGTCAGTTACGGCTTGGACATTGCTGCTTTCGGCGATTTGCTGGTCGCCGAGGCGCTTGTCGCATGTGCCGGCTCCGTTGCCTGTGCCGCCGCTTTGTCCCACAACGGCTCCAACTTGCCCTCCAGCCGCAGCCGGGCCACATTGCGCAGGCCGTTTTCCAGTTTCGTCTGCTCGGGCGTGGGCTGGGCCTGCGGTGCGTCGGGCGCGCGCGAGAGGTTGGCCAGTTCCGGGCCGAGGATGTCGGTGAGGGCGTAGTAGGGCGTGTGGGTGATGCCGGCCTTGGCCAGCGCGATGCCGGGCAGCATCCAGGCGGCGACATTGCGTTTGACCGGAGCGGCGTCGGGGTGGCCGGTGTCGTAGATCAGGTACGGTACCTGCTGCATGAAGAAGTTTTTGCCGTTCCTGAAGCCGGCGTCCTGAAAGGCTGGAACGAGCGCCGGCAGATGGTCGCCGAAGAACACCACGATGGTGCGCCGCTTGCGTTTTTTCAGCGCATCGACGAGGCGACCCAGCTGCTTGTCGGCGTGGCGGATGTGGTAGATGTAGTTCTGCAGGTGCGTGCGGTGGTCGCCGGTGACCGACGCCGGCACCGGGATGGCGTCGCGCACTTTGGCGTCGATGCCGTAGGCCCGGTTGTAGGGGCCGTGGGCCTCGATGCTGAGGCCGTAGACGAATTGCGGCGGACCGTCGGACTTCAGCTGGCGCAGCAGTTCGTCGGTGAACGACTTGTCGGACATGTATTTGCCGTCGTCGACGCGGTCGTCGGGCGGAAAATCGCTGATCGACACGAAGCGGTCAAAGCCCAGCGCCTTGAACGCGCTGGTGCGGTTCCAGAACGCCGGATCGTTGCCGTGCACGGCGATGGCGCTGTAGCCGCGCGATTTCAGCAGGCGCACGATGCCGGGAATGGCCTTCTGGTGGATCTGCAGCCACGGGAACTGGATGTCGGGGAAGTAGCGCAGCGACAGCCCGGTCATCACCTCGAAGCCGGTGCGGATGGTGCCGCCACCGAAAGTGGGTGGGTACATCCAGCCTGAAATGCCGTGGCGCGCCAGGCGGTGCAGGTGGGGCAGCAGGTCGACGTTCGCGCCGTAGCCTTTCAGGATGGTCGGATCGAACAGCGATTCGCTGAGAATGACGATGATATCGGGCTTGTCGCCGGGCTTGGCGGCGATGGCCTTCTCGCGCTGGCGCACGGCGTCGTACTTGGCGCTCATCAGCGCCAGGGCGGCATCGACATCCGGCTTGTCGTGCGCCTTGCTGTATTTCAGATGGAACAGCATCAGCGAACTGACCAACCCGGTATGCGCGCGCGTGGCCTTGGGCGACCACGGCTGCATGCCGAGGTAGCGCGCGTTGTAGACCGCGCCCCAGGCTTGCCAGCCGGCTACCAGCGATGCCAATGCGGCCACCAGCAACAGGGCCACGGGTCCGCGTATGTACCAGCGGCGGCGAATCGTTGGCGGCTCGAAAAGGGCCAACAGCACGACCAGCACGATGAAGCTGATGATGCCCACCCACGGCCACG
Source organism: Oleiagrimonas sp. (assembly GCA_035698945.1). Classification (GTDB taxonomy): domain Bacteria; phylum Pseudomonadota; class Gammaproteobacteria; order Xanthomonadales; family Rhodanobacteraceae; genus Oleiagrimonas. The sequence continues at coordinate 2,404 of DASSBH010000039.1, forward strand.
GGCTGTGCGGCAGGTAGCCGGCCAGCAGCTCGCCGCCGCCGCCACCGAGCTGGCCGACCATCAGGAAGTCCGCCGGCAGCAGCGGCGAGCCGAGGTTCTTGACCTTGAGCGCGTTGATGACGATCAGCAACACCTCGAAGGCCATGCCGATCACCCAGGCCAGGCCGGCGCGCCGGGTCAACGCCAGGATCACTCCAGCCAGCATCAGGCCGGGCAGTGCGTTGCAGAACATGCGCCAGGGCGCGTACCACCACGGCGCCCAGGCCGGCGCCTGCCACAGGGCCGTGGGCAACACGCCCTGCCCGCCGTCGATGAGGTCGGCCACGGCAATGAATGCGACGAACAGCACGACGAGAAGCACACAGCGGAACAGGCGCGCGGAGGGCTGTCGATGGGTGATCGTCGGCATGGGTTCGGATGTCAGTGGATAACTGTGTCAATGTACCGTCCCCAAAATGAATGTTCATCAACATGTTTCCCGCGTGGACAGATCATGAGGGGGCGGGCCGTGAGCGGCGCAGGAGATTTGGGGACTGCCCCCTTCGACAGACTCAGGACAGGCTTCGATACTTCAGGGCGAACGGATTTTGGGGCAGGTTTCGATCGCGGCGTTCCTGTCGTTTGTGGTGATGCCAATGGGCAGGCGTGCCGGTGCGGGTCGGGTTTGCCGGCATAATGGCGCGCATGCCCGCATCGTCGAATATCCTGGAATCATTGGTTGCCGCGCGCTATGGCGAACTGGCCGAGAACTGCCGTCGCGCGGGCGTGGCCATGCACGACGACGCCGGTGTGGGCGAGCGTATCCGGCGCACCCTGCTGGCCAGCGATTACGCCTTTGGAGTGTGGCAACGCCAGCCCGAACTGTTGGGCCGGGAAGGTCTTGAGCGTCTGCGCAGCAGCGATGACGCCGCCGCGCGACGCCGGTTGCTGGCGCTGGATGGAGTCGACGAGGCCGATGCCATGCGGGCCTTGCGCCGGTTCCGGCATGCCGAGGCCTTGCGGTTGGTATTTCGCGACGTCAACGCGCTGGATGCGCTGACCGACACCCTGGCCGACACCAGCGTGCTCTACGAAACCCTGCTGGCGCAGGCGCTGGCATGGACCGAGCGCAACATCGCGACGCGTTTCGGCCACGTGCACGATGCGCAAGGGCAGATGCAGCAACTGGTGGTACTGGCCTTCGGCAAGCTCGGCGGCGGCGAGCTCAATTTTTCCTCCGACATCGACCTGGTGCTGGCCTATGCCGAACCTGGCGCCAGCGACGGACGGCGCGAGCTGGACGCGGGCGAATATTTCGTGCGCCTGGGCCGGCAGCTGGTCAGCCTGCTGGCCGAGCCGCAGGCCAACGGCGTGGCCGCGCGCGTGGATCTGCGTCTGCGCCCGTTCGGTACGGCGGGGCGCCTGGCGCTGCCGTTTGCCGCCATGGAGCAGTACTACCAGCGCGAAGGTCGCGACTGGGAGCGCTATGCCTGGATCAAGGCGCGTCCGGTGGCCGGCGACATGGCGGCCGGCAAGGCGTTGCTGCAACTGCTGCGTCCGTTCGTGTACCGCAAATACCTCGACTACACGGCCTTTGCCGGCCTGCGCGAGATGAAAGCGCTGATCGACGCCGAAGTGGCGCGCAAGGATCTTGCCGCCAACCTCAAGCTTGGTCCCGGCGGCATCCGCGAAATCGAATTCGTGGTGCAGCTGATGCAGCTGATCCGCGGAGGTCGCGAGCCGGGTCTGCGCGTGCGTGGCCTGTTGCCGGCATTGACGGCTTGCGAGGCGCGTGGCTACCTGTCGGCCACGCAGGCCGGGCGTCTGCGCGAGGCCTATGTGTTCCTGCGTCACCTCGAAAACCGCGTGCAGATGCTGCGCGACATGCAGACCCACGACGTGCCGGACGACGCCTTGTCGCGCGAACGCATCGCCCTGGGCATGGGCCGCGCCGACTGGGCGAGCCTGGCCCGCGAGTTGGCCGTGCATCGCGAAGCTGTCAGCGAGGAATTCGCCGCCGTGCTGGTGCCGCACGGCGGACGTCACGCCACGGCCCCGGCGCCGGATACCCAATTATGGAAGGCCGCCGAAGCGGGCGGGCTGGATGCGGGCGATCTGGCCGCCGCGGGTTTCGAGGAGGCCGATGCGCTGGCCGACGCCTTGCGTCAGCTGTCGGCTTCGCCGCAGGTGCGCGCCATGTCCGCACGCGGGCGCGCGCGCCTCGGCCGGCTGATGCCGCAATTGCTGGCCGCAGCCCAGGCCACGAGCGCTCCTGGCGCCTGCCTGACGCGCCTGATCCAGCTGGTGCAGGCCGTCACGCGCCGTTCCGCGTATCTGGCGTTGCTGGAGGAACAACCCGGCGCGCGCAAGCGGCTGGCCGAACTGTTCGCGGCCAGCGCTTTTCTGGCCGAGCGCGTGATCGCCCAGCCGCTGCTGCTGGACGATGTGCTGGATCCGCGCATGGATCAGCTGCCGCTCAAGCGCACCGACATCGCCGCTGAAATCACCCGCGCACTGGCCGCACTGGACGAGCATGATGCCGAGGGCGACCTGGAGCGCCTCAACGAACTCAAGGCCAGTCTGGGCTTCCGTCTGGGTCTGGCCTTCATGGACGGACGCGCCGATGCGGAAGCCACGGCGCGTCGTCTGGCCGCGCTGGCCGAGGCCGTGGTCGGCGCGGTGCTGACGCTGGCCGAGCGCGAACTGGTGGCCAGGCATGGTCGCCTGCCGGGTGCGGGGCTGGGCTTCAGTGTGCTCGGCTACGGCAGTCTGGGTGGCCAGGAATTGGGCTTCGCCTCCGACCTTGACCTGGTCTTCGTCTATGACGGCGCGCGCGCCGACGGACGCAGCGACGGCACGCGGCCGCTGGACGGCATCCACTGGTACCAGCGGCTGGCGCAGCGCGTGATGCACTGGCTGAGCGTGTTGACCCGGGCCGGCCGCCTCTACGAAGTGGACACCCGCTTGCGCCCGGACGGCTCCAAGGGTCTGCTGGTGACCAGTCTGGAGACGTTCGTCACCTATCAACGTGAACGCGCCTGGGTGTGGGAGCACCAGGCCTTGTTGCGGGCGCGCCCGGTGGCGGGCGATCCGGCCCTGCATGCCGCGCTCGAGGATGTGCGCCGCAGCGTGCTCGGCAAGCCGCGCGAGGCCGCCAAGGTCGGCGAGGAAGTGACTTCCATGCGTCGGCGCTGGCGTCAGCAGCGCGACCGCTCCGATGCCGGCAAGCTGGATCTCAAGCAAGGCCCGGGCGCGTTGCTGGACATTGATTTCCTGTTGCAGGGGCAGGTGCTGGCGCATGCGGCCACGCATCCCGCACTGCTCGACAGCACGGCCAGCGCCCGCCTGATCCCGGCCTGCCGCGACGCCGGATTTCTGGACGATGCGCAGGCCGAAGCCCTGGCCGAGGCGCATGCCGTGTTGCTGTCCAACGCCCTGGCCTGCACGCTCGATGCGAGGCCGCGCGTGGTGCCCCGCGACGCCAACCTGACGCGGCTGACCGAGCGGGTGCTGTCAGTCGCCCATGCGCTGGGTTACGGATTTACCGTCGACGTGTAGCGTTTCAGTGATGCGTGGCGAGCAGGCCCACCAGACTTGCCAGGCGGGATCGCGTGGCTTCGCTGTCCTTGTATTCCTGGTGATAGCCGTAACCGAAAAACTTGCGGGCCCAATCGCCGTAACGCTCATACTCGGTTGGCGCATGGTCGCTGCGGGTGATGACGGCCGGATCCGTCAGTGCATGATCGAAACCATCAGTCAGTGTCATGGCGTTGCCTCCTTTATGGGCCGCATGTCGAAGTGGCGCCGATGCCCACGTTGGCGCAAGCGTGAGCATGTGGATTGTCAGCGCATGCCCAAGGCTAGGCCGCACGGATGGCCCGAAACTGAATAAACGCGGTTTGTGCCGGCGGCGTTTGGCCGGGGTTAAATTTGTGTTGACGCGCTATTCACAAAACCCAGCCGCTCGCGCAAGGCGTCGGCGATGGCGCGGGTTTCCCGCAACGCGGGTTGATGGCCCGGCGTGTCGGCCTCCAGGGCGTGCAACAGGCCGCGTGCGCGCAGGCCGGCATGAAAGCGCGCCAGCTTGTCGGGCAGGGGCGGCATGACCAGCGTGTGTACGGGGCGACCGGTGGCGCAGGCTTCGGACAGCATGTTCACCGAATCGGGCGTCACCACCAGACGATCGGCCCA
>DASSBH010000040.1:0-3351 GCA_035698945.1 Oleiagrimonas sp.
GGCGCGGCGGGCGAGGGCGCGTGGTTGCCGTTTCCGCCAGCAGCAGGGCGGCAACGGGCGGCACCGTTATCGGCACATACATGAACGGGTCGTGGTAGGCGCCGCGAAAATGCAACAACGCCGCCTCGGCGGAAGTGGCGACCAGACCCAGGCTGGTCAATGCCGCCAGCGCGCGTCCGGCCGACATGCCGAACACCCTGGGCACCTTGCCGGTGAGGTTGTCGCGCAGTTTTTCCGAGTAATAGCCCAGTGCACCGGCCAGACCGACGGCCGCCGGCGCGCCCAATGGCGAACCACGAAACAGGTTCTGCCAGGAAAATCCGCCGGGTCGCTTGCCCACGTTGTAGAGGTGAAACAGGCTGCCGACGAAGCCGGTCAGCGCCGCCGCCGCGTAGGTTGCGTTGCGGAACTTGTGCGTGGCTGCGTGCTTGTCGGTCGTGCCGTGCAGACTGACGCCGAGAGTCAACGCAGAAACGATCAGCGGTGTGAACATGGCCTTGTTGCGAAACGAACCACGGTAATGCTCCATGCCGCTGTCGAGCAGGGTCGACACCGAGATCAGCCCCGCCGCGCGGTTGAGGCGTTGCGCCGCCTTGACGTGGGGCCGCCCGGATGACGGATGCCCGCCTTGCGCACGTGGCGCTTTTTTGCCCTCGCGAAGCGTGGCCGCAAGCGCGCCGACGGCCAGAGCACCGAGTGCGCAATTGCGGATGTGTCTGCGGTTGGGCATGGGCAACAGCCTTGTCGGTAATGAGAACCCCTGCTTGCTGGGATGCTAGGGCAACGCTGATTAACTCAGCGCAACCGTCACCGGATCTGTCCGTTCGCAGATGATCGGGATGATGGCGACGGCAGGCGCTGCTCAAGCCGAAGCCGATGGCCATTTCCCCATGATCGGCCTGTGGGCCTCAGCCGGTCTTCAGTTTGTGGCACGGTTTTGCATGTCTCTTGACGCCGACCTGAACAAGCCGGGGCGATTCCCGATGAAGGCGCGTTGGCATCCCCTAGACTGAAAAGCGTTCCGCAATCCCGACCTTTTACTGTTGCCGGCAGAAGAGGGGAACTGACGGCCGGAGGTGCATTCCCCATGAATCCTGGCCTGGATTTTGTTCCCGGCGGCCCACCATGGGTCGATGCGCTGATCGTGCTGATCGGCAGCATCGTTGTCGGCTGGCTGTTCTACTGGGTGTTGTTTGCCATCATCTGTTGGCTCGCGGGCGGCCGGTTTGCTTCGGTGGCCGGAGCCATTGCGCACAATTTTCGCGCACCGTCGCGTTGGCTTTTCCCCCTGATAGGCGTGCTGCTGGTTCTGCCGCGCATGCCTTTGCCGGAGAGATCCCTGGGTGTGGCGCGGCATGCGATCGTGCTCATTCTCATCGCGATTGCCGGCTGGCTCGTGGTTCGGTTGATCGACGCGGCGGGCGACATTCTATCGTCGCGCTACGACGTGAGCGTTCCCGACAACCTGCGTGCGCGCAAGATCCGCACCCAGTTCCAGGTGTTGCGCAGGATCGGCGCCGTTTTGATAGGCGCGTTTGCGGCGGGCATGATGCTGATGACATTTCCCGGCATCCGCGCCATCGGCACGACAGTGTTCGCATCGGCCGGCGCGGCGGGCCTGATCGTGGGGCTGGCGGCGCGTCCCGTGCTTACCAACTGGCTGGCTGGCATCCAGATCGCTTTGACTCAACCGATACGGTTGGAGGATTCGGTGATCGTGGAAAACGAATGGGGCTGGATCGAGGAAATCACGACCACCTACGTGGTCGTACGCATCTGGGATTTGCGCCGGCTGATCTTGCCGCTCAGTTATTTCATCGAGCATCCGTTCCAGAACTGGACGCGCAAAACCACCAACCTGCTCGGCACGGCTTTCATCTACGCCGACTACACCGTGCCGGTGCAGGCGGTGCGTGACGAGCTGGAGCACATCCTGAAAGAGGACGAATTGTGGGACGGTTTTGCCTGGTCGCTGGACGTGACCAACCTCACCGAACACGTGGTGGAAATGCGCGCGATGGTCAGCGCGACCAACTCCGACAAGACCGTGAATCTGCGTCGCCACGTGCGCGAGAAGCTGGTCACTTTCCTGCAGGAAAATTATCCGGATTGCCTGCCGCGAACCCGTCTGGAAATCGCAAACGAGCGTTTGCCGCCCGCGCCTTCGTCATCCGAATGACGCGGGGACAGGATTCGGCCAATCCGGTCAGGAACGGCGCGAGTTCCGGCGGGAGCGGCCACCATTGCCATTGCCGCGCTTGGGAGCCTGCGCATGGCCACCTGCCTGCCTGCGCTGACCTTGCTGGCCATGCGGACGGCGCTTGGCATGCTTGCCGGCTGCATTGCCATTGCGATTGCCCGAGCGGGGCTTCTGCTGTGGGCGGGCGTTGCTGTCCAGGCGCAGCGGCTGCGAGGGCTCGTAGCCGAGCATGGGCCGGATTTCGATGGGATCCTTGAGGATCTTCTGGATATCGCGCAGCAGCCCCGTTTCCTCGTGGCTGACCAGCGAAATGGCCAGGCCATTGGCTCCGGCACGGCCGGTACGGCCGATGCGATGTACGTAATCTTCGGCCACCATCGGCAGGTCGTGGTTGATGACCAGCGGCAGTTGCTCGATGTCCAGCCCACGGGCCGCGATGTCGGTCGCCACCAGCACCGTGATGCGGTGATCCTTGAAACCTTGCAGCGCGCGCGTACGCTGGTTCTGGCTCTTGTTGCCGTGGATGGCGGCGGCGCGCAAACCGGACTGTTCCAGGAAGCGCACCAGCTTGTCCGCGCCGTGTTTGGTGCGACCGAACACCAGGGTCTGGCGACGGCTGTCTTCGGCCAGGATGTGCAACAGCAGATCGCGTTTGCGGTCGGCGTCGACCGGGTGGACGCGGTGGCTGACGGTGGCGGTCACGGTGTTGGGCGGGGTGACCTGCACCTGTGCCGGATCGCGCAGGAGCTGCGTTGCCAGCGCCTTGATCGGGCCGGCGAACGTGGCCGAGAAAAGCAGCGTCTGTCGCTGGCGCGGCAAGCGGGCGATGAGCTTGCGCAGGGCCGGCAGAAAGCCCATGTCGAGCATGCGGTCGGCTTCGTCCAGCACCAGGATTTCCACGCCGCCGAGATCGACCGAACCGTGTTCGAGGTGGTCGATCAGACGCCCGGGCGTGGCCACCAGCAGATCGACGCCTTGCTGCAGCGCTTTCAGCTGATTGCGCATGCTGACACCGCCGAAAATGGTAGTGCTGCGCAACGGCAGACCCTTGCCGCAGTCGCGTGCGCTGGCATGTACCTGCGCCGCCAGTTCACGCGTCGGCGTGAGGACCAGTGCGCGCGGGCGCTTGCCCGGCTTGCCTTGGGCCTGCC
>DASSBH010000041.1:0-9699 GCA_035698945.1 Oleiagrimonas sp.
GCCCGCGTGATCTACGAGCCGGTGTCCTCGGTGGTGCCGCGCGTGCTGGTGCCGCGCGTCATCCGCGACGACTCCGACCTCTTGCAGGCTCACGCCGAAGCTGCCGACCACTGGCAGGAGAATTGAGATGGCGACTGCCGAGATCCGCAACTATTCGATGAACTTCGGCCCTCAGCATCCGGCCGCACACGGCGTGCTGCGCCTGATCCTGGAAATGGACGGCGAAACCGTGGTCAAGTGCGACCCGCACATCGGCCTGCTGCATCGCGGTACCGAAAAACTGGCCGAATCCAAGCCGTTCAACCAGTCCATCGGCTACATGGATCGCCTGGACTACGTGTCCATGATGTGCAACGAGCACGGTTACGTACGTGCCATCGAGAACCTGCTTGGTATCGAGGCGCCGATCCGTGCGCAGTACATCCGCACCATGTTCGACGAGATCACGCGCATCCTGAACCACCTGATGTGGGTAGGTTCCAACGCGCTCGATCTCGGCGCGATGGCAGTGTTTCTGTACGCCTTCCGCGAACGCGAAGAGCTGATGGACACCTACGAGGCGGTTTCCGGCGCGCGCATGCATGCGACCTACTATCGCCCCGGCGGCGTCTACCGCGACCTGCCCGACAGCATGCCGAAGTACAAGGAGTCGCGCTGGCACAAGGGCAAGGACCTGAAGCGCTTCAACGCCGCGCGCGAAGGTTCGTTGCTCGATTTCATCGAAGACTTCACCAGCTACTTCCCGAGCCGCATCGACGAGTACGAGGAACTGCTCACCGACAACCGCATCTGGAAGCAGCGCACCGTCGACATCGGCATCGTCACCCCCGAACAGGCGCTTGCCTGGGGCATGAGCGGCCCGATGCTGCGCGGCTCCGGCATCGCCTGGGATCTGCGCAAGAAGCAGCCGTACGCAGCCTATGCCGACATGGATTTCGACATTCCGCTGGGCACCAACGGCGATTGCTACGATCGTTATCTGGTGCGCGTCAACGAGATGCGCCAGTCCAACCGCATCATCAAGCAGTGCGTGGACTGGCTGCGCGCCAATCCCGGTCCGGTCGCCGTGCGCAACTACAAGGTCGCGCCGCCCAGCCGCGAGGAAATGAAGGAAAGCATGGAAGCGCTGATCCACCACTTCAAACTCTTCACCGAGGGTTACGGCGTGCCCGCCGGCGAAACCTACGCTGCCGTGGAAGCGCCCAAGGGCGAATTCGGCGTGTACATGGTTTCCGACGGCGCCAACAAGCCGTTCCGCGTCAAGGTGCGCGCCCCCGGTTTTGCCCATCTGTCCTCGATGGATGCCATCGCTTCCGGACACATGCTGCAGGACGTGGTGGCCATGATCGGTACTTACGATCTGGTGTTCGGGGAGGTGGATCGATGAGCGCGGGATGCGTTGGAGCGCGATGGAGCTACCAACCCACGGGCGCGCAAACCACCTCGGCTTCGGAAAATCGTAGGGCGGGCCCCGAGTGCAGAGTCCCGAGTCACGAGTCCCGTGGAGAAAAAGCATGAGAGCCACAGGCAATTTCGACAAGGCGAAAGACGTCGACCCGATGGTCGCGCTCACCGACAGTACGCGTCAGCACATCGACCACTGGGCGGCCAAGTTTCCGTCCGACCGCAAGCGCTCGGCGGTCATCCAGAGCCTGCACGCGGCGCAGCAGCAGAATGGCGGCTATCTGACCGACGAGCTTATCGCGGCGGTGGCCAAGTACCTCGACCTGCCGCCGGTGTGGGCCTACGAGGTCGCCACGTTCTATTCCATGTTCGCGCTGGAGCCGGTCGGTCGTCACGAAGTGGCGGTATGCACCAACATTTCATGCTGGCTCAATGGCGGCGAAGACATGGTGCGTCATTGCGAAAACAAGCTGGGCATCAAGGCTGGCGAAAGCTCGCCGGACGGACGCATTTACCTCAAGAGAGAAGAAGAGTGCCTGGCCGCCTGCTGTGGTGCGCCGATGATGGTGGTCGACGGCCACTATCACGAAAAGCTGACGCCGGAAAAGATCGACGAGATTCTCGACGGTCTGGAATAACACGAACTCTTGTGTAAGAGCGCCATCGCCTGCAGGCAGGCTCCTACACACGGACAAGCGGACAAACACATGGCATACGGTCCCGAACCAAAACCGCATCAGGTCGTTTACACCACGCTGCATTTCGACAAGCCGTGGTCGCTGGAAAGCTACCTCAAGACAGGTGGCTATGAAGCGTGGAAAAAGATCCTGGCCGAAAAAACGGATCCGGCCTCGATCGTCGACACCGTCAAGCAGAGCGGCTTGCGCGGTCGCGGCGGCGCGGGCTTTCCGACCGGCCTGAAGTGGTCGTTCATGCCCAAGGGCGACATGCAGAAGTACATCCTGTGCAACTCGGACGAATCCGAGCCGGGCACCTGCAAGGATCGCGATATCCTGCGTTTCAACCCGCATGCGGTCATCGAGGGCATGGCCATCGCTTGCTACGCCACGGGTTCCACCGTAGCCTACAACTACCTGCGCGGCGAGTTCCACCACGAGCCGTTCGAGCATCTGGAAGAAGCCCTGCATGAGGCCTACGAGGCCGGCCTGCTGGGCAAGAACATCCAGGACAGCGGCATCGACGTGGACATCCACAACGCGCTCGGCGCCGGCGCCTACATCTGCGGCGAGGAAACCGCCTTGATGGAATCGCTGGAAGGCAAGAAGGGCCAGCCGCGCTTCAAGCCGCCGTTCCCGGCCAACTTCGGCCTGTACGGCAAGCCCAGCACCATCAACAACACCGAAACCTATGCCTCGGTGCCGGCCATCCTGCGCAACGGCGCCGAGTGGTTCCTCAACATCGGCAAGCCCAACAACGGCGGTCCGAAGATCTTTTCGGTCTCCGGTCATGTCAACAATCCCGGCAACTTCGAAATCCCGCTGGGCACGCCTTTCAGCGAGCTGCTGGAAATGGCCGGCGGCGTGCGCAATGGCCACAAGCTCAAGGCCGTGATTCCCGGCGGCTCGTCGATGAAGGTGCTCAAGGCCGACAAGATGATGGAATGCACCATGGACTACGACTGCCTGCAGAAGGCCGGTTCGGGTCTGGGTTCGGGTGCGGTCATCGTGATGGATGACACCACCTGCATGGTCAAGGCCTGCACCCGTGTGTCGCAGTTCTATTTTGCCGAGTCGTGCGGCCAGTGCACGCCGTGTCGCGAAGGCACCGGCTGGATGCAGCGCGTGTTGCGCCGCATCGTCGCCGGACAGGGCACGATCGACGACCTGCATCGCCTCAAGGCCGTCGCCGGCCAGATCGAGGGCCACACCATCTGCGCCTTCGGTGAAGCCGCCGCCTGGCCGGTGCAAGCGTTCCTGGCCAACTTCTGGGACGAGTTCGAGTACTACATCAAGAACGGCCATTCCATGGTCGACGGAAAAGTGGAGGCCGCTGCATGAGCGCGCAGCCCGAACAAAAAGACGACAACCTCGTCAGCATCGAGATCAACGGCAAGGTGCTGAAGGCGCCCAAGGGCTCGATGATCATCCAGGCCGCGGACGACGCCGGTATTTCGATTCCGCGTTTCTGCTACCACGACAAGCTGTCCATCGCCGCCAACTGCCGCATGTGCCTGGTGGAAGTGGAGATGAACGGCAAACCCATGCCCAAGCCGCAGCCGGCCTGTTCCACACCGGTGGGCGAGGGCATGAAGATCGCCACGCAGTCGGGTGACGCGCTGAAGGCACAGCGCAACGTGATGGAATTTTTGCTCATCAACCATCCGCTGGATTGCCCGGTCTGCGACCAGGGCGGTGAGTGCGAACTGCAGGATGTAGCACTGGGCTATGGCCGCGGCGTGTCGCGCTTCACCGAACGCAAGCGCGTGGTGGCCGACGAAAACATCGGTCCGCTGATCGCCACCGAGATGACACGTTGCATCCAGTGCACGCGCTGCGTGCGTTTCATGGGCGAGATCGCCGGCACCTGCGAACTCGGTGGCATGGGGCGTGGCGAGAACCTGGAAATCGGCACCTACATCGGCAAGGCCATCGACAGCGAAATCGGCGGCAACATCATCGATGTGTGCCCAGTCGGCGCGTTGACCAACAAGCCGTTCCAGTTCCGCGCGCGCGCCTGGGAGTTGATCGCCAAGCCGTCCATCGGCTACCACGATGCGCTGGGTTCCAACATGTGGTTGCATACGCGCCGCGGCGAGGTGCTGCGTACCGTGCCGCGCGACAACGAAGCCATCAACGAATGCTGGTTGTCCGACCGCGACCGCTACAGCCACCAGGGCATGTACGCCGACGATCGCGTGTTGCGGCCGCGCGTCAAGCGCAGCGGCCAATGGCTGGAAGTGGAATGGGACGAAGCCATCGATGTGGTTGCCGGCATTCTCAGGCATCTGTCGGGCGACGATCTGGGCGTGCTGGTGCAACCGGCCACTTCCAGCGAGGAAGGCACATTGCTCAAGCGCATGGCCAAGGCACTGGGTTCGTCGCACGTCGATCATCGTCTGCGCCAGCTCGATTTTGCCGACCGCGCCGCGGCACAACCGTTCGGCAAGCCGGTGGCCGCATTCGACAAGCTCGACGCGGCCCTCATCGTCGGCAGCGACACGCGCAGCGAAATGCCGCTGCTGCACCAGCGTCTGCGCCAGGCCAGCAAGGGCTTTCGCAAGCATGCCGGTGCGGCCAATCGCACCCGTTTCGACGTCACCACGGTCAAGGGCGCGGCGTTGCACGTGCTGAATCCGGCGCGCTTCAGCTTCAACTATGAGCTGGCCAGCGAAACCGTGGTATCGATGCGGGCCATGGTGGACGCTACTCTGGTCCTGGCTGCCGCCGCGTTGGAAATGGGCAAGACGACGCCCGATGCCGCGCTGGCCGAGGCGCTCAAGAACGTGACGGCGACCGACGCCGCGCGCGCCACCATCAAGGATTTGGCCGACGCCGAATCGGCCGTGGTGCTGATGGGTGAAGTGGCCGCATCGCACCCGCAGGCTTCGTGGCTGCGTGCCGCAACGCGCTTCGTGGCCGACGCCACCGGCGCGGCCTTCGCCGAAATGCCGATGGGCGCCAACGCCATCGGTCTCGCGCGCCAGGATGTGCTGCCGGAATCCGGCGGCTTGGACGCGCAGGCCATGCTGGCGAACCCGCGTAAGAACTACGTGCTCTACGGCGCCGAACCGCCGTACGATTTCGCCGACGGCAAGCAGGCCATGGCAGCCTTCAAGCAGGCGGACAAGGTGGTGGCCTTCGCGGCTTTCGCGCCGCCAGCGTTGCTGGAAGTGGCCGACGTGATCCTGCCGATTGCCCTGACGCCCGAAACCGAAGCGACCCTGGTCAATGTCGATGGCGTGGCGCAGGCGCATGATGCCGGCTCGCGCACGCCGGGCGATGCGCGTCCGGGTTGGAAGGTGCTGCGCGCCCTTGGTGGTGCGCTGAAGCTGGACGGCTTCACTTTCACCAACATCGTCGAGTTGCGCGAATCCATGTCCAGCGCCCTTGCTGCGCCGCATGCCGGTAGCCTGGCCTCGCGCGACGGCGCTGCGGAGGGGCAGGGCCTGATGCGTCTTGCCACGGTGCCGATCTACCGCGGCGATGCCGTCCTGCGTCGCGCCGATGCGCTCAACCAGCATCCGCTCAACCGTGCGCCGGCAGCCCGCCTTGCCGCTGCCGATGCCGGGCGGCTGGGGCTGGCCGATGGCGACACGGCGCAAGTCGAAGGTGTGTCCCTGCCGGTCGTGATCGATGCCGCGGTGCCGGAAGGCTGTGTCTGGATCGAAGCCGCGCACGAACAAACCGCGATGCTGCCGCCGGGCGGCGCGACCCTCAACGTGGGCAAAAAGGCGTAATCCATGGCCGATCAGCTCTTTCACGATTTACTCATTCCGATCCTGCTGATCCTGGCGATCGCGGTGCCGGTGATCCTGGCGGTGGCGTTCTTCGTCTATTGGGAACGCAAGGTCATCGGCTGGATGCACGTACGCATGGGGCCGAACAAGGTCGGGCCGCTGGGCCTGTTCCAGACCTTCGCCGACGTGTTCAAGCTGCTGCTGAAGGAAATCATCCTTCCGGTCAAGGCCAACAAGGCCATGTTTTTCCTGGCGCCGTTGCTGGCGCTGACTCCCGCGTTCGCGGTCTGGGCGGTGATGCCGTTCGACCAGGGCCTGGTGCTGGCCAACGTCAACGCCGGCGTGCTGTACCTGCTGGCAATGAGCTCGCTGGGCGTGTATGGCATCATCCTTGCCGGCTGGGCGTCCAACTCGCGCTACGCGTTGCTGGGCGCCATGCGTTCGGCGGCACAGATGATTTCCTACGAGCTGGCCATCGGCATGGCGCTGGTGTGCGTGCTGGTGCTGTCCGGCAGCCTCAACCTGACCGCGATCGTCGATGCCCAGGCCGGTTCCAAGGGTCTGTTCGACTGGTTCTGGTTGCCGCTGCTGCCGATGTTCGTGGTGTACTGGATTTCCGGTGTGGCCGAAACCAATCGCCTGCCGTTCGACGTGGCCGAGGGCGAATCGGAAATCGTCGCCGGTTTCCATGTGGAATACGCCGGCGCGGCCTTCGCCATCTTCGTCCTGGCCGAATACGCCAACATGATCTTCATCAGCTTTCTGGCGGCGGTCGTGTTCCTGGGCGGTTGGCTCAGCCCGTTCCCGACGAACTGGGGCTGGATCGGCGCGGGCGGTTGGTGGTGGCTGTTCCTCAAGGCCTTCCTGATGTCCTTCCTGTTCCTGTGGTTCCGCGCGACCTTTCCGCGCTACCGCTACGACCAGATCATGCGCCTGGGCTGGAAGGTATTCATTCCGATCGCGATTGTCTGGATTCTTGTGACCGGTTGCCTGAAATACTTCGGCGCGGTCACGATCGGAGCGTAAGTCATGAGCAAGATCACCCATTACTTCAAGAGCCTGCTGCTCATCGAAATGCTCAAGGGATTGGGCGTGACCATCGTGTACATGTTCAAGCCCAAGTACACGATGCGCTTTCCGATGGAGCACATTCCCAAGTCCAACCGCTTCCGCGGTCTGCATGCGCTGCGTCGCTACGCCAACGGCGAGGAACGTTGCATCGCCTGCAAGCTGTGCGAGGCCGTGTGCCCGGCGCTGGCGATCACCATCGACTCGTATCGTCGCGAGGACGGCACGCGCCGTACCACGCGTTACGAAATCGATCTGTTCAAGTGCATCTACTGCGGGTTCTGCGAAGAGAGCTGCCCGGTGGATTCCATTGTCGAAACCGACATCCACGAGTACCACTTCGAGAACCGTGGCGAGAACGTGGTGACCAAGCCGCAATTGCTGGCCATTGGTGACCGTTTCGAAGAGCAGATTGCCGTCGCCCGTGCGCAAGACGCGCCCTATCGCTGAGGCAGGAGAACCTGATGTCCCCGCAATTGCTTCAACTGATCTGTTTCTGGTTCTTCGGCATCGTCGCCGTCGGTGGCGCGTTGATGGTGATTACCCTGCGCAACACCGTGCACGCGGTGCTGGCGCTGGTGCTGACCTTTTTCAGCGTGGCCTGCATCTGGCTGCTGGCGCAGGCGGAATTCCTGGCCATCGCGCTGGTGGTGGTCTACGTCGGCGCGGTCATGGTGCTGTTCCTGTTCGTGGTGATGATGCTCGACATCGACCAGGAGAAACTGCGCGAAGGCTTCGTGCGCTTCCTGCCGCTGGGCATCGTGGTGGCCGCGGTGATGCTGCTGGAAATGCTTTCGCTGATCGGCGTCAAGGCCATGCACCTGAACACGATGGGGCCGGATCCGGCAGCCGTCGCCGACCTGCCCAACACGGCCTGGCTGGGCATGGCGCTGTACACGAAATACCTGCTGCCGTTCGAAATCGCTGCGTTGATCCTGACTTTGGGTCTGGTGGCGGCGGTGGTGTTGACGCTGCGCTTCCGCGAAGGCACGCGCAAGCAGGACGCGGCCGAACAGTCGCGGGTCAAGGCATCCGACCGCCTGCGCGTCATCAAGATGGACGTCGAGCGTCCGCAGTCGGGCGAACCGCAGGAGTCGCAATCATGATTACCCTGGCGCACTTCATCGTGCTCGGCGCGGTGCTGTTTTCCATTGCCGTGGCCGGCATCTTCATCAATCGCAAGAACGTGATCGTGCTGTTGATGTGCATCGAACTGATGCTGCTGGCAGTGAACATCAATTTCGTCGCCTTCTCGCGCTTTCATGGCGACGTGGCGGGTCAGATCTTCGTGTTTTTCGTGCTGACCGTGGCGGCGGCCGAGGCGGCCGTGGGGCTGGCGATCCTGACTCTGCTGTTCCGCAACCGGCGCACCGTCAACGTTGCCGAAATCGATTCGATCAAGGGCTGAGGAATATGCACCAGCTATCGACCACGATTCTCCTGATTATCGTTCTGGCGCCGCTGGTCGGCGCCATCCTCGCCGGCATGCTGCGCAATCAGCTCGGACGCGCCGGTGCGGCGGCGATGGCCATCGTCAGCGTCGGCATTTCCTGCGCATTGTCGTTCTGGGTGCTGTACCAGTTGGTGTGGGGCGGCGCCGGGCCGTACAACCAGAACCTCTACACCTGGTTTCAGGTGGGCGGCATCAATGCCTCGTTCGGCTTCATGATCGACCGCCTCTCCGCCATGATGATGGCAGTGGTGACCTTCGTGTCGTTGATGGTGCATGTCTACACCATCGGCTACATGGCCGACGACGACGGCTTCCAGCGCTTCTTCAGCTACATCGCGCTGTTCACCTTCTCGATGTTGATCCTGGTGGTGTCCAACAACTTCATGCAGCTGTTCGTCGGCTGGGAGCTGGTGGGCCTGGTGTCGTATCTGCTGATCGGTTTCTGGTTCAAGCGCCCCACGGCGACCTTCGCCAGTCTCAAGGCCTTCCTGGTCAACCGCGTGGGCGACTTCGGCTTCGTGCTGGGTATTGCCGCCGTGCTGTTCTTCCTGCACACGCTGGATTACCAGACCGCGTTCGACCATGCGCCGAGCCTGGTCGGGCAGACGCTGGCCATCACCGGCGGCACGCACTGGGATGCGGCCACGGTGATCTGCATCCTGCTGTTCATCGGCGCCATGGGCAAGAGCGCGCAGGTGCCTCTGCACGTGTGGCTGCCCGATTCGATGGAAGGCCCGACGCCGATCTCCGCGTTGATCCATGCGGCCACCATGGTCACGGCCGGCATCTTCATGGTTGCACGCATGTCGCCGATCTTCGAGCTGTCGACCACGGCGTTGAGCGTGGTGCTGATCATCGGCGCCACGGGTGCGCTGTTCACCGGCCTGATCGGCATCGTGCAGCACGACATCAAGCGCGTGATCGCGTATTCCACGCTGTCGCAGCTGGGCTACATGACCGTCGCGCTGGGTGTGTCGGTGTACGCGGGCGCGGTGTTCCATCTGATGACGCATGCGTTCTTCAAGGCGCTGCTGTTCCTTGGCGCCGGTTCGGTCATCATCGCCATGCACCACGAGCAGGACATGCGCTACATGGGCGGCCTGCGCAAGTACATGCCGATCACCTGGATCACCATGTGGTGCGGTTCGATCGCACTGATGGCGGTGCCGTTCACGTCCGGCTTCTTCTCCAAGGACATCATCATCGAGGCGGCCGGCGAGTCGCATCGCTGGGGCGCGAACTACGCCTACTTCTGCGTGCTGATCGGCGCCTTTGTCACGGCCCTGTACACCTTCCGCCAGATGTACCTGACCTTCCACGGCAAGGAACGTTTCGAGGTGGTGCATGGGCACGGGCA
>DASSBH010000042.1:0-3473 GCA_035698945.1 Oleiagrimonas sp.
CCACGCCCACGGACAACGTGCCGCATGTGTGCCACGTATCGACACCCCGTATACTGCTTGTCGGCAACCGCTTCGGATTCATCGCGTGGAAACCATCTACAAGATCGCGCTGGTCGTGATGCTGTTCGTGGTCATCTTCAATCTTGGCCAGGCGCTGTATTTCATGATGACCGACAAGGGCAAGTCCAACCGCACGGTATGGGCCCTGACCCGTCGCATCGGCCTGTCGATCGTCCTGATCGGCATGGTGGTGCTCGGCATCTGGATGGGCTGGCTGCAACCGCACGGCATCGGACAGTAACGGCCCATTCTACCGGCAAGCGCACCGACCCCGCGCCAGCCTGCGACAGTCGGCCACCTCCCAAGGCACAGCCTCTACTCAGGCAGCTCGGTTCATCCCCTTGCGGCGTCAGCCCACTAATTCCCGCAATTTTTCAAAGCTGTCCACCATGTCGTATCGCACACTCTCCAGTGCGAGGCTTGTCGACCTGGCTGGGTTCGATCCGATAGCGGACGTGGGCCGGGTCCAGTTTGGGTGGCCTTGGAAGCAATCCGACACAGCCTCAACGGCTGCGGTCTGTCAGGCCTGGTGCTTGAAACGGATCTTCATGCCTTGTCCTATTTTCCATCATCCGCGGGCAGACCCGGCCTCTTGCTGGCCAGCTTTTTCTCCTCGCGCTTGACGCGACGCTCCAGCTTGCGGATATCTTCTTCCGGCGGCAAGGCTTCGGGCCGGATTCCCCGCTGCCCCAACATCTGGCGCACGCTGCGGTTGTTGTTGACGTGTTCCTGGGTGATGGACGACTCACCCCGCAAATCGTCGCGATCCACGTTGTGATTGGTCATTTCCGTGGCCAGATTCTTCGCCGCCATCGTCAAAGTGGGCAAGAAGTCCGCCAAGGGCCTGGCTTTGACGATGCCATAGCGGTCTTTCATGGCCTGCGTGGTGTGACCGCCGAACAGCGCCGCATCGCCCCTAGAGCGGATGCGGGCGAAACCTTGGTCATCCACCCCACGCACGTAGATGTTCTGTGACAGGGTCTTCTCGGCGGCGCGCAGGCGGTCGCGCGTGTCAAGCCGGGCGATAAGCTGGAGCCGGTCTTCAATCAATTCCTGCTTGCGGGTCTGCAGGGCAAAATACGCCTGTGCAAAGGCGATTGCTTCCTTGCGCGGATCGCCGTTTTGCGCAATCAGGTAGCAGGCGTAGCGGGTGAGCATGAAATCATCAACCGGACGTTGCGCACCTTTGCCCGTAGCGATCATTTTCGTGACACCACGAAAATGATCATCAGGATTGTTTCCTGTGGTTTCACAAGAAGTTACGGCTCGCTGGATGGCCGTGAGAAAGTTCTCCCAGCGCGCGTAGCCCATGGGCTCCTGCAAGTCGCGGGCAAACCAGAACTCGATGTGCTCTTCTGGTTCGGTCTGCGCCAGTTGATCCAGGCGTTGCTGCATCGCGGTGAGATGTTGGGTATCCATGTCCAGCTCCGGGCTACAGGATGTGCACGTCGGTCGTGGGCGGGAAAAAGCCCGACGCAGCGATACGAAGCTTGCTACCCGACTTGATCTCACTCTTGAGGTCATCCCCCAACCATTCGTCGACTTCGCGCGGATGAGCTACAACACGTACACGAAGATAAAGAGGCACAGCCAGACCACATCCACGAAGTGCCAGTACCAGGCGACGGCCTCGAAGCCGAAGTGGTGTTCCTTGTTGAAGTGACCCTTGAGCACACGGAACCAGATGACGATCAGCATGGTGGTGCCGAGGGTGACGTGCAGGCCGTGGAAACCGGTCAGCAGGAAAAAGGTGGAACCGTAGATGCCGCTGTGCAGCGTCAGGTTCATGTGTTCGTAGGCTTCGGCGTACTCGTTGGCCTGGCTGTACAGGAACAGTGCGCCGAGGATGAAGGTGAACGCCAGAAACACCTTGAGGCGGCCACGGTGGCCTGCCTTGAGGGCGTGGTGGGCGATGGTCACGGTGACGCTGGAGCTGAGCAGCAGCAACGTGTTGATCAGGGCCAGACCCCACGGGCCCATGGCCTGGAAATGACCGCCGATGTCGCCGGGGCCGTTGGTCGGCCAGGTGGCGCTGTAGTCCTGCCACAGGTAGGCATGGGTCAGCACGCCGTGGCCGTGGCCGCCGATCCACGGTACCGAGAGGATGCGCGCGTAGAACAGCGCACCGAAGAACGCGCCGAAGAACATTACCTCGGAAAAGATGAACCACATCATGCCCATGCGAAAGCTGGTGTCGACTTGGGCGTTGTAGTTGCCCTTGAGCGACTCGCGGATCACCGCGCCGAACCAGCCGAACATCATGAACAGCATGATGGCGATGCCAGCCCAGAACAGCGGCTCGCCGAAGCCACCAACGCCGCTGGTGTTGTTCAACCAGTGTGCCGCGCCGAACAGGGTGCAGAACATGCCCAGACAGCCGACCATCGGCCACGGGCTGTTCTTCGGGATGAAATAGGCGCTTTTCTCAGCCATTTGGATTTCCTGTTGCCTGACGTGGGACAGACCCCGGCCTGCCCGTCGTTGAACCAATCAAACCCTTGCTACAACACATGTTGCGCCCAGAACAAACCGAGCAGCACCGCCACCACGATGACGCAGATCCACACCGTGCGCCGCACGCCGGCGCGACGCCAGGCCAGATCGTCATGGTGCGGCGTATCCATCATGGCCATCAGTGGCTCACGTCACCATGCGCCAGTTGGGTGTCCTCGATGACCGGCGGCGTGGTGAAGGTGTGATGCGGAGCCGGCGAGGGAATTGTCCACTCCAGACCGTGCGCACCCTCCCAGACCCGCTCGGTGGCCTTCTTTTTGGCCAGGTACACGCAGTGGATGACGTTGTAGACGAGCAGCAGCTGACTCGCGCCGAACACGAAGCCGCCGATGGAGCTGATCATGTTGAAGTCGGCGAAGGCCACGTTGTAGTCGGGGATACGGCGCGGCATGCCGGCCAGGCCGAGGAAGTGCTGCGGGAAATACAGCACGTTGACCGAGATCACGCTGAGCCAGAAATGCCACTTGCCCAGACGCTCGGAATACATGTTGCCGCTCCACTTGGGTATCCAGTAGTACACGGCGCCCATGATGGCGAAGGCCGAGCCGGTGACCAGCACGTAGTGGAAATGCGCCACCACGAAGTAGGTGTCCTGGTACTGGAAGTCGGCCGGCACCAGCGCCAGCATGATGCCGGAGAAACCGCCGATGGTGAACAGGATGATGAAGGCCACGGCGAACAGCATCGGTGTCTCGAAGCTGAGCGAGCCCTGCCACATGGTGGTCACCCAGTTGAACACCTTCACGCCCGTGGGCACGGCGATCAGCATGGTCGCGTACATGAAGAACAGCTCGGCGCCGACCGGCAGGCCGACCGTGAACATGTGGTGCGCCCACACGATGAACGACAGGAACGCGATGCAAGCCAGCGCGTACACCATGGCCTTGTAGCCGAACAGC
>DASSBH010000043.1:0-12395 GCA_035698945.1 Oleiagrimonas sp.
CTGGGCCTGCTGCTTGGCGGCGGCCGCCGCGGCATTCGCCTGCTTTTGCGCCGCCAGTTGCTGGGCCTGAGCCTGCTGTGCCTTCACCTTGCGCCGGGCGTCGAGCTTGGAGCGCAGGATGGTCAGGGTGTAGTTGTCCGGATCGGCCTTGGACAACAAGGCGATTTCACGATCGGCCTCGTCGAAGTTGCCTTCGTTGATGACCTGCTCGGCGGCATTGGCCGCAAACGGGAAAGTTTCACGCAACGCATCCTTGGCTACCTGATTGTCGGGCTGACGTTCCAGCACCTTCAGGTAGAACTCGAACGCATTGTTGCCGTTGGGCGCCAGCAAGCGCTGATCCTTGATGGCCTTGCTGGCTTGCGCCAGCAGTTCGGACGTGGACATGGCCGCCACGTCGGCCGGTGGCGGCGCGGCCTTGGCGACAACATGCTTGCTGGTCTTGGCCGCCGGCACGTTGGCCGTCACGGCTTGTTGATGCGGGCGCAGGATCAAAAACCATACGGCCGCCGCCAACGCCACAATGATGACGATGGCAACAAGGAAGGTGATGACGGAAGCGCCGCGCGCACGCCGGGAAGTTGAAACAGTCATTCGGGTATTCATGGCAGCTCGCTAGTAATTCACGTACCGCACATCGGACGGTCTGCACGAAAGTACAGCCCATGCGGCGAACCTGTCGCCTGGCACGATGGAATACCGCCAACATGCATGACGCGGCAGCCGTCCTGCACATCCTTGCAGATCGAAAACGGCAAACGCCAAGGCATGCACGGAACCCCCCGTTACCCAGGCCGACGGGTAGTCGAACGCACTTCCCCGACGCGGATAGTAGAAAGGTAACCCGTTTTTGCTGTGGATGCCAATAGGAAAGGTTCCGACCCACAATGGCCGGAATCGAAAATCCGGAGGGCATCGGGATCGACTACTGTGCGGGCGACATCGCGCCGAATGGCCAACGCGCCCCTGCACCAAACGAAACGCCCCGGGAGACCCGGGGCGAAATTCGCTTGTCCGATCACAACCTGCGCTGGGCAACCACAGGAGGCAATCGCGGCAAGACGTCGGCTTGTGCCGTTCGTATTACTTGCGGGAGCGGGTCTTGGCCCGCACCTTCGAAGTACGCGTGGAACGTGCTACGCGCGAAGCCGCCGTTTTCGGCGCGGCCTTCTTGGCCGGGCTCTTGCGAGCCGTCTTCTTGGCGGCCTTCTTGGTCGCCTTCTTTGCAGGTGTCTTGCGAGCCGTCTTCTTGACGGCCTTCTTGGCGACCTTCCTGGTTGCCTTCTTTGCAGCGACCTTCTTGGTTGCCTTCTTGGCCGTCGTCTTCTTGGCGGCCTTCTTCACCGATTTCTTCACGGCTTTCTTGGTCGCCTTGCGGGCGGCCGTCTTGCCGGTGGCCTTCTTGGCCGTCTTCTTGGCGGTGCTCTTCTTGCTCACCGTTTTCTTGGCGGCCTTCTTGGCTGCCGGCTTCTTGGTGGTGGCCTTGCGGGCCGTTTTCTTGGCCGCTTTTTTGGCGGCCGGTTTCTTTGCAGCTTTCTTTGCAGTAGCCATGGTTCGTCTCAGCTCCTCATCAGTTGGCAGTGGTTGCCCAGTAAAAGCATGCAGAAACGCCTCGCACAGAAGATCGCTGTTCGTGGCGTGCCGCAAGTTGTGCACCTGACGACGCGTGCGTTCGTTCGACAAAAGCCGCAGCACATGCAACGGAACCGAGACGGTGATCTTGCGTACGGCTCCCGCCTTGTCTCCATGCTTCACATACGGCTTGACGTATTTCACAACTTTCCTCGCGCGCGCGTCATCATTGGAGGCAAAAGCTATTCCTGAAAAAACGTGGTGTCAATCAATTTGACAAGCAAAATCATGGCGCTGCATTCGCGCCGCCGCGTTGCGGCAGCAGGTCTCATTCTTGCCGCCCCGGATTTTGCATGAATATATGGACGTCTAGACGTCTTTGCCTGTTTCCACGAAAACGCATGGCGAAGCGTCGAAAGCCGCCATGTGCAACGATTTCGCGCAAGCATGCCACAAACATCCCGTGCAATGGCATGATGACGCCGCAAGGTGCGCAAGCAGTCGCACCTTGCGGTCGGCGGTCAATGAACACCTGCTTTTCTTCGCGCAACTTTATTTACGCCGCATACGAAAAAGGCCGACGATGTCGGCCCTTTTTCGTGCGTTGCGCGAGAACTCAGTGCTCTTCTTCTTCGAGCAGTTCGGCATAGGCGTCCGGATCGAGCAGCTCGTCCAGCGCACTTTTGTCGTCGGGTTTGACGACAAAAATCCAGCCTTCACCGAAGGCGTCTTCGTTGATGAGCTCGGGTTGGTCGCCGAGCGTTTCGTTGACCTCGACCACCTCGCCGGATACCGGCGGGTAGATGTCGGACGCCGCCTTGACCGACTCGACCACGGCAGCGCCGTTTTCGGCGTCGACATGGGCGCCGATCTCGGGCAGTTCCACGTAGACGATGTCACCCAGAAGTTCCTGGGCATGGTCGGAGATGCCCACGCGCACCAGGCCGTTCTCTTCGAGACGTGCCCACTCGTGGGTCTTGAGGAATTTCAGATCGCCGGGGATGTCGCTCATGGGTCGTTTTCCTTGTGTTGCTGCCGGAATGTCGATTCTGGGATTTTAACTGCGTCCGCCGCCGTCGGATACGGGTCAGACGATGCCTTCGCGTGGCTTGCCGTCGCGCACGAAGGGATATTTGACCACACGCACCGGCGCCTCGCGACCGCGGATGTCCACCCGCACCTCGCCCGGTTCACCTACCGGAATGCGCGCGAAACCGATGGCCTTGCCGAGAGTAGGCGCGAACACGCCGGAGAGAATTTCGCCCTCACCGGCATCGGTCAAGACTTTCTGACCGTGGCGCAGCACGCCCTTGGTATCCATGACCACGCCCACCATGCGTCGCGGCACGCCGTCGGCCTTCTGTTGTTCCAGCGCGGCGCGACCGATGAAATCGCGGCCTTCGTCCATCGACACCGTCCAGCCGAGGTTGGCTTCCCACGGCGTGACGTCTTCGTCCATGTCCTGGCCGTAGAGGTTCATGCCGGCTTCCAGACGCAGGGTGTCGCGCGCGGCCAGGCCAGCCGGCACGACACCGGCTTCGCGCAGAGCGTTCCACAGATCGACCGCATGCTCGACAGGCACCATGATCTCGAAACCGTCCTCGCCGGTGTAGCCGGTGCGCGCCACGAACAGCGCCACGCCATGCAGACCCTGTGCCGCGGCGGCGCTGAACTTGCCCATCGCCTCGATGCGTTCGCGATCCACTTCGGCCAGCAGGCCGATGACGATGGCGCGCGCCTTCGGCCCCTGCACGGCGATCATGGCGAAGTCGGGGCGCGGTTTGACTTCGATATCGAACGCCTGCGCCTGCTCGCACATCCATGCGATGTCCTTTTCGGCGGTGGCGGCGTTGACCACGGTGCGGAAGAAGGCATCGCCGAGGTCGTAGACGATGAGGTCGTCGATGACGCCGCCGCGCTCATTCAACATGCAGGTGTAGAGCGCCTTGCCGGTGACGAGCTTGTCCACGCTGTTGGCCAGCAGGTGGCGCAGGAAATCGCGCACGCGCTCGCCATGCAGATCCACCACGCGCATGTGCGATACGTCGAACATGCCCGCCTCGCGGCGCACCGCATGGTGCTCCTCGATCTGCGAGCCGTAATTGACCGGCATGTCCCAGCCGCCGAAATCGACCATGCGCGCGCCGAGCTCGCGGTGGATGGCGTTGAGTACGGTTTTTTGCGTCATGGGAAACTGCCGAACGTGGGAGATCGTCATTATGACGGCGCATCGACTTTTTTTGTAGGAGCGAGCCTGCTCGCGATCGGCCTGGTCATGAGGCTCGATCATGCGTCGAGGCGGGTCGCCCGCAGGGCAGGCCCCTACACGGTGGCCATGGCCGGCTCGACCGGATACGCCGGTTCGGCGTCCAGCGCCGAGGCGCAGACGGCGGCCAGCTCCAGCAAGCGCAGGTCCGAGCCGCGCGGGCCGGTCAGTTGCATGCCGATGGGCATGCCGTCAGGCAAGGTGCCCATGGGAATGCTGACGGCTGGACAGGCGGCCAGGCTGGCGAAGGCGGTCAGGTCGGCCTGGTTGGCCGGCACCGGGCCGTCCAGCGGGAACGCACCCTGCGGCGTGGTCGGCGTGATCAGCACGTCCACCTGCGAGAACAGGCGGCGCATCTTCAGGCCGGCCATGTCCAGCACGCGATCGGCGCGCGCGTAATCGGCGGCGGACTTGCGTGCGGCGTAATCGAGCATGCGGCGGAACGCGTCGGAAACCGGGAAATCGGCATCGGCAAGATCGCGCTCGAAAGTGTCCAGCATTTCCGTTTCCATCAACAGCAGCCCCGCGCGGCGGGTGCCTGCAAAATCCCAGTCGCTGAAGTCCACCTGCTGGCGCGTGCCGAGTTCGCGCGGCAGCTTTTCCAGGGCCGCTTCGAACACTTCGACGACCGCCGGTTCGACGCCCAGCGCGGCCAGATCCGGCAGCAGGCCGGTGCGCAGGTTGCCCGGCTCCCAGTCCGGCGGCGAGAGCGCCACGCGCCGGTGCCGCGAGCGCGCATCGTCGGCATCGTAGCCGGCCAGAATCTGCAACAGGATGGTGAGGTCGTCGACGCTGCGCGCCAGCAGACCGACCGCATCCAGCCGCCGCGCCGCCGGCACCAGTCCGCGCGCGGAGATTTCGCCATGTGTCGGCTTGATGGCGTACACGCCGCAATAGCTGGCCGGGATGCGGATCGAGCCGAGGCTGTCCGAACCCACGGCAGCCACCGCCATGCCCGCCGCGACCGCGGCCGCCGATCCGCCCGAGGAACCGCCGGCGGTGTAACCCAGCCGGTGCGGATTGTGCGTGGGCCCGTTGTGCGGGTTGTTGGTGGCAGCGCCCAGCGCACCCTCGTCCAGATTGGTCTTGCCGAGCACCACTGCCCCGGCGGCGCGCAGACGCGCCATCACGTGCGCGTCCTGGGGCGCCATATGGTCGGCGCGCCCCGGCAGCCCGGCGCCGGTCGGCCAGCCGGCGATGTCAAAATTGTCCTTGATGGCCACCGGAATGCCGTCCAGCCGCCCCATCACGCCTTCGCGGCGGCGACGCGCGGCGCCTTGCGCCTGCTCCTGCAGCAAACCGGAACGCGAATCGACATAGGCGTTCAACACAGGGTTGAGCCGCTCGATGGCGTCGCGGTAGACATCGGCCAGCATCTGCGGCGAGGTGCGCTCGAGCGCCAGCCAGTGCAGGATCTGGCACAAGCTGGCGCGACGCAGTTCGGGAGCTTCGACGAGTGACGGGTTATTCATGGGCATCCTTCATGGCCACATGATTGGAACCATAATATGCATTCGAAGGCAAGTGTTAACACAAGGAAGCGCGGATCAGGCTTCATTGGCGGTCATCCTTTAACATGTTGCCCACCCCTTTCATGAACACGCCTTGAGAGACAACCGCATGAGCGAACGCGAAACCATGCCCTATGACGTGGCCGTGGTCGGCGCCGGCCCCGCCGGACTGGCCTTTGCCATTCGCCTGAAGCAGCTCAAGCCCGATACCAGCGTGTGCGTGATCGAAAAGGCGTCGACCATCGGCGCGCAGATCCTGTCCGGCGCGGTGATCGAACCCGAGCCGTTGGACGCCCTGCGGCCCGGCTGGCGCGACAACCCGCCGCCGATCGGCGTGCCGGCCACCGACGACGCTTTCTATCTGCTGCGCGACGCCAAACGCGCCAGCAGGTTGCCGACGCCGCCGCAGATGCACAACAAGGGCAACTTCATCGTGTCGCTGGGCGCAATGTGCGCCTGGCTGGCGCCGCAGGCCGAGGCGCTGGGCGTGGACATCTTCCCCGGCTTCGCCGCCGCCGACATCGTGTATGGCGACGACGGCGCGGTGGCCGGCGTGCGCATCGGCGACATGGGCGTGGCGCGCGACGGTTCGCACAAGCCGGGCTACACCGAGGGCATCGACATCAGCGCCGGCGTCACCGTGCTGGCCGAAGGCTGTCGCGGCAGTCTCAGCAAAAAGCTCATCAAGAAGTTCGGCCTGGACAAGGATTGCGATCCGCAGACCTACGGCATCGGTCTCAAGGAACTGTGGCAACTGCCCGAGGGGCGCGTCGAACCGGGCAAGGTCGTGCACACCCTGGGCTGGCCGCTGGACAAGGCCACCTACGGCGGCAGCTTCATCTACCACTTGACGGACAATCGCCTCGCCATCGGCTTCGTCGCCGGGCTCGATTACGCCGATCCGAACTTCAAGCCCTTCGAGGCCTTCCAGCAACTCAAGCACCACGCCATGGTCAAGCCGCTGCTGGAAGGCGGACAGATCCTTTCCGCTGGCGCACGCGCGCTGGTCGAAGGCGGCTACCAATCCCTGCCGACCACCGAAATGCCCGGCGCGCTGCTGATCGGCGACGCCGCCGGTCTGCTCAACGTGCCCAAGATCAAGGGCACCCACCAGGCCATGCGGTCGGGCATGCTGGCCGCCGAACACGTGGCCGAGAAAGCCAGCAGCGCCGGCTTCGACGCGCGCCTGCGCGCCTCGCCCGCCATGGACGAGCTGCGCAAGGTGCGCAACATCCGCCCCGGCTTCCACAAGGGTTTGTGGCGCGGCCTGATCAACGCCGCCTGGGAAACCGTCACATTCGGCAAGTCGCCGTGGACGCTGAGCAACCATGCCGACTGGTCGTCCCTGCACAAGCTCGACGGCTACACCTCGCTCGACTACGGCTGGATCGACCGCGACCTGCCGCCGCGCGACCGTCTGGCCAGCGTCTACTTCGCCGCCACCGAGCACGACGAGGATCAGCCGGTGCACCTGAAGGTGCTCGATACCAACATCTGCATCGACCGTTGCACCGTCGAATACGGCAACCCGTGCGAACGCTTCTGCCCCGCCGGCGTCTACGAAATGGTCGAGGACGAAGGCGGCCGCCGCCTGCAGATCAACGCCGCCAACTGCGTGCACTGCAAAACCTGCGACATCAAGGATCCGTACGAGATCATCACTTGGACCACGCCCGAAGGCGGCTCCGGCCCAAGCTACCAAAACCTGTAGGGCGGACACTGCCCGCCGCCACGTACGCTTCCACACGGCGGGCATTGCCCGCCCTACCCGCGATCCGCACGCTCCATGACTACGCTCCCCGCACTCGTCGACATCGGCGCCAACCTCACCCACGAATCCTTCCACCACGACTTCGACGCCGTGCTGGAGCGCGCGCGTGAACAAGGCGTCACGCGGATGGTGGTCACCGGCGCCAGCCGTGAAGGCAGCCACGATGCGCTGGCCCTGGCCGAAAAACATCCCGGCATGCTCTACGCCACCGCCGGCGTACATCCACACCACGCCATCGACTACGATGCCGCCACCGACGCCGACATCCGCGCGCTGGCCGCATCCGACGCCGTGCGTGCCGTGGGCGAAACCGGGCTGGACTACCACCGCAACTATTCGCCGCGCGCCACCCAGCTGGCCGCCTTCGAGAAACAGCTGGTCATCGCCGTCGATCTCGGCATGCCGGTGTTCCTGCATCAGCGCGACGCGCACGACGATTTTCTGGCCCTGCTGAAAAGCGCGCGCGAGCGCCTGCCGGGGGTCGTGGTGCACTGCTTCACCGACACCCGCGAAGCGCTGTTCGACTACCTCGATCTGGATTGTCACATCGGCATTACCGGCTGGATCTGCGACGAACGGCGCGGCACCCACCTGCGCGAATTCGTGCGCGAGATTCCCGCCCACCGCTTGATGCTGGAAACCGATGCGCCTTACCTTTTGCCGCGCAACATCGAACCCAAACCCTCGCACCGGCGCAACGAGCCGATGTACCTGGCGCACATCTGCCGCGAGGTGGCGCGCGACCGCGGCGAGGAACCCGAGGTCACTGCGGCCCGCAGCACCGCGACCGCCGAAGCCTTCTTCAGTCTGACGCCTTCGCAAGGTTGAAACTGATGCTGAATCGTGCCTCCTCACTGCCGGCTGGATCGACGGGCGGCAGTCTGGAACGGACACGACGCGCGGCGCCGACCATCCTGTTCTGGGCCGGCATGCTGCTGCTGGCGGTCGGATGGATCGGCAACGCGCTCTGGCGGCAGATCGGGAATGCACCGGAGCTGGCGCTGATCGCGCTGGGGCTGTTTTCCGCCATCGCGGCCTGGGTGCTGGGCCGCCTGCTGCGCTGCCCTTTCGCAACGGCCCTGCTGGTGGTCTGGCTGACGGCATTGGCGTGTTGCGCGGGGTTCGCCTCCAGCGTGACGATCGTGCTGCTGGCCGTGGCGGCGCTGGCGATCGGCAGCTGTATCGTGCCAGCCCGCTGGCCCGCGCGCGTCGCTCTTTCCGCGCTGGTCGGCATCGCGCTGATGGCGGGCGTGGTCGGCTGGACGCTGCCTTTTCCGGTGCCGCGCATCCGCCTCGTCTACCTCATCGTGCTGACGCTGATCGTGGCATGGCGCTGGCGCGAACTCGGCGTCATGCTGCGCCCACTGCCAGGGCAATGGTCGGACGCCGTGCGCGCGGCGCCGGCAGCGGCGGGCGCGGCGGTGCTGATGCTTGGCGTGGTTTCGACCCACGCATGGCTGCCCACGATCATGTACGACGATCTGGTCTATCACCTCGGGCTGCCCGCGCAACTGGCAAGCCAGGGCTATTACCAGATGAACGCCGGCTCCAACGTGTGGGCGCTGGCCGCCTGGTCGGCGGATGTGTGGCAGGGCATCGCCTGGGTCGTCGCCGATGTCGAATCGCGCGGCCTGGTGAACATGCTGTGGTTCGCCGTGTCGGAAATGCTGCTGTGGCGCTTGTGCAAGGAGCTGAACCTGGGCCATGGCTTGCGCTGGCTGGCGCTGGCCCTGTTTGCATCGACGCCGTTGCTGGCCGGCAGCCTCGCGTCGATGCAGACCGAAGGGCCGACGACGGCGGTCGTGCTGGGGCTGGCCTTGCTGATCCAGCGCAGCGAGCGGGCCGAGGCGCGCGCGCTCGTGGTGACGGGCGTGTTGTTCGGGCTGCTGGTCGGTCTGAAAATCAGCAACCTCTGGTTTGCGCTGCCGCTGGGACTGTGGCTGCTGTGGCAGTGGCGTTTGCGCCTGCCATGGCGTGCGTTGCCGCTGGCCGTGCTGGCGGGGGTC
Organism: Oleiagrimonas sp.; assembly: GCA_035698945.1. Taxonomy (GTDB): domain Bacteria; phylum Pseudomonadota; class Gammaproteobacteria; order Xanthomonadales; family Rhodanobacteraceae; genus Oleiagrimonas. The sequence continues at coordinate 9,127 of DASSBH010000043.1, forward strand.
GTCGTGGCCGGATCGAGCTACGTGTATGCCTGGGTATTGACGGGGAACCCGGTGCTGCCGCTTTTCAACGATATTTTTCATTCTCCGTTCTATCCGCCGGCGAACTTTCACGACGCCCGTTGGGACAGCGGGTTCGGTGCGGGCATCGTCTGGCAAATCGTGTTCCATACGTCGGACTATCTGGAAGGCCAGGCTGGCGCGGTCGGTTTTTTCCTGATCGGGTTGGCCGGCAGTTTCTTCGTTGCACTGACGCGTCCCAACTCGCGCACGCTGGCGCTGACAGCCGCCGTGACGATGCTGTTGCCACTGGCCGTCATCCAGTACGTGCGCTACGCCGCACCTGGCATCGCCCTGCTGATTCCGGCGATGCTATGCGGCTTGCCGGCGCTGACCGATACGCCGCGTCACCGGTGGATGCAATCCGCCACGCTGTGGCTACTGGTGGTGCTGGGTGGATTGTTTTTGACCACGGCGACCTGGCAATTCAAGACCAAGGCGTTGCAGCGCTGGCTGGGCAGCGGCGACACCGGGGTGTATGAAAAATATGCTCCGTCGCGTCTGATCGCGCAGGTGATCCGGTATCGCCATGGCGACACGGCCAGGGTGTTGATGCTGCCGGACAGACAACCCTTCGTGGCCGAGCTTTCCGGCAAGGGGTTCAGCAACAGCTGGTACGACCCGCGCGTGCAGGCCTTGCTGGACAAGCCCGATGCACGACAAGATGCCACGCCGTGGCTGCGGGCGATCCAGTGGACGGGAGCCAACCTGCTCATCACTTCCGCCGCATCCACGCCGCCGGGGCTGCGCGACGCAATCGCCCAAAGCCATGGGAAGTTGGCGTATGCGACGGGCGGCCTGGAGCTGTGGCAATTACGCACCGGCTCGCCGGGCGTCGTCGTCGATTCGTCGGCATCCGGCCTCACCGTCGCGTTCGATACGTCGGACACGCCGTCGCGACAGACACTGGTTCACGGCGAGCTGACGCTGGCCTGCAAAGCACATCGCCTTGTGGTCGACTGGCAGGTCCGTATGACCGACGGCCGCCGTCTGGATCGCCGCCAATCCATTCCCTGTGCATCGGACGGCCAAGCCAGAGCCTCGTTCGACGCCGCGGTGGCGGGCAAGGTCGAGGATTTCGATGCATCCGCAAAACCGGCATCGACGATCGGCACGCATCCGCGCCTGCTCGCCTCGCGCGCCAGTTTCCGCGTGGATCGCACCGCCGCCAACGACCTGGCGCGCAAGTTGCGCCGCAAACTGGCATTCTGGTGAGGCATGCATTGCGCACGGACCGGGGCACGATGAATCTTTTGCGGCAGGGGACACGCTTTGTGGCGGTGGGCTGCGGATTGATCGTGGTCGACTGGCTGGTGTTCGTCGTCCTGACCATGGTCGGACTGCCGACCGCGTGGTCGAATGTGACCGGACGCATCGTCGGCGCCCTGGTCGGCTTCTGGGCCAATGGCAGCGTGACCTTCGGCAAGCCGGGCCAACCGCGTCTCGGCAGGCGACGTTTCGCGCGCTTTGCCGTGTTGTGGACCACCCTGACCTTGCTGAGCACGGTGCTGATAGCCGCCCTGGCCGAACATCTGGGCCTGCGGTTCGCATGGCTGGCGAAACCTGTGGTGGAAGCGGGCCTTGCGGTGATAAGTTTTTTCGTCTCTCGCCACTGGGTGTATCGCTGACATGTCCGAACCGCGCATTGCCGTCGTGATTCCGTGTTACCGCGTCGCGTCGCAGGTACTGGACGTGATCGCGCACATCGGCCCGGAAGTGGGCTGGATCATCGCGGTGGACGATGCCTGTCCGGAGGGCAGCGGCGATGTCATCGAGCGCGGCTGCCACGATCCGCGCGTGCGCGTGCTGCGGCATGAGAAAAACCTCGGCGTCGGCGGCGCCGTCATGACCGGATACGCGGCGGCCATGAAGCTGCCCGCGGACGCGATCGTCAAACTGGACGGCGACGGACAGATGGATCCGGCCCTGATTGCCGGGCTTTGCCGGCCGTTGCTGCTCGGGCGTGCGGACTACGCCAAGGGCAACCGCTTCTACCGCATCGGCCACGTGGCGGGCATGCCCAGGGCGCGCCTGTTCGGCAACGCCATCCTGTCCTTCCTGACCAAGTTTTCGTCGGGGTATTGGCAGATGTTCGATCCGACCAACGGCTTCACCGCGGTGCATCGTTGCCTGCTGGCGGAGCTGGATTTCACCAGGATATCGCGACGCTATTTTTTCGAATCGGATCTGCTTTATCACTTGAACCAGTTGCGTGCCGTGGTGGTCGAGGTACCCATGCCGTCCTGCTATGCCGGCGAACCTTCCAGCCTGAAACCGATGCGCATGATCGGGCCGTTCCTGCGCGGCAACCTCCACAACGGCATCCGGCGGATCTTTTACGGTTATTTCCTGCGCGGCTTTTCGGTGGCGTCGGTCGAACTGGTGATGGGCGTGGCGCTGGGGCTTTTCGGCCTGATCTTCGGCAGCTGGCAATGGGGGCTCTCGATTGCCGAGGGCGAGCCGGCCAGCGCGGGCACGGTCATGCTCGCGGCGCTGCCGTTGATTCTCGGCACGCAATTTCTTTTGTCGTGGCTGGGCTTTGACATCGCTGCCGAACCGCGCCAGCCGGTGCACGGCATGTTGCAACAGATGGCATCAGCCGCGAAGGGCGCAACCGAAGACGCATAGGCGCAGTCGGGGGGCGGCCACAGGGAATCTCTAAAAACCACCGATCATATGTAGGAGCCAGCCTGCTGGCGATGGCCTGCGCAGCCGCAAGCTCGGACAATCGCCAGCAGGCTGGCTCCTACAGCAAAACGCGGGTCATGCCAGGCGCGAGGCCATCCAGCGACCAACTGCCGATACGGGTGCGGATCAGGCGCAGTGTGGGGTGGTTTACGGCGGCGGTCATGCGGCGCACCTGGCGATTGCGCCCTTCGCGGATGACGAGTTCAAGCCACGCCGTGGGCACGCTCTTGCGAAAGCGCACCGGCGGATCGCGCGGCCACAGCCAGTCCGGCTCGCTCGCCAGCAGACGGACATCGGCCGGGCGGGTCATGCCGTCCTTCAGCATCACGCCCCGGTGCAAGGCTTCAAGCGCGCCTTCTTCGGGCATGCGTTCGACCTGCACCAGATAGGTCTTGGGCTGCTTGTGGCGCGGATCGGTGAGGCGGTGCTGCAGCTTGCCGTCGTCGGTCAGCAACAGCAGGCCTTCGCTGTCGCGGTCCAGACGTCCGGCCGCATAGACGTCTTTTTGATCGACGTAGTCGCCC
>DASSBH010000044.1:0-5822 GCA_035698945.1 Oleiagrimonas sp.
TGGCGCGAATTTGCCGAGTTCGGCCTCGTGCGCAGTTTCCGTCCGTTCGGTTATCTTGGCGCGCAGGCGCGCTACAGTTGGCTGCAGATGAAAGATCGCCTCAAAGAGGTACTGGAAGGTTGAGCATGACGCAGGAAATCACCTGGTCGGATTTCGAGAAAGTGCTGATTGTCGCAGGCACGGTGACACGCGTGGAAGCCTTTCCCGAGGCACGCAAGCCGGCCTGGAAAGTATGGGTGGATTTCGGCCCCTACGGTGAAAAGAAAACCAGCGCGCAGATCGTGGCGTTGTACAGGCCCGAAGACCTGGTTGGCCGACAGATCGTCGGCGTCATCAACTTTCCGGAAAAGCAGATCGGGCCATTCCGCTCGCAATGCCTGCTGACCGGCTTTCACACCGACGAAGGCGTGGTCGTCACCACCGTCGAGCGGCCGGTGCCCAACGGCACGCGCATGTCGTGACGCGCAACCCGGCGCTGCACCTGTAGGGCGGGCACTGCCCGCCGCAAATGGTCTGGCTTACCGCAAGCTTTGTTCGGCGGGCAGTGCCCGCCCTACGGGTGTACGGAGTCAATGGGTTTGACGATCCAGCCAGACTTCCAGACCCTGCGCATTGAGCTCGGTATCGACGGCAAGCAATTCACGCACTTCCTCGGCGGACAACGCCGAGCCATGCTGCCGCGCCGATTCGAAATACAACCGCTCCAACGACTCCACCAGCATCGCATGGCGCTGCTCGTCATCGGCATGCCGGTGGGCGATATCCACCATGGCGTCGATGGTGCGATGCAGGTCGTCGGCCAGACGCTTCACGTCTTGCACCGGACCGAAGTGGGTGAGGTGGATGGCCGGCGGATGGAGTGCCACCAGACGCCGGATCGAAGCATGCAGGGCGTCGGGGTCGAACTGCACCGGTGAGGTGGTGGGAATGATGAAAGCCCCCTTTTCGCTGTCCAGTTCGCGGTAAGACAAGCCGAAGGTGTCGCCACTGAACACGTGTCCGCTGCGCGTGTCGTGGATGGCATTGTGGTGACGTGCATGGCCGGGGGTATGCAGGCAGCGCAGGATGCGTCCAGCCAGGTTCACCTCATGACCATCGGGCGCTTCAACCACGCGCTCGACGGGCACCGGCTTGAGCGCGCCGTAGCTGCGTTGCATTTCTTCCTCGCCGTACACCGCTGCAGCGCCGGCCCACAATTTCGATGGATCGATCATGTGCCGCGCACCGCGCGGGTGCACCACCAATCGGGCATTGGGCAGGTTCGCCATCAGCTCGCCCGCGCCGCCTGCATGGTCGAGGTGCACATGGGTGAGGATCAGCCAATCGACATCGTCGACCGTCAGCCCGGCATCGGCCAGCGCCTGCATCATCCTTGGGCGTGAATGGTTGGTGCCGCAGTCGATGAAGGCGCCGCGCCCGTTTTCGACGACCAGATGGGCGGCGTCGAAATGAGGCCGATGGAAACCTGTGTCGATGGTGTGGATGGCATGTTCGTCGTGCATGTTCCCAGCCTAACACTTGACCCGCCTCCAGCGTTGCCGGGGGTTTCAGGCTTGGATAATCTCGACTTTTCGTCCCCGATTTTCAGCTCGATCATGCCTCCATTCGACCTCTCGCGACGACGTTTCGTACAAGGCCTGGCCCTGGGTGGCGCCGCTGCCGGGCTGGGATTCGGGTTGCCCGGGCAGGCATGGGCGCAAGGGCGGGAAAAGGGAATGCGTCCCGTAACGCGGTTCGACCTGGCCATCGGCCGCACGCCAGTCAATTACACGGGCAAGCCGCGCATGGCCATCACCGTCAATGGCGGCGTGCCCGGTCCGTTGTTGCGCTGGAAAGAGGGCGACACCGTCACCTTGCGCGTCACCAACCGCCTGGACGTGCCCACCTCCATCCACTGGCACGGCATCCTGCTGCCGTTCGACATGGATGGCGTGCCCGGCATCAGCTTTCCCGGCATCGCCCCGGGCGAAACCTTTACCTACCGTTTCCCGGTCAGGCAGAGCGGCACCTACTGGTACCACAGCCATTCGGGTTTCCAGGAGCAGGTCGGCCTGTACGGCCCGCTGGTGATCGAGCGGGCAGGCGGCGAACGACATCCGACCGAACGCGATTACGTGGTGATGCTGAACGACTGGAGCGACGACGATCCCGCGCACATCTTCGCCATGCTGAAAAAGCAGGGCGACTACTACAACTACGCCGAGCCCACGTTTCCCGAATTCGTGGCCGACGTGCGCAAGCTGGGCTGGGACAAGGCGCTCGACAAGCACCGCATGTGGAACCGGATGCGCATGAGCCCGATGGATCTTTCCGACGTCACCGGCCATGCCTATACCTACCTGATGAACGGCCATGCTCCAGCCGGCAACTGGACGGGGCTGTTCAAGCGTGGCGAGAAGGTGCGCCTGCGCTTCATCAACGGTTCGTCCATGAGCATCTTCGACGTGCGCATCCCGGGCCTGAAAATGACCGTGGTCAGCGTCGACGGGCAGGACGTGGATCCAATCAGCGTGGACGAATTCCGCATCGCGGTGGCCGAGACGTACGACGTCATCGTCGAGCCGTCGGATGATCGCGCCTGGTGCATCTTCGCGCAGTCCATCGACCGTTCCGGCTACGCCCGCGGCACGCTGACGCCGCATCCGGACATGCAGGCGCCAGTGCCGGCCATGGATCCGCGTCCGCGTCTGGACATGGTCGACATGATGGGAGCGATGGCCCAGGACGGCGGGATGTCGGGCATGCACGGCATGGACCACACCTCGTCGCACGGCAAGCACATGGGCGGCATGTCCATGCAGTGGGCTCCGATGGTCAAGGCGCATCATGCCGGTAGCGAATTCCACAATCCCGGCGTCGACATGCATGTGGACTATCCGCGCACCAATCTGGACGATCCCGGTACGGGCCTGCGCCACAACGACCGCCGTGTGCTGACCTACGCGGACCTGCACACCATCGGCGGTTCCCTCGACCCGCGCGAACCCTCGCGCGAGATCGAGTTGCACCTGACCGGCAACATGCATCGCTACATGTGGTCATTCGACGGTATCAAGTTCTCCGACGCCAAACCCGTGCACTTCCGCGCCGGCGAGCGTCTGCGCTTGGTGCTGTGCAACGACACCATGATGAACCATCCCATCCACTTGCATGGCATGTGGAGCGAGCTGGAAAGCCCGGACGGGCAATTCCAGGTACGCAAGCACACCGTCAACGTGCAGCCGGCGCAACGTGTCACTTATGGTGTGACTGCCGATGCGCGAGGACGCTGGGCGTACCACTGCCATATGCTGTATCACATGGAAGCGGGCATGTTTCGCCAAGTGGTGGTGTCGTGAAAGTACCCGTGATGTTCGGCGTCATGTTGCTGCTTGCCAGCTGGGCCACGGTCGGTCGAGCGCAGCAGGCTTCCATGCACGATCATCATGGATCGATGTCGCACATGGCCATGCCGATGCCAGCATCCAGCGTCAGCACGCCGGCACAGGTGATGCCGCTCAAGCACACGCAACCCGAATTCCGCAGTCCGGACTATTCCGACGGTCTGGACTACGGCTCGATGCCGGGCATGGACATGGTGGACGACACGGCCTTGGGGATGTTGCGGTTCGATCAGCTGGAAGCCTTTCATGGCCGCGAGGCACATGGTCAACGCTGGGACATGCAGGGCTGGTACGGCAACGACATCGACAAGTTGTGGTTGCGCAGCGAAGGCGAGCGCACCCAAGACGGACTTGAAGGGGGTGACGTTGAACTGCTGTGGAACCATGCCACCACGGCCTTCTGGAACACCCAGCTCGGTATCCGCCACGATCTTGGCGAGGATCCGGAACGCGCCTGGATCGCATTCGGCGTGGAAGGGCTGGCACCGTATTTCCTCGACGTGGCGGCGACGCTGTATGCCGGTCCGTCCGGTCGCACAGCGGTGCGTTTGCGCGTGGAATACGAACTCCTGTTCACCCAGCGCCTGATCCTGCAGCCGGAATTCGAGGCCAACCTGTATGGCAAGGACGACCCGCAGCGCGGCATCGGCGCCGGTCTGTCCGATGCCAGCCTCGGTTTGCGCCTGCGCTACGAGATCCGGCGACGGTTCGCGCCGTATCTGGGCGTGGTCTGGCAGCACCGCTTCGGTGCTACTTCCGATCTGGCTCGAGCGGAAGGGCACTCCGACACCGATTGGCAGTGGGTGGCCGGATTGCGCCTGTGGTTCTGAAAAGACGACACTCCGCTTTTTTGTAGGAGCGTGCCTGCACGCGATTGTTCAGGGCTGAGGTTATTCGCGTGCAGGCACGCTTCTACAAAAAATTGGCATATTGGTTGCGGAGGCACGCCATGCACAGCGAGATTTCCAAAGATACTTGCCACAGGCATGCATCTGTATCATGGTAGATGCAATGCCCGTCTCGATTTCAGAACGGGCTTTTTGGCCCGCTGAATTTGGATCGATCTAAACGCAAAGATGAAGTCGGAACTTTTCATGCCATGAATTTTCATCTGTCCCAAGCCATTTCGCCATCACGCGTCCGGTTTTTCCGAGGCACTTGCCTGGTGCTGGCATGCATGATTCTGACATGGGGGAGCGCGCAAGCCGCCACCACATCGGTTCCCGTGCAGGGACATTGGCGTTTTCGTCTGCTGTCGAATACAGCGACCCCGCATCCCAAGGCAGCCCGGTGGCACCAGGCCCACGTGCCGGGCACGGTGCAGACCGATCTGCTGGCCAACGACCTGATCGGCAAGCCGTATTACCGCGACAACGAGGCGAAACTGCAATGGATCGGCCTGGCCGACTGGCAGTACCGGACCACGTTCCAGGTGGATGCAGCGATGTTGCGGCACGATTACGTGGATCTGGTGTTCGACGGTCTGGACACCTTTGCCGACGTCAGTCTCAACGGTCATCACGTATTGGCCGCCGACAACATGTTCCGATCCTGGCGCGTGCCGGCGAAAGCACTCCTGCATGCGGGCGCCAACACGCTGACCGTCACGCTGCATTCGCCGATCGCCAGATTGCAGCCATGGCTGCAAAAGCAGCCCTATGCCTTGCCCGGCGAATTCGACTCGGCCTTCGGCGACGAGCCCAAGGGCAAGCAGACGGCCAATTACGTGCGCAAGGCGGCCTACCAGTACGGCTGGGACTGGGGCCCGCGCTTCGTCACCGAGGGCATCTGGAAACCGGTGCGGCTGGAAAGCTGGGACACGCTGCGGTTGGCCGATTTCCACATCGCCCAACCGCACGTGGATGCGCAAGGTGCGGACTTGTGCGCCGAGTTCGAAGTGCATGCCGACCAGGCGGGCAGGGCGCGACTGCAGGTGAGCTGGACGACTCCCGATGGCAACCAGAGCCAGGCAAGCCACGACGTCACGCTGCACGAAGGCACCAACATGCTGGCCGTGCCGTTGCATATCGATCATCCGCAACGCTGGTGGCCAACCGGATACGGGCCGCAACACATGTACGCATTCCACGGCGAAGTCGTCGCGGACGGCAAGGTGCTGGCCAGCGCTGATCGCGATACCGGCCTGCGCAGCGTTGAACTGCGGCAGCGCAAGGACTCGTGGGGTCACGGTTTCGCCTTCGTCGTCAACGGCGTGCCGATCTTCGCCAAGGGCGCCAACCTGATTCCGCCGGACAGTTTCCCGCCACGCGTCACGCACGAACGCATCCACCATCTGCTGGCCTCCGCACGCGCGGCCAACATGAACATGCTGCGCATATGGGGCGGCGGCTATTACATGAGCGACGCGTTCTACGCCATGGCCGACCGCATGGGCATCATGATCTGGCAGGACTTCATGTTCGGCGGCGCGATCCCGCC
>DASSBH010000045.1:0-11337 GCA_035698945.1 Oleiagrimonas sp.
ACCGTCCGTTGCTGGCCTGGGCCTTCCACAACAGCGTGTGGGAAATGCAGATGGCCCTGGATGGCATGATCCGCAATTTTCCGGTGCGCCCGGTGGCCTGGTTGCTGTACGCGCTGGTGTTCCCGTTTGGCCGCCGTGAAGTGCCGCCATCGGATCGTCTGGGTCGTCGTGTGGCAGCCATCCTCACCGCGCCCAACGAGGCACGCACGCGCATGATCGAATGGGCCAGCCTGATCCCGTCGCCCAACAACGCCGTGGCTCGCCTCAATGCCCTGCTGCCCGAGGTCATCGCCGCCGAACCCGTCGAGCGCAAATTCCTCAAGGTGCGCAAGACCGGCCAGATCACGGCGCACGATTACGCCGACCAGTTGGCCGAGGCTGAACGGCAGGGCGTGTTGACCGCCGAGGAATACGCGCAACTCAAGCACGTGCACGAAGCCGGTGCCGAGTTCATCGCCGTGGACGATTTCGCCCCCGAGGAACTGCGTGCCGCCGTGGTGCGCGACAAATCCGCGTCGCGCGAACTTCACGTGGCCTGAAACGTAGGGTGGCCTTGGCTTGATGGCACTTATTTGAACTTCGTTCGTCCTGAGCGTAGGTGGCAGGCCGAAGTCGAAGGACATGCCGGTAACTTGCCGGATGCGCTTCGACTTCACCCGCTCTGTGGGTGACGCTCAACGCGAACGGTGTGGAAACGGAAGAATGTCCAAGTGCTGCCTTGGGCCTTGCCGATAGGCAGGCCAAGACCCCACCCTGCAGGACTGATCAGCCGACGTGGTGCGTGAAGCCCCTCAGGCGGCGCCTTGCAACACGGCATCCATGCGGGCACGGCGACGCCAGGCGGGCGGCACGATGCTGCCGCGACGCAGCGCGATCACCAGCAGAATCACCGAAAGCACGCTGCAGCAGAGCAGCGCCACCACCGAAGCTTCGGCGCCGAAGGCGCCACCGCTGAGCCAGTCCGGCCCGCTGCGCGTGGAAACCAGGAAGCCGTCCGCGCCGGTGCCGGAAACGGAAATCCCGTAAACCGTTCCCTGCATGGTGTTCCACGCCGCATGCAGCCCCATGCACATCCAGAGCGAGCGGGTGACGTGGTAGAGCAGAGCAAAGGAGACGCCCGCCTCGATGGCGATGGCCAGCGAACTCCATGTCGTGGCGTTGGGGTTGTGCGCGTGCATGAAGCCGAACACCAGCGCCGAAATGACCAGCGCCGCCCACGTGCCCAGGCCTTCTTCGATGATACGGTAGAGCACGCCGCGCATCAGGATTTCTTCGCTGATGCCGGCGCCGATGCCGACCACCAATACCGGGACCAGCCAGTGCGCGTCGGGATTGGTGCCGATGACGTGGTAGCTGCCGAAAAGCCACAGCAGGCCCACGATCAGGCTGAACAACACCGCACCCAACAGCAAGCCGCCGGCGCCGTAACCGGGCAGGTCGCGCAGCGCCAGTTCGTTGACGCGGCGGCGTTCGAGCAGCCGTACCAGCAGGTAATAGGCAATGATCGCCGGCAGCACCTGACCGCCGTAATACAGCCATGGGCGATGGATGATGTTCGATCCCTCCATTGTTCCGAGCGTCGCGACCACGATGGCGGAAAGAATGCCCGAGAGCACGGCCATGCCCACGAAAAACAGGACGATGCGAGCCGCCGGCGAGAACAGCAGCCAGCGTTTCCATTTTCCGGTATCCACCGGCGTCGTATAAGCGATGTTGGTTGTGGTCATGTGTCCCCCTGAATGTGGAAGTGCAGGTAGTAGGGCGGGCACCGCCCGCCGTCGTGCATCCCATGGCGGGCCGCCATCCGCGAATCAGCTGGCATGATGCTCGCGCGTGGCGCGGAAGGTCACGTCCGGCCAGCGCTCCTGCGTCAGCTGCAGGTTGACGCGGGTGGGTGCGAGGTACACCAGCGTATCGGCGGCATCCAACGCCAGATGCATGGCGTTCTTCTCGCGGAACTGCTCCAGCATCTTCGCGTCGTCGCAATGGACCCAGCGCGCGGTGGCCACACTGGCCTTCTCGAACGTAGCTTCGACGCCGTATTCATCCTTGAGTCGATAGGCGACCACATCGAACTGCAGCACGCCGACCGCGCCCAGAATCAGGTCGTTGGACATCAGCGGACGGAAGAACTGGGTGGCGCCTTCCTCGGACAACTGCTGCAGACCCTTGGCCAGCGCCTTGGCTTTCAGCGGGTCGCGCAAGCGCGCCACGCGGAACAGTTCCGGGGCGAAGTTGGGAATGCCGGTGAACTGCAGTTTTTCGCCTTCGCTGAAACTGTCGCCGATGGAAATGCTGCCGTGGTTGTGCAGGCCAATCACGTCGCCGGGAAAGGCGGTATCCACGTGCTCGCGGTCGGAAGCCATGAAGGTCAGCGCGTTGGCGATCTTCACATCCTTGCCGGTGCGCGTCTGCAGCATCTTCATGCCGGCGGTGTAGGTGCCCGAGCAGATGCGCATGAAGGCTATGCGGTCGCGGTGCGCCGGATCCATGTTGGCCTGGATCTTGAACACGAAACCCGAGAGTTTTTCCTCTTCCGGCGAAATGTCGCGCGAAGTGGTGGCGCGCGGCTGCGGCGAGGGCGCGTGTTCGGCAAAGAAGTCCAGCAGCAGTTGCACGCCGAAGTTGTTGACGGCCGAGCCGAAGAACACCGGCGTCAGTTCGCCGGCGAGGTAGGCCTCCTGGTCGAACGGATGCGAGGCGCCTTGCACCAGCTCCAGCTCGTCGCGCAACTCGGCCAGCGCTTCGGCGCCGATGTGCTTTTCCAGATCGGGATGATCGAGTCCCTTGAGAATGGTCGAATCCTGGCGCGTGAAGTTCTTGCCCGACTCGAACACATGCACCTCGTCGGCCAGCATGTGGTAGACGCCCTTGAGGCGCTTGCCCATGCCGATCGGCCAGGTGATCGGTGTGCAGGCGATGCCGAGCACCGATTCGACCTCGTCCATCAGCTCGATCGGCTCGCGGCCCTCGCGGTCGAGCTTGTTGATGAAGGTCATGATCGGCGTGTCGCGCAGGCGGCACACCTCCATCAGCTTGATGGTGCGCTCCTCCACGCCCTTGGCACAGTCGATCACCATCAGCGCCGAATCCACGGCGGTCAGCACACGGTAGGTGTCCTCGCCGAAGTCGGCGTGGCCGGGGGTGTCCAACAGATTGATGATGCGTCCGTCGTAGGGAAACTGCATCACCGAGCTGGTCACGGAAATACCGCGCTCCTTCTCCAGCGCCATCCAGTCGGACGTGGCATGCCGCGCCGCCTTGCGCCCCTTGACCGAGCCGGCCATCTGGATCGCGCCGCCGAACAGCAGCAATTTTTCGGTCAGCGTGGTCTTGCCGGCATCGGGATGGCTGATGATGGCGAAAGTGCGCCGGCGCGCGGTTTCGGTCTGGTGGCTGGGCATGGGTGGGGCAGGTGCGGAAGTCAGCCGTCTATTGTAGCGGCTGGATGTCCCCCGGGTCGCGCCCAGCGATTCCACCCCTGCAGGAGCCTGCCTGCAGGCGATTGCCCGGCGAGGGGCGAGGGACGAGTAGCGAGGGCGCATCATCGGGTATATGGCCTTGATTTGGATGGTTGCCTCCGCCGGTCATGGCTTCGCCGGGAACAGCATTGCTTCGCCCTCGCTACTCGCCCTTCGTCCCTCGCCCCTGTTCCTCAAAATCTTCCATAACCGAAAACCATATAGACATCTAAACGTCTATTGACACAATAACATCGCCCCGCTACTGTAGCCTCAAATTCTCATCGAGACCGGCGGAGGGACAGGCCCTTTGATGCCGGGGCAACCCGTCAAGGTGCAAGCTGCGACACGGTGCCAACTCCTGCGGGGATGTTGCATCCACCGGAAGATGAGTAGATGGCCGTATGGCCGTCCGCCCGTCGTTTCGGATCTCCGCAGGCTCGATGCCTTGTTTCGTGGAGAGTTCGATGACCCTTGAAGCCGTACCCCTGACCAGCGTCGCGACCACCGTGCCGAAAGCCGATGCGCCCGCACGTGGCTCGTTCTGTTGTATCCGAGCCAGTCGTCATCTGCGTCTGAAACCAAAATACGGCGAGGGTGAGCGTGGTGTCGAAGTGCGTTATCTGTGGACCGGAGCGCCGGGCGCGCCCACGGTGGTCGTGCAGGGTGGCATTTCCGCGAGCCGCCAGGTTTGCCGCACCGAAGACAGCAACGAAGATGGCTGGTGGGACGCATTGATCGGCGCGGGCAAGGCCATCGATCTCGACCAGGTGCGCGTGCTGTCGATCGACTGGCTGTCGGCTGCCGACCTTGGCGCCGGTTCCGTGTCCAGCGAAGATCAGGCCGATGCCATCGCCGCCTTGCTGGATGCCTTGCACATCGGTTCGGTCAAGGCTTTCGTCGGTTCTTCCTACGGCGCGATGACCGGGCTGGCCTTCGCCTCCCGCCACGGTCATCGGCTGGGACGGTTGGTGGCGTTGGCGGGTGCGCATCGTCCGCACCCGCTGGCCACGGCGCAGCGTTCGATCCAGCGCGGCATCCTGCGTCTGGGTCTGGAAAACGGTTGCCGGGATGTCGCTACTTCGTTGGCTCGGCAGTTGGCCATGACCACCTATCGCGGCAGCGCCGAGTTCGCGCAGCGCTTCGACGGCGACCCCGCCTTTGTCGATGGACGTTACCGTTTGCCGGTGGAGGATTATCTGGAGCACGCCGGACGCAAGTTTGCCGACGGCTTCGATTGCAAACGTTATTTGTCGCTTTCCGAGTCCATTGATTTGCATCGTGTGGATCCTGCCACGGTGCGCACACCCGCCACGCTGGTCGGTTTCGCCAGCGATCGTCTGGTGCCGCTGGGTGACCTGTGTGAATTGCAGCGCCAGTTGGGCGCGCCGGCCAGTCTGGAAGTCGTCGAATCGCTTTATGGTCACGACGGCTTCCTCAAGGAAACCGCCGCCCTGCCTCCCTTGTTGCGCACCGCCCTCACCGAAGACTCCACTACCACGATGCTGTTGTAGGAGCGAGCTTGCTCGCGACTGTTTGTGTATCGGGAGACTCCAGACCATCGCGAGCAGGCTCGCTCCTACACAACGAATCAAAACCTCCTTTGCACCAGAGTTCAGCCATGACCGCCAACGCCTCCACCCGCGCCGTCCGCGCCGGCATCGAAACCGATACCCAGCACGGCGCCGTCGTCCCGCCGCTGCATCTTTCCACCAACTACAGCTTCGAAGGGTTTGCGCAGAAGCGCCCGTACGACTACTCGCGCAGCGGCAATCCCACGCGCGACATGCTGGTCGACGCGCTGGCCGATCTGGAAGGCGGCGCCGGCGGTGCGGTGGTCGCCAGCGGCATGGCGGCGGTGACGCTGGCGCTGGAACTGGTGCCAGCCGGTGGTCGCGTGCTGGCCGCGCATGATTGCTATGGCGGCACGTGGCGTCTGCTGGACGCGTGGGCGAAGAAGGGCCGCTTCGAGTTGGAATTCATCGATTTCACCGATCCGGCCGCATTGGCCGCCGCCCTGGCCAGAAAGCCGTCGCTGGTATGGGTGGAAACGCCGTCCAATCCGCTGCTGCGCATCACCGACATCCGTCACGTGGCGCAGGCTGCGCATGCCGTTGGCGCCTTGTGTCTGGTCGACAACACCTTTCTGTCGCCGGCCTTGCAGCAACCGCTGACGCTGGGCGCGGATCTGGTGCTGCATTCGACCACCAAGTACATCAACGGCCACAGCGACGTGGTCGGCGGCGCGGTGATCGCGCGCACGAACGAACTGGCCGAGAAGGTGAAGTGGTGGAGCAATTGCCTGGGCCTGTCCGGCGCGCCGTTCGACAGTTTCCTGACCCTGCGCGGCCTGCGCACCCTGAATGCCCGTCTGCGCGTGCATCAGGAAAACGCCGCGCTCATCGCCGATCTTCTGGACGGCCATACGGCCGTACGCAGGGTGTATTACCCAGGGCTCATATCGCACCCGCAGCATGCATTGGCCGCGCGCCAGCAATCGGGCTTCGGCGCCATGCTGAGCTTCGAGCTGGATGGCGACGAAGACGCCATTCGCGCCTTCCTGGATGGCCTGGAATATTTCTCGCTGGCCGAATCGTTGGGCGGCGTGGAAAGCTTGGTCGCGCACCCGGCCACGATGACGCATGCGGCGATGGCGCCGGAAGCGCGCCGCCGCGCCGGCATCGCCGACAGCCTCTTGCGCGTGTCCATCGGCATCGAGGATGGCGACGACTTGATCCATGACCTGGAGGCCGGGCTGGAGCGTGCCGCCGCCGTGAAGAAACCGGCGTGTCGGGTGTCCGCATGAATGCATTGGCGCAAGACATCGACGGCGCGACGGGCACACCCCGCCGCGCCGTCGACGCAAAGGTGGCCGTGGTGTTGTTCGGCACGGGTGTCGTCGGCGGTGCGTTCCTGAAACTGCTCGGCACGTCCGTGGCCGCACCGCTGCATCTGGTCGGCGTGGCCAATTCGCGGTTCCAGCAGACCCGCCCGCGGCAACTGGCCGAGCGCGGGATTCGCGAACATCTGAATCACGATGGCGATGCGCGCGACAACGAAGCGCTGCTTGCCGCCCTGGAGGCCAGCGACGCGAACCTGCGCGTGATCGTGGACGCCACCGCATCGCCATCGCTGGCTCGTCATCATGCGGCGTGGCTTGCGCGCGGCTATCACGTGGTCACGGCCAACAAGGCGGCCAACGGCAGCTCGCTGGCGGCGTGGCGCGAACTGGAAAACGCACAACGCGCCGGCCGCACGCGCTACGGCGATGCCGCCACCGTCGGCGCCGGCCTGCCTGCCATCTCCACCGTGCGTCGGCTGCATGTCTGCGGCGATGCCTTGTTGACGCTGGAAGGCGTGTTCTCCGGCTCGCTGGGTTGGCTGTTCAGCACCTACGACGGCAGCGAGCCGTTTTCACGCCTGCTGCGCCGGGCGCGCGAGCTGGGCTACAGCGAACCCGATCCACGCATGGATCTGTCCGGGCAGGACGTCGCGCGCAAGCTTCTGATTCTGGCGCGCACGGCGGGCTTCCGTCTCGCCAGCGACGAAGTGATCGTGGAAAACCTGGTACCCGAAGCCTTGCGCGATCTGCCGCCGGAAGCCTTCCTCGCCGCCGCCGAAGCACTGGATGCGCCATTGGCCGCACGCCATGCCGACGCCAAGTCACGCGGTCGCGTGCTGCGTTACCTCGCGCGCCTCGACCAGCGCGGCCACGCCCGCGTCGGACTGGACGAAGTGGCTTCGGACCACCCGGCCGCCAACCTCTACGGCACCGACAACCTGTTCGCCTTCACCACCACGCGCTACCACGCCCAACCGTTGGTCATCCGTGGCCCGGGCGCTGGCACCGAAGTCACCGCGCAAGCATTGTTGGGCGATATTTTGACCTTGCTCTGAGAATCCCTCGTTCCGAATACGTGCCGTACATGCGAATGTAGGAGCGCGCCTGCGCGCGATGGCCTCAGCCCTGATTGAGCCTTGAGGTCATCGCGTGCAGGCACGCTCCTACAACACCAGGGGAAATGTGCAACGTCGCAGATCAAGGCTCACCATGTCGTGAGGTAGTATCTTCGACACGGATCAGCCAAGGGGAAACATCATGCGTCGAATGGGAATAATCATGCTCATGTTGTGCCTGCCCGGTTTGGCATGGGCACAGGTATATGCGTTGCCGTCGGCACCGCATATCCTGGTCAAGGGGCATGCTCAAGGCGATTACGTGCCGGATCGCTTCACGATCCATCTGAGCATTGATGTGATCGACAAGATACCCGACCAGGCGCGACGCAAGGTCGAGGCGCATATCGAACACATTCTCGCCGCGTTGAAGAAAACCGGGGCGCTGAAGAAGTACACGCGTGCAAGCAGTCTGCAGATCACGCCTGATTATGAATTCAAAGACCAACACAGGGTGTTCATGGGTACGGAGGTCGCCCGTGGCGTCCAAGCTACGTTCGGATCACTGCAGGATTTTCAGAACTTCATTGCCGAAGTGAAAACCGACAAGGAAGTGCAGATCGAAAGTACGGAAGTGGGACGCAGCGATATCGACCGAATCCGCCAGAAATTGCGTGAGAAGGCCATCGCGAATTCACGTGAGGCGGCAGGGCACATCGCGGAAGCGTACGGGCTGCGCATCAAGGGGATATACAGTGTGTCCGAAGTGGCACCGGATTTTGCCTATGGGATCCAGGCTGACGCTTGGGGCGGCAACAGCGCTGCAGGCGAACTGGGGTTGCTACATTCTCCCCCGAAAATGAGTCCGCCGCCGGGGCCACCACCACCGCCACCTGCGCCACCACATTTGCAAGCGGGCACCATCAGCGTGCAGATGAACATGTACGCCGTATATCTGATCGAACCCGCGACAACGTCAAATCCTTGATGCAAAAACGGCCCGCGTGATGCGGGCCGTTTTCATGATGCGGCCGGAAACACTCAATGTCCGGTCACGCGTTCGGCTTCTTCCTCGTCCGGCGGCACCAGGATGGCGTCCGGGTGCTCGTGGGCTTCCTGCTGGATGGCTTCCACGGACGGCGTGCGCCAGCCGCATTTGAGGCCCCAGAAGTAGAACACCACGCCGGCGATGCCGATGACCAGCAGATCCCAGCCGTAGGGGATGACGTCGATGCCGCCGAAGGTGGCGCTGCCAAGATAGGACAGCAGCGCGATCACCGGCAGATAGACGATCAGCCACCATGCGCCATGGAGTTGGCGGCGGAAGTCGTGCCACTTGGCCTTCCACTGGTAGTACAGGTACACCGGCAGGGCGACCACCATCAGCAGGATGATTTCGCCGGTCAGCGGCCAGCGCGCCCAGTACAGCAGTTCGGTGGCGAACACGAAGGCGATGCAGGCAAGGATCGGCATGCCCTTGATCGAGAGCGGACGGTGCAAGTCCGGCGCCACGCGGCGCAGCGTCATCACGCTGACCGGGCCGGTCAGGTAGGAGATGATGGTGGCGACCGAGATCACTGCCGCCAGTGTGCCCCAGCCGCGGAAGAAGAACAGGAAGATGAAGGCGACGACGAGGTTCAGCCACATCGCCGGGCGTGGCACGCCGTATTTCGGATGGATGCGGCCGAAGATCTTCGGCAGCGTACCGTTGCGCTCCATGCCGTAGATCATGCGCGCGGTGGTCGCGGTGTAGGTCATGCCGGTGCCGCTGGGGCTGACCACGGCGTCGGCGAACAGCAGGAAGGCCAGCCACTGCAAACCGAGGAGAATGGCCAGATCCGCGAACGGCGATGAGAAGTTGATGCCGTGCCAGCCGGCCTTGGCCAGCATCTCGGCAGGCACCGCGCCGATGTAGCCGATCTGCAGCAGCACGTAGATGGCGGTGGCCAGGATGATCGAGACGATCACCGCGAACGGGATCGTCTTGCCCGGATTGCGCGCCTCGCCAGCGAGGTTCACCGGGCTCTGGAAGCCGTTGAAGCTGAACACGATGCCGGCGATGGCGACCGCCGTCAGCACCGAGGCGAAGTCGGTCGAGTGCGGCCCGCCGTTCGCGCCGACGCTGAAGTTGTTCGCATCGAAACCGCTGGCGATCAGCAGGCCCGCCGTGGCCGCCGGAATGATCATCTTGAAGATGGTGATGATCGTGTTGGAGCGCGCGAACAGCTTCACGCTCCAGAAGTTGAGCAGGAAGTAGGCGATCACCAATCCCGCGGCGATCAGCAGGCCCGTGGTGCTCAATTCGCCGTGGCCGCCGGGCATCTGGTGGTACAGGTCGTGCGCCCACTCCCACTTCCACGAGGACATGTACTGCGCCGAGGCTTCGGCTTCCACCGAAATCACCGAAACAATGGCGATCCAGTTGGCCCAGGCGGCGATGAAGCCGACCAGCGAGCCGTGCGAGTAATGCCCGTAACGCACCATGCCGCCGGATTCGGGAAACATCGCGCCCAATTCGGTGTAGGTGAGGGCGATGACCATGATGATGACGGCGCCGATGACCCAGGCCCAGATGGCGCCGGGCCCGGCCAGCTGTGCCGCGCGCCAGGCGCCGAACAGCCAGCCCGAGCCGATCATGGAACCCAGGCCGGTGAACATCAGGGCCCATGCGCCGACATCGCGGCGGATCGAGGAATTGCCTGTCATAAACCACTACTCATGTTGAAGAAGGAATCGGGCGTGGAGCAGGCCCGGCAAATCGCCTCATGTTGGCAGAAGATGAACCCCTGTGCACTGCCCCACAGGTCATGAAGGACGGGTTCAGTCAAAAAAAAATGCGCGGCGTAGACTGAAAATTCCCCTGCATTCGGAGACTTGGAGATGAAACATTGGCTTAATTTCGGCGTTGCCGGCGTACTGATGGCTTCCCTGCCGGCGCTGGCTCTGGCGCAAACCACACCACAAACCACACCGCCGCAGACCACCCCACCGCAAACCAACCCCCAGACCATGCCGCAGCAGCAAAACATGCAGAAGCAAAGAAACATGCCCATGCAGTCGTCTTCCGGCACGGCCCAGAAGGAGGTCGCCATCGCCCATACGCATGCCCTGATGGCGGAGAACGCGCAGACGGTCGACAAGGTTCACGAGCATCTGCATCACGTCATCAACTGCCTGGAAGGCCCGACGGGCTCGGACTTCAAGAGCCAGATGGAGAACCCCTGCAAAGGCAAGGGAGAGGGTGCCTTGCCTGACAGCAGAGGCAACTCATCGCGGCAAGACCGCTTGCATCAGGCCGTGAGTCAGGCGAAGGAAGGTCTGGACAGCGATGACCTGAATGAAGCGAAGGCGGATGCCCGCCGGGTGGCCAGCCTGTTGCAGACGGACTCCTCGCGCGGCATTTCTTCGAACGGCGAGCAGTGAGTGATCTCGCATCCACAAAACCCCGTGTGAAAGCCACATGTGCAGGAGCCTGCCTGCAGGCAACCACCTCAAGGCATGGTCGAGCTTTGAGACGGGGCGCCTGCAGGCAGGTTCCTGCAACGAGAAAAGAAAGCGGTTTGGGATCAGCGTGAGTTGCGGCTTTTCAGGAGTACATGGAGC
Source organism: Oleiagrimonas sp. (assembly GCA_035698945.1). Taxonomy (GTDB): domain Bacteria; phylum Pseudomonadota; class Gammaproteobacteria; order Xanthomonadales; family Rhodanobacteraceae; genus Oleiagrimonas. The sequence continues at coordinate 10,962 of DASSBH010000045.1, forward strand.
ATGGCCAGCCACGGCGGCAGGGCAAACGCGATCCATGGCAGGTTGCGCTGGTCGAAGCCGGGCAGCACCTTGGCAATCAGGGCGAACACGACGGCGGCGATCAGCAGGCCGATCAGCCATCGGTTGAAGCGCGAGGCGGCCAGACGCCAGACCGCCGGCAGCAGCAACAGGGCCAGAGGATTGAACAGCAGCAGGTTCTCGTTGGCCCAGGCCGAATGATGCTGGGTGAAGGCCCACAGAACAGCCATGCCGAGACCGGCGATGCCGGCGAACAACAACCATAACGTGCCGAGCGTGACGAATGCGATACGCGTCGCGGTTACTCGATGAAGCGGCCCAGGAGCCTGGCGCGCTTCCGCTCTTGCAGGAGACGCTA
>DASSBH010000046.1:0-7004 GCA_035698945.1 Oleiagrimonas sp.
GGGGGGAAGGAGGGACGAGTGACGAGTGACGAGGGATGAGTAGCGAGGGCGCAAAAATCGTAGGCTAAGGAAACATCGACGATTCTGGACAAAAGACGACAAGCTCGCGGCTTTTGTCCAATATGCCTGCACTGCCTCAGCCGTCGAACTTTGCGCCCTCGCTACTCATCCCTCGTCACTCGTCCCTGTCTCTACGTCTCAGCCCATAACCGCAACAAATTGTGATACGTCCCGGTCAACTGCAACACGGCAGCGCGGTTGGCGCCTTCGGCGGTGAGTGTGCGAATGGAAGCATCCAGTTCGAACAGCAGGCGACGTCGGGTGTCGTCGCGGATCAGGCTCTGCACCCAGAAAAAAGCTGCCAGACGCACGCCGCGCGTGACCGGCGCCACGCGGTGCAGGCTGCTGGCCGGATACACGATGAGATCGCCCGCCGGCAATTTCACCTCGTGCTCACCATAGGTGTCGCTGATGACGAGTTCGCCACCGTCATAGCTGTCCGGTTCGTTGATGAACAGCGTGCAGGCGATGTCGCTGCGCAATTGCCCGGCGTGCCCCGGCAGGGCCATCACCGATCCGTCGACATGAAAACCGTATTGCCCGTCATCCTGATAGCGATTGAAGCGAGGCGCCAGGGTGCGCTGGGGCAGTGTAGCGGCGTGGTAGAGGCTGTTTTGTGCCAATGCCGCCAGCACGACGTCGCCCAGTTCCTGACGCAACGGTGAAGTGTCCGGCAGTTGCTGGTTGCGCTTGACCTGCGCGCCTTGCGGACCGACGGTTTCGCGGCCATCGGTCCAGTCGGCGGCTTCGAGTTTTGCACGCATCGCGGCAATGCGTTCCGCGTCGAGCACTTCGGGGATGTGTACCAGCATGACGGGGTCCTGGCTGTGGTGCAGGGAGATGTAGCATTGGGATGAGGGGCGAGGGGCGAGAAGTTCCGTTGTCCAATACCTTTGCTGTTGCCTCAGCCGTCGATTTTCGCGCCCTCGCTACTCACCCCTCGCTACTCGCCCCTCTCATCAAAACCGAATATTCGCCGTCAGCATCGCCGACCGCGGCGCACCCGGCGTATAGCGATAACCACTCTTGTTGATGGCCGCCACGTAGTCGTTGTCGAACACATTGTTGATGTTGAGCTGCAGCTCCAGGTGACGATTGACCGGGTAGCTGGCCATCATGTTGAACACCCAGTACGGGCGCACGTATTCGGGCGTGCCGATGGCGCCGTCGTGGCCGCGTTTCATGCTGCCGTTGTAGCGTGCGCCGCCGCCGATGACGAGTTTGAACGGCAGCGTATAGGTCGTCCAGGCGGTGAAGGCGCTGCTGGGCGTGTAGGCCAGGTTGCTGGAGCCGTCGTTGGCCACGGCCTCGCCCTGGGTCACCTTGGCGTCCATGGTGGTAACGCCGAGATTGACCGCCCAATGGTCGGTGATGCGGCCGACGGCAGTGACTTCCACGCCTTCGACGCGCTTCTCGCCGGTCTGGTAATACTGCAGGTCGACCGGGTCCTGTTCGACCTGATTGGTCACGGTGGTGCGGTAGACCGCCGCGCTCAGCAGCAAGCGTTCGGAAAACAGATTCCACTTGGTGCCGAACTCGATGGTGTGCGCTTTTTGCGGATCGAAATGGGGGTTGTCGGCTTTGTCGGCGCGCCAGCTCAGAGCCAGCGTTTCGCCACCCGGCGGCTCGGCCGAAACGGCATAGTTGGCGTAGATGCTGCCGTTCTCGGCAGGCTTGTAGAGCACGCCGAGTTTCCAGTTGAACAGGTTGTCGGACACCGTGGTGTCGATGGCCGTGACGGGAGTGCCTTCGGCCTGGCCGGCGGCGCAGTCGGGACTGCGTCGGCTGGGGCCGCACAAGGCCATGGCCTGGAAGGCAGTGCGATAGTGATCCATGCGCAGGCCGGCGGTGGCCTGCCAGCGTTCGCCGAATTTCAGCGTGTCGAACAGGTAGGCTGCGTACGTGTCGGTGTGGCCTTTGCTCCAGGCGCCGTCGGGGGCGTATGCCAGGCCGCCGACATCATGGTCGGGATGATACAGGCTGGCGGCTGGCCAGGTGCTGCCGTCGAGCGCGTCGATATCGACGGTATGCATGGTTTCGCGCGTCAATTCGATGCCCGAGCTGATGTCGTGTTCGATGCCGCCCGTGACGAAGCTGGTGCGCAGATTGGTCTGGTTGGTGAGAATGCCGTTCTGTGCGTGCTTGAACGTGGGAATGTCGCGGGTGATCGTCCAGGTGGACGGATCGGCGAGATCCGGCGTGACGATGTTCTCCGCCTTGCCGCGCCATGACGTCAGCAGGTAGTCCTGGCGCGTGCGTCCCCAGCGGGTGGTGTTGCGCAATACGGTGTTGCCGCCGAAATCGTGCTCCACGCGCACGGTGAACATGTCCGACAGCACGTCGTCGTGATCCTGGCGGGTGCCGTAGAAATTGCTCGCATCCACCATCGGCGCCTGACCGATTTGCGGACGCACGGGATCGGGGCTGGAATAGCCGGGCAGACCGATGGTGGGCACACCGCCATCGGGAATGTTGTTCTGGCGGATGTGCAGGTAATCGATGAAGACGCGGGTTGGCGTGCCCAGGCCGAAGGCCAGTGACGGCGCGACGCCCCAGCGGTCGTTTTCGACCACGTCGCGACCCGGCACGCCGCTGTTCTGGCCCATCACGTTCAGGCGCAGGGCCGAATGCTCGCCGAGCGGCTGGTTCCAATCCGCCGTGGCGCGTTTCTGCTGGGCGCTGCCGTAGATTACCGAGGCGGAAACCTCGCGTGCCAGAAATGGCTGCTTGGTCACCATGTTGACCGCGCCGGTGGGCGCGGTACGACCATATTCGGTGCCGTCGGGGCCCTTGGTCACTTCGACCTGCTCGATGTTGAACACATCCCGTGAGATCGAACCCGTGTCGCGCACGCCGTCCACGAAAATGCTGCTCGACGTATCGAAACCGCGCATGCGGATGGCGTCGCCGGTGGACGTGGCGCCGTTTTCGCCCACGTAGAAGGTGCCCACACCGGGGCTGTTGCGCAGCACTTGGGCGAGGGTGGTGGCGCCTTGCTGCTCGAACAGGTCGTCGGTGATGATCTGCAGGGTCTGCGGAATGTCGATAACCGGCTGGGTGAACTTGGGTGAGACGGGTTGGCCGCGATAATCGGGGCCGGCGGCAGCGGTTACCTTCACGGTCGACAAGGTTTTGGCCTGCCTGACATCGGGCATGGTGTCGGTGCCGGCATGCCCGTTGCCGGCCATGGCCGCAGCAGGACCGCCAAGAGCAAGGGCCGTCACGATGGAAGCTGTCAACGTGGCACTGCTGCGTGTTGCAGTGGTGTGGTTGATGGGATGTTTCCGGCTCTTGATGAAGCTCATCGGAGTTCCTTGTTGCGAATGAGGATGAAAAGAAGTGGGGTGAACTCTAAAGCAAACGAGAATGATTCGCAATAATATATCGAATCCATGACGTGGCATGCGTTGAGAAAGGGCGATCACTTGATGCGCGTAGGTCGGGCACTGCCCGACGCAACCTGGAACCGACCACATCCACCGTCGGGCAATGCCCGACCTACATATCCCGCAATGAGCGACATCCTTCCGTTCGTCCTGGGTATCGAAGAGGGACAACAGCGCCATGCCCATCTCGCGGGCGCTTGCAAGCCGATCGACGCAACCAGCTCGACCCATGTCGCCTTGGAGCCGGATCGCGACACACAAAAAAAGCGCCGCACGAGGCGGCGCTTGAAACGTGCCGCGCACGTTGGACGTGCGCGACAACGAGGGGTCGGATTACCAGATCTTCACCGGGTTCTTGCGGTTCATCGTGGTGCCCGGCTTGCACTGGAAAGCCTTGGCAAAGGCCGGCATGTTGCTGGCCGAGGCAAATGCGCGGATCTTCGCCGGTGCATGGGGATCGACGTTCAGCATCAGCTCCGCACGCTTGTCGCGGGCCGTGCCTTCCCAGACGCGCGCCGAACTCATGAAGAAACGCTGATCCTGGGTCAGGCCGTCGATCTTCTTGTCGGCTTCTTCGGGATGGGCCTTGAGCGCGTTCTGCAGGGCGGTGTAGGCGATGTTGAGGCCGCCCAGATCGCCGATGTCTTCGCCCAGCGTCAGCTTGCCCTTGACGTGCAGGTCCGGCTTGCCGGGGATTGGCGTGTATTGGTTGTACTGGTCGACCAGCGCACCAGTGAGCGCATTGAACTGCTTCTTGTCCTGCTTGGTCCACCAGTCGACGCGGTTGCCGTGGCCGTCGAACTGGCTGCCCTGGTCGTCGAAGCCGTGGCTGGCTTCATGACCGATGACGAAACCGATGCCGCCATAGTTCACGGCGTCGTCGCCCTTCGGATAGAAGAACGGCGGTTGCAGGATCGCAGCCGGGAAGTTGATGGTGTTGGTGCTCGGGCTGTAGTAGGCGTTGATCGTCTGCGGCGTCATGCCCCATTCCTTGCGATCGGTCTTCTTGCCGATCTTGGAAAGGTTGTAGTGGTAGTTGTACTTGCTCGCCGCTTCCAGATTGGCGAACCAGTGGCCGGGGACGATGTCCAGGCCGCTGTAGTCGCGCCACTCGCCCTTGTCCGGGTAACCGATCTTGGGCAGGAACAGGCTCCACTTCTTGAGCGCCTTCTGCTTGGTGGCGTCGCTCATCCAGTCCAGATGCTCGATGTGCTCCTTGAGGGCGTTGCGCACGTTGGTCACCAGTTCCTCGGCACGGGCCTTGGTTTCCGGCGAGAAGTACTGCTTCACGTACAGCTTGCCCAGACCCATGCCCATGGCGCCGTTGACCGAACCCAGCACGCGCTTCCAGCGGTCGCGCATTTCCGGCTGACCGCTCATGGTCTTGCCGTAGAAGTCGAAGCGGGCTTCCTGGAAGGGCTTGCTCAGCGCCGAGGCGGCGCCGTTGATGAGGTGGAACTTCAGGTAGGACTGCCACTGCGATACCGGCGCGTTGGCCAGCAGCTTGTCGAACTCGGCGAAGAACTTGGGCTGCGACAGCGAGAAGCTGCCGTCCACGGCCTTGTCCACACCCAGCGCCTTGAAGAACTGGTTCCAGTCAAAGTGCGGAGTGACCTTGTTGGCTTCGGCCACGGTGACCAGGTTGTAGTCGTTGTCCAGGTTGCGCAGCTCGATCGGCGACAGCGAAGCCTTGGCCAGCTGGGTTTCGAAGTCGAGCACCGATTTGGCCTGCTTCTGCGCCTGGTCGGCCGGCGTGCCCGTCAGCTCCATCAGCTTGGCGATGTACTTGAGGTAGGCGTCGCGCTTGTCCTGGTATTTGTCTTCCAGGTAATAAGCGCGGGTGGGCAGGCCCAGCCCGCTCTGGTCGGCGTAGGCGATCTGCTTGGTGGCGTCCTTGAAGTCGGCGCCGGCATAGAAGCTGAAGACGTAGCCGTCGGCGTTGTTGTAGCTGGTGTCGATGAAGTTGACGATGTCGGCGGTATTCTTCAAACCATCGATCTGCGTCAGCCTGGACTTGATCGGGGTGTAACCCAGCTTGTTGATGGTGGCGGTATCCAGACCGGCGGCATACAGATGGCCGAGCTTCTGTTCAAGCTGGCTGCCCTGGTTGTGCTTGGCGTCCCATGCGGCGGTTTCGAGGATTTTCTTCTGCTGCAGGGTGGTCTTCTTGTGCAGGATGCCGAAGGCGCCCCAGCGGGCCTGATCGGAGGGAATCGGGTTGGCCTTGTTCCACTTCGCGTTCACGTAGCTGGCGAAGTCGGCGCAGGCGTCGTAGTTGTTGTCCAGTGTGAAGGCGATCGGCTGGTCGTCCGGAATGACGATGGTGGAGGCCGGCGCAGGCACAGTCTTGGCGGATGCCGAGGTCGACGCGCTGGACGTCGGCGCATTCGCATTCTGGCTGCTGTTGCTGCAGCCGCTGGCTGCCAGCGCCAGGCCGATGGCCAGGGCGATCGGCTTGATCAATTGTTTGGACATGAACTCTCCCTCTGATGAAAAGCCGGGTTGGCCCCGGCGGCAAAAGCGAACGGAAATGGCGGCAAAACCGGGCAATGGGCTGCCGGTACGCGTCATGACCGCCGAGACTAGGACGGAAGTCATGTGTGCATACAGTGTCGAAGGTCATGTGAAGTCATGGAGCGCAGCCGGGACGAAAATGAATGCGCCAGCGTATGGAATGTGCGCCCTGGTTTCGGGGAAATAGCATTTCCCGGTGTTTGGTTGTTGATTTTCTTCACAAAAGTGTGACCTGGAGGCTTGTTTGCCATCATGAATCGACGTATAACAAACACTTGGATCGGGACATCCGCCGCACGCGGGCACGTCAGGGGTGTGTTGCACATGTTGGAGGAGACAACCGTGGAAAGTTCGGCACTGGCGATTTTTGTTCCCTATTCACCCCCCGGAGAGCCGTGGGTGGTGCGCCGGGCGCATACGGTGGTGGAAACCTGGCCCAGCCGCGAAGAAGCGGTGATGAGCGCGTTCCGTCTCGCCTCGGATCTGTGCAATCGCATGGGCTCGGATGTGCGTATCGAAGTACAAGAGGCCAATGGCGCCTGGCGGGCGCTTTCGCCCGTGCATCCGCACAAGAGCGCACGTTTGTTCTCGAATCTGCGCTACAACAAGCCTCCTTCAGGCAGCAAGAAGAGCGCCTGATGCCAGACATCCGTTCGCTCCGGCGCAGACCGGATCCAGCGAACGGTTTGAGAGATGGATGTCTTTTATTCGGCCGGCAACGGTGATTTGCGAGCCGCCGGCTTGAGCCTTACGTAAATCTGCTTGCGAACCCGGGCGACCACTTCGCCCGAGGCCGTGGTGATGTCGGTTTCGAACCAGTGCAGCACCTTGCTGCCGTCGGCGGCCTGCGCACGCAGCGCGTCGACCACGGTCGGTTCCAGATGAAACCGCGCATGCACGTCACTGCGGCCGGGCGCCACGAACTCGATGCTGGCGGCCTTGTCCCAGACGTAGTAATCGCGTCCCAACTGGTGCAGAACCAGCAGCATCCAGAACGGATCGGTCATGGCGAACAGGTTGCCGCCGAACTGGGTGCGCACGTAG
>DASSBH010000047.1:0-4457 GCA_035698945.1 Oleiagrimonas sp.
TGGTGCGCACGAAAAAGGCCGCCCGAATGAGCGGCCTTTTTCGATGATGGCGTGGTGGAGCGGAGGAGGATCGAACTCCCGACCTTCGCATTGCGAACGCGACGCTCTCCCAGCTGAGCTACCGCCCCACGCGAGCGAGGCATGATCGCAGTGCGCGCGGGGTTCGTCAAGTATCGACTGTATTCGGCAGCAGGCTTCGGAGGGGTTTTTCGAGCAGGTCTTTGCGCCAGCCGTCGAGGCTGGCGGGCCACTGGTGGGTGTTGATGAAGGCTTCCATGATCTTGCGCGAACACAGCAAACCGGGAGGCAGACCGAGTGATTTCGCCAGTTCATCGATGACCTGTTTCATCCGGCGCAGGGCGTCCTTGTCGTCACCGTGCGGGCGCGCGGGGATGGCGGCCGTGGCGGCGATTTCCTCGGCATTGACGGGCGATTGCAGCAGTTCCAGCAGTTCGCGGCGTTGCGGGCTGCGCAGGGCGCGCTGGCCCCGGGTGGCCTGCATCAGCTGGTTGATGTCGGCTGGCGGATGCCGGGCCAGATCGAGCGCCTGGATGTTGTCGATCAGCCAGGTGCGCGGGGTGTCGATGGCGCGGGCGGTGCGCTCGCGCCAGAGCAGCAGGCGACGCAGCAATGCCTGCTGCTCGGGTGGCCAGTCGGCGGCGGCGCGCAGGTCGCGTTGGGGCTGGTCGGGCAGGGTGTCGGGTTGGGCGCGTTGTTTGAGGGTTTCGCAGTCGGCGTTGAACCAGTCCGCGCGCTCCTGCTGTTGCAGCTTGGCGGCAAGAGCGGTGTGCAAGGTTTCGAGATAGACCACGTCGAGAGTGGCGTAGCATTTCTGCGAATCGCTCAGCGGGCGGCGGTTCCAGTCCGAGCGGGTTTCGCCCTTGTCCAGTTCCACGCCGCAATATTGCGCCACCAGCTTGCGATAGCCGGGGCCGAGGTCGCCATCGGTGAAGGCGGCGGCGATCTGGGTGTCGAACAAAATGGCCGGGCCGTGCGGCAGCCATGGGGCGAGGGTTTCGAGATCTTCGCCGGCGCTGTGCATGATGCAGGTCAGCGGCCGCCGGCCGAGATGTTTTTCCAGGGTGTCGCCCAATTCGAAAGCCAGCGGGTCAACCAGGGCATAGCGGCCACGATGACCCAGTTGCAGCAGTGACAATTGCGAATAGAAGGTGTTGCGCCGGGTGAATTCGGTATCCATGCCCACGGCGTCGCCATCGGGGATGCGTTGCAGCCATTGGTCGAGCTCGTCCCGTTGGGCAATCCAGGCGGCTTCGGGGCAATGATCCGGTTGCGGAAACGTATGTTGTGACATGGGCGGCTTTGATAAGGTATCCATGCACGATAGCAGTGCTTGCCATTTTTGTGTTTGGCCTTGCCAGGAACCCGTCCATGCCCAGCTCCCGATTTGCCGTCAGGCAGCGCACCTTGGGTGGTCTTGCGGGGGTCGTGTTGCTGCTGTTTGCGCTGACGTATCACTTTTTTCCCGACCTGCTGCACGTGTCCCCCCGCGAGGAGCCACCGCATGCCGCGATGACGGTCGGGGCTTCCGCGCCGATGGGCTTCGAGAGCCGGCCCCGACGCAGCCATTCGGAGATCGACGCCGGGCCGCCGGTGGCCCTTGCCCCACGCAATGTGCTGGAACGGCGTGCGCAGAAGCGGGTGGCCGAGGCGCTGGCCTCGGTGGCGGCATCCGCCAGCAGCTCCTCGACGCCGCCGAGCCCGGAAGTGGCCGACATGCTCGACCGTGCGGACAAGGCCTTCAAGGTGGGCCATCTTGCCGGCGACAGCGACAGTGCGGCGGCGCTTTACACGCAGGCGTTGCGCGCCAAGTCCGACAGCCGGCGCGCGGCCAACGGCCTGGCCCGGGTACATGTGCAACTGGTGATGAATATCGAGCAGTACCTGGACGACGATGAGCTGGATGCCGCGCAGAGTGGTCTGCAGCAGCTACAGGAGCTTCCCGGCACACAGGCGGATGTGAAGCGGCTCGGCCAGAACCTGGCTTCCTTGCGTCAGATTCGGCCACTGCTTTCGCGTGCCGCCGAGTTGTTGCGACAGGGCAAGGCACTGAAGCCCGCCGGCAAGACCAGCAATGCACTGGCGCTTTATCGGCAGGTGCAAGCCATTGATGCCGACAACTCCGTGGCGGAGCAAGGCATCGAGCACATCCAGCGCCAGGTGCTGGACAAGGCGCTTGGCGCCGTGGCGGCGGACGATTTTGCCGCGGCCGATGCGGCGCTGGCGCAAGCCACCCAGATCCTGCCTGGCTCGCAGGCCTTGCAGGACACGCGCGGGCGCATCGAAGGCATTCGGCAGCAACGCGCGGCCAGTGTGCTGGCGCAGGCGCGCACGGCGTTGGATTCGGGCAACCTCAAGCTGGCCAGTCAGCTGAAGGACAAGGCTCTGGCCATCAGCCCCGACGTGCAAGGGCTGGACGAATTCAACCAGCGCATGAGCAACGCCATGCTCTATGCCGGTTATCAGTCGGGGCAGGTTTTCAGCGACCAGTTTCTGGACATTCGCGGCCGCGGTCCGGCCATGGTGGTTTTGCCGATCGGTCGTTTCATGATGGGTTCGGCAAGCGATGCGCCCGGGCATCAGCCCGAGGAATCGCCGTTGCACGAGGTACGCATTGCCAACGGCTTTGCCATCAGCCGCAGCGAGATCACCGTGGGGCAGTTTCGTGAGTTCGTGCAGGCCAGCGGCTATGTGCCGGACTCGGTGCGATTGGACGGTTCCAGTGTCTACGACGGACGCAGCGGCGTGATGCGCAACGACAGCGACGCCACCTGGGAAGACGACTACGCCGGCCGCAAGGCCAAAGATACGTTGCCGGTGGTGAACGTATCCTGGAACGACGCGCATGCCTATGTGCAGTGGCTGTCCAGCCGCACCGGCAAGCATTACCGACTGCCCAGCGAGGCGCAGTTCGCCTATGCGCTGCGCGCCGGCACCACCACGCGTTACTGGTGGGGCAACGGCACGCCTTCGCGGAAGGTGGAAAATATCACGGGAACCGGCGATTCCTCGCGTCGTGGTCGGCGCTGGACTCATGCCTTCCAGGGGTACCGCGATGGTTATTGGGGGCCGGCTCCGATCCAGAGCTTTGCACCCAACCCGTTCGGGTTGTACGACATGGACGGCAACGTGACCGAATGGATACGCGATTGCTGGCACAGCAATTACACCCGCGCCCCCACCGATGGCAGCGCCTGGGTCAATCCGGGATGCGTGGACAGGGTATTGCGCGGCGGCTCATGGGGCAGCGCACCGGATCAAGTGCGCTCGGCATGGCGTCGTGGCGTCGCGGCCTCCACGCGCAGCGGCCGGGTGGGCTTCCGCATTGTCCGTGAGTTGTAGGGTGCCGGCGACGCAATCCGGACGGGCATAAAAAAGTGGCGCACCGTGCGATGCGCCACTCGGGGAAGATCAAGACGCACATCGGTTGATTTCCGTATCTACCCCTTCTCCCGAGGGATGCGCCGATGTGCGCGAGTCCATGGGTGAAACTATAGGCACTCCCATGGGGTGTGTCTGTCAGCATCTGGCGCGACTTGGTGTAGGGAAAAACCTACAGCCAACAAAAACCCCGCAACCATGGCGGGGCTTGTGGTGCCGAAGGAGGGACTCGAACCCTCACGCTTTTAAGGGCGGCGGATTTTGAATCCGCTGCGTCTACCAATTCCGCCACTTCGGCGCGGGCAGCGAGTATGCCTGATTCAGTGCACGTGGTCGAGTGACAATTTGCGTTCGCAACGCTGATACCAGGCCGCCTCCAGTGGGTTGAACACCGAACAGCAGGTCATTGGCGCCGAATAGACGTGCAGGCTGACGGCTGGCGACTGGCTGCTGGGGTTGCGGATGGCGTGGTATTCGTGCGGCGGAATCAGGCTTCCGGCCGAGCCGGTGCCGGCCTGGATGGAGCTGACGGAGTTGAAATGAAAACGGTCGCTGGATTGTTCCAGCAGCTCGTATTGGGTGATTTCCAGGGCGCCGTGCCAGACGCCTTCCACGCACCACATGCCGTGATGGTCGTGGATGGGCGTGCCCTGGCCGGGCGCCCAGGTCATGGCGGTCACCGAATAACCGTGCTTTTCACTGCGGTACAACTCGCGACGGGAGTAGTGCTCGTTGTTGAATTCGAACACGCAGGGCGGCAGCTTGACGCTGCCTTGCTGCATCAGGCGGCACAGCGCATGACGCACGGCGTTGGTGATGTCCGGCGTGGTGGGCTGTTCGAGCGCCAGGTCGAGCGCGTCGATCAATTCGTGGCTGCCGGGGAATTCAATTGCAAGCATGGAATAAACATATGCTGTCGCGGAATGTGGCAACCAGTCTAACAGTGCCTTTGCGAGGATGCGACATGCCTCCTTTGGCGCTCCATTCATGCGAAAAGCGTAGGGCGGGCACTGCCCGCCGATCTTCCTGATGAGTAGAAAACGTGAGGCTGTCTTGGG
>DASSBH010000048.1:0-16064 GCA_035698945.1 Oleiagrimonas sp.
GTGCCGGTGGTGCTGTGCCTGGGGATGTACGAAGGCGGCAACCGCTATCGCCTGATATTCGAACCGTTCGCGGAACGCATCGACATCCCGCGGCGGGAGCGCGAGGCGGCGCTGGATGCCGTGATTGCGCGCTATGCCGCGCGCCTGGAGCACCATGCCCGGCAATCACCGGACAACTGGTTCAACTTCTACGATTTCTGGGACGAGGACGGACTGGCGGCCGACGCCGGCGCGCGCGGACTGTAGCTGGCCGGGATCACGGCGATGCGTCCGCCCACTCGCACGAAACGTTGCGGGCCGAAGGCGGCGAGGCTGCCGTAGGCCAGGGTGTGGCCATCGAGTTGCACGATCACGGGCGGCGCGGTCAGGCCGATGGTGTTCAGATGCATGTCGCTCGTCTTGCGCCATTCGAGCACCGGCGTAGCGGCCAGCTTGGCCAGGCGAGCCGGATAGGCGTCGTCGATGCGGTGCGCCGATGGTTCGGCCCGATACCAGTGACCGTCACGCTTCACATAATGTTGCGTCGGCTGCCCCCGCCAGATGATGTCGATGCGTGTGACCGAGGCCGGATCGAGAGGCAACAAGGTGGCCGCAGCACGCTCGCGATGCCATTGCCACGCGGCCAGCGCGACCAGCACCGCCGCGCCGATCAGCAGCCACCCAAGGCGACGTTGCGCGCGCCGCATCAGTGCCGCCGCCGACGCCAGCCGAGAATCAGGCCGATCAGGGCCAGCAGAATCGGCAGGGCGACCAGGAAGACGATCGTGAAAAGGTTCAGCCCGCCTTGCGTCAGGGCCAGCGGCACGCTGGCGGCCTGCCGTGGCGGCACGCCGATCAGAACGTCGTCGCCCAGCAGCCAGTTGAACACGCGCTCGCCGAAGGCGCGATTGCCGCCCTTGCCGAGAAAGGCGTTGGACAGGAAATCGCCGTCGCCGATCACCACCACGCGTTGCTGCCGGTGGCCCGGGCCGGGCGACAGCCGGGTCAGGGCCAGGCCGAAGTTGAGCGGCCCCTTGGTGTCGCCCTGATCCGCGTCGTAGCGGATGGTGGAGGTGTGCGTGTCGTCGATGGGTTCGCGCTCGCTCCAGCTTTGCGCGCTGGAACGCAGGATCGGCGACACCTTCCACGATCCCATGCTGGTTTGCGCCAGCGCCGCGACCTGCGGAAACAGCGTGCTCAGCTTGAACCCCTGCGTGATGGCCTGCGGCGGATACAGCGCCACCGCGACCAGACGCGGATCGGACAGGCCCAGCGCCGTGCCCTGCCCGTCCACCAGCACGCCGGGCAGCTTCTGGATGCCAAGCGTGTCGGCAAGCGAAGCGAGGCCGAGATCGCCGCTGCCGGGATCGGCCAGCCACAGCAGATTGCCGCCGTCACGCACGTAGGTGACCAGCGCCTGCACGGCGCCCGTGGGCAACGCAGTCAAGGGGCTGGCCAGCACCACGACGCTGGTACCCTGGGGTACCTGCGGCACCTGCGCGAAATTGAGCGGCACGGCGCGGATGCCGCGCTTTTCCAGTTGCCCGACGAAATTGCCCAGATCGGCCGGCTGCTGTCCGCTGGCGCCGCGCTCGCCATCGCCGGTGACGAAGGCCACGATGCGGGCGCCGCCACGAGCCAGACTTTCCAGCGCGTTGGTCAGATGCCGCTCGTCGATCTGCGGCAGCAGGCGCTGCCGGCCTTGGTAGTCGATCACCAGCTCGCCGTTGACCGTGATGCCCGCCGCGCGTGTGGCCGCCGGATCCAGCGATGGGTCGACGAAATTCAGCGTGATGTCCGGCTTGAACCGCTGATAGCGCGCGATGAAGGCGGTGATCTGCCGGCGCTGGTCGTTGCCCGGCCGCGCGTAACTAGTGATTTTCACGGGCCCATGCAGGCGCGCCAGTACGGCGCGGCTGGCCTGCGACAGGCTGGCCCGTTGGCCGTTCGACCAGTCCGCCGTCCACACTTGGCGGGTGCTCAGATAACCCAGCGCGCCGGCCGCGATCACCAGCGCCAGTATCACCAGCCAGCCCCTGAACCATGCACGCATCAGTCGCGATCCTTTTCCTGTCCGACACGATGGATGGCCAATGCCAAGGCCAGCGCCGTGACGATCACGAACCAGGCGATGTCGGCGCTGGAAACCAGCCCGCGACCCATCGGCTGCAGGTGCGTGGGCAACGCCAGCCAGTGGGCCGCGTCCTGGATGACGCCCTGTTGCAGCGAGGAACGATCCACCAGCATCAGCGCCAGCGTGACGACCAGCGCGCTTGCCGCGGCCAGCGCCGGATGCGCGGCCCAAGCCGAGCAGGCCACGCCGATGGCGGCAAGCATGGCCATGAGCAGCACCAGCCCGAGCAGCGTGGCCCCCAGCTTGCCCCAGTCGGGGCTGCCCGAAAGCGACAACACCAGCACCATCGCCACCAGCGCCAGCAGCACCAACAGCAGCCAGCCCAGAGCGGCCAGATACTTGCCGAGCACAATGCCGGCCGGCGACAGGCCGCTGGCGAACAGCAACGGCAAGGTGCCGCCGCGGCGTTCCCCGGCCAGTGTCGACATGGTGACGAGCGGCGTCATCAGCACCACCGCGATCACGAACAGCGCCAGCCACGGCAACAACACCAGGTCGGTGTAACCGATGTTCGCGCCCGAGGCCAGCAACGTGGATTGTTGTGCCAGGAACGGCCCCAGCATCAGCACCAGCTCCCAGGCCATGCCGGCGATCACCACGGCGGCCAGCCACCAGGCGAACGGGCGCACCCACAGGCGACGCCATTCGCAGCGCAGCAGGGCCAGCATGTTCATGCGGCCTCCACGGTGTGTGTGGTGGCGATGGACATGAAAACTTTCGACAGATCGTCGTCCAGCGGCGCGTCATGACGCAGGCGGCCTTCGTGCAGGATGGCCACGCGATCGCACACGGCGGTCACTTCCGGCAGCAGGTGCGTGGACAGCACCACCGCACCGCCGTCGGCGGCATGGTCGCGAATCAGGGTGCGCAGGTCGGCGGCCTGCACGGGATCCAGCCCATTGCCGGGCTCGTCCAGAATCAGCAGCGGCGGCTTGTGCAGCAAGGCGCAGGCCAGCCCCACACGCTGGCGCTGGCCCTGCGACAGGGCATGCACCAGACGCCGGCGCAGATCGCCGAGCTGCAGGCATTCGAGCATGCTGGTGCAGGCCGTGCGCAAGGCCTGTCCGCGCAGACCATGCAGACGCGCGTGGGCGGTCAAATGTTCGGCCACGGTCAGTTCCGGCCACAGCGGCGCACGCTCGGGCAGCCAGCCGACCAGATCGCGCGCCAGTTCAGGTTGCTCGACAAAGTCGCGGCCATCGAGCAGGATGCGCCCGCTGGAGGGCCTGAGCGCTCCGGCCAGCATCCCCAGCGTGGTCGATTTGCCGGCGCCGTTGACACCGAGCAGACCCAGCACCTGGCCGCGGTCGAGCGTCAAATCCAGCCCATGCACGGCCTGCCGGCCCGCGCGCAGGCGGCCGACGTGCTGAAGCTGAAGCAGGGGAACGTTCTCGGTCACTTGTCGATTCTGGCGGCGGCCCCATATCCAAGACAACACCCCCCGGTGAAAATTTCACACTCGCATGCGTGGAATGTGATTGAATAGATGCCCCGGAGTCGATTCCGGCACGTTCGCGTGCGGCGGATCAGGGACGTCAGTCGCCGGTTCTTCCCGTACTACCTATCGTGGTTACTGATGCTTGACGTTTTTCTTGATATTGCCGCCCGCGGTCTCACCGGCGCCGGCTGGCTCACCTGGCTGATCTACGGCCTGGTGGTGACCCAGCTGACGATCATGGCCGTCACCCTTTACCTTCACCGCAGCCAGACCCATCGGGGCGTGGATTTCCACCCCGTCGTGGCGCATTTCCTGCGCTTCTGGTCGTGGCTCACCACCGGCATGGTCACCAAGGAATGGGTGGCGATCCACCGCAAGCACCATGCCCGCGTGGAAACCGCCGACGATCCGCACCGCCCGCAGGTCTACGGCATCCACAAGGTGTTCTGGGACGGCGTGGATC
Organism: Oleiagrimonas sp.; assembly: GCA_035698945.1. GTDB lineage: Bacteria > Pseudomonadota > Gammaproteobacteria > Xanthomonadales > Rhodanobacteraceae > Oleiagrimonas. The sequence goes on from DASSBH010000048.1 coordinate 4,015, forward strand.
TGTACCGCAAGGCCGCCGAGCGCCGCGAAGACATGGACAAATACGGCCGTGGCACGCCCGACGACTGGATCGAGCGCCACCTGTACAGCAAGCATCCGTACTGGGGCCCGGCCTTGATGTTCATCATCAATGCCGCCCTGTTCGGCTTCGTCGGCGTGGCCATCTGGGCTATCCAGATGCTGTGGATTCCGTTCTGGGCCGCCGGTTTCGTCAACGGCATGGGCCACTGGTCGGGTTACCGCAACTTCGAAAGCTCCGACACCTCCACCAATCTCATCCCGTGGGGTTTCTGGATCGGCGGCGAAGAGCTGCACAACAACCACCACGCCTTCCCCAGCTCGGCCAAGTTCGCCCTGCGCAAGTGGGAATTCGACATCGGCTGGGCGGCCATCTGCGGCCTGAAGAAACTGGGCCTGGCCAAGGTGCTGCGCGTGGCGCCTCAGCTTGACGTGCGTCCCAACGTCAACCTGCCCGACACCGAAACCCTGAAAGCCGTGCTCACGCATCGCTTCCAGGCGCTGACCGACTATTACCGCCAGGTCATCATGCCGACCCTGCGCGAGGAAGCCGCGCGCAAGGGCGAAAGCCTGAAATCAATCGTGCCCTCGCGCCTGCGCCGCGCCCTGGCCGACGGCGGCCGCTGGCTCGACCACGACGGTCGCGAACGGCTGGAAGCGGCCATCGCCAAACGCCCTGCCCTGCACACCGTATGCGCCTACCGCGCGCGTCTGATGGCGCTGATGGAACAGCGTGGCACCGACCAGGCGCTCAAGGGCTTGCAGCAATGGATCCGCGAGGCCGAGCAGAGCGGCATCCACGTTCTGCAGGACTTCGCCCAGCACCTGAAGGGTTACCGCGTGGCCGGACAACATGCCTGAGCCATCGCGATTTGTGTGAATGAAAAAGCCCGCCATTTTGGCGGGCTTTTTCATCATTGGATCATTGGATCTGCACATCGCTGGACGAATACGACAATCGTTGTGGACACGGATCAACGCGGATACACACGGATAAAAATCGCTTCTTGATCCGCGTCCATCCGCGTTGATCCGTGTCAAAAATCATTTTCCACCCACCGCATCGGCCATGGTGGCCAAGCCAGCCTACCCGAACGGATGCTCGATCGACGGACTCTGCGGCGTGAACCAGCGCGCGCCGGTGTCGGTGATGTGCATGTCGTCTTCCAGGCGCACGCCGAACTCGTCGGGAATGTAGATGCCCGGTTCGTCGCTGAAGGTCATGCCGGGCTGGATGCGGCGCTGGTTGCCCTGCACCAGGTAATACCACTCGTGCATGTTCATGCCGATGCCGTGGCCGAGGCGGTGCGAGAAATACTTGTAGCCGGGCCCGTAGCCGGCGTCGACGATGACCTTGCGCGCGGCGGCGTCCACCGAGCCCATGGTCGCGCCCGGATGCGCGGCCTTGAGCGCCGCCTGCTGCGCCTTGCGCACGATGTCGAACACGCGCTTCATCTTGTCGCTGGCGCGGCCCAGCGTGAAGGTGCGGGTGAGATCGCTCATGTAACCTTCCACGTAGCAGCCGTCGTCGAGCATCACCGGCGTGCCTTCGCGGATGTATTGCGGCTCGCGCGAGCCGTGCGGCAGGGCGGTGAACTTGCCGACATTGACGCTGGCGAAGCCGCGCACACCGAGGCGCTTGTAGCCGGCGGCCACCCAGGCCTGCACCTGGTGCTGGGTCATGCCCGGTTCCAGCCCTTCCCAGATGGCCTTGTACAACGACAGCGTGGCGTTGCAGGCGGTCTGCATCAGCGCCAGTTCGGCGGCGCTCTTGACGGCGCGGCAACCGGCGGTGACCGGCGTGGCCAGCACCAGTTTGGCCTGCGGCAGCGCCTCGCCGATGCCGGCGGAACGGAAGAACGGCACGTCTTCCTCGATGCCGAGCGCGCCGGTGCCGACATGCTTTTCGCGCATGATCTGCGCGAGCAGCGCGTACGGGCTTTCGTTTTCCTGCCAGGTGCGGATGTCGTGGCCGAACTTGATCTGCTCCAGCGCGCGATCACGTTCGAAGGCCGGCGTGATGTAGACCGGGTCGCCCGTCCGCGGCAGCAGCATGCCCATCATGCGTTCGCTGGTGAACCAGTGCATGCCGGTGTAGTAGTCCAGCGTGCTGCCGCCGTCCATGTAGATGGCGTCCATCTTGTGCCGGCCCATCAACTCGCGGGCCTTGTCCATGCGCTGCCGGCGTTCGGCGTCACTGATCGGCACGACATGTTTCGTGACCGGCTTGAGCGCCTGGATCGACGCCGGCAGCTTGACATGCTTGTCGCCCGGCTCCGCGGCGACGGCGGCGTTGCCGAGCATGGCCACCGGCAACGCCGCGGCGCCGAGTGCCGAAGTCTGCAGGAAACGGCGCCGGCTCGGGCGCATGGAATCGTCGTGATGCTTCATCAATTGCCTCCGAATGGGCCAATCATTGCAGGGGCCAGCCTGCTGGCGATGATCCGATCTTACCCGCCATCCACCATCGCCGGCAGGCCGGCTCCTGCCGACGGGGCATATGCACCAAAAGGTGCATGAAAATCATGGACTTTTCTGAAAACCCCATGATGACCATGGCCTACCCATCAACCTTCGCCGCTTGCATTCATGAAGCGGCCCATGGATGATCAATTTCTTGGCGACAGGGGGTTGACATTGAACAGAAAGCTTGTCGGAAGACGTTCAGGGCGCGCCCGTACCCGTTCCGCACACCCGCGATGCGCATGCTGCGGCTGACGCCACGTCGCCGCCGCAATCCGCGCGGGCACACGCCCGTGGGCGTGGTTGCGGTCGGCGCCATGCTGGTCGCCTCCTGGACGAGCGTCGCCGGCCCGACCACCGCGATACAAGACCTTGACAAGCTGTCGCTGGCGGAACTGGCCAAGATCACCGTCACCTCGGTGTCCAAGACTCCCGAGAAACTGGCCGAGGCGCCGGCCTCGATCTACGTGATCACCCATGACGAAATCATGCGTTCGGGTGCGCGCACGATTCCGGAGATGCTGCGGCTGGCGCCCAACCTCGAGGTATTCCAGCGAAGTCCGTCCCAGTACGTCATCACGGCGCGAGGCTTCGCGGGTGCGCCGGGCGGCCTGCAGAACCTTTCCAACAAGCTGCTGGTGCTGATCGACGGGCGCTCGGTGTACAACCCGCTCTTCTCCGGCATGTATTGGGAAATGCAGGATGTGATCCCGGCCGACATCAAGCGGATCGAGGTCATCAGCGGCCCGGGCGCGGCCTTGTGGGGCGCCAATGCTGTCAACGGCGTGATCAACATCGTGACGCGGTCGTCGGATGAAACCCAGGGCGGCCTGTTGACGGCGGGCTATGGCAATCAGCGGTCGGTGGTGAGCTGGCGTTATGGCGGGCGCATCAACGGCCATACCACTTATCGCCTGTACGCGAAGACGTTCCACGACAACGCATTCGATGCGGCCGACGGATCGAGCGCGCGCGACGGCTCGTCCAAGCCGCAAGTCGGCTTTCGCCTCGACTGGCGGCGCGGGCGCGATCAGGTGCGGCTCGAAGGCGACCTGTTCCAGGGCTCCCAGAATCAAGGTCCCGCCCCCAACCAGTTCATCTCCGGCGGCAACTTGCAGACCCGCTGGCTGCGCACGTTCGCCGACGGGTCTTCGCTCCGGCTCCTGGCCTATTTCGATCGCGTGCACCGCATGGCCGAGCCGCACGAGGGCGGTTTCACGATCCATACGGCGGACGTCGAGCTCCAGCATGACTTCCTGCTGGGGCAGGATCATCACGTGACCTGGGGCGTCGGTGCGCGTCGTTACCGCTATGCCATCACCAATGCGATTTCGCCGGCGGCCACGTTCGCGTTCGTGCCCTCGCGCTTCACTTCGGATGTCGTCAACGCGTTTGTGCAGGATCAGATGGCGTTGGGGTCGCAATTGAATTTGACGCTCGGCCTCAAGGCCGAGAACGATCCATCCTCGGGAACCTCCTGGCTGCCGAATGTGCGACTGTCCTGGAACCCCGCCAAGGGCGCCTTGCTGTGGGGCGCCGTATCGCGTGCGATCCGCGCGCCGACGCCGCTGGACACCCAGGTGGTCGAGAAAATCGGAGCGCAGCTCATCCTGGCCGGCAATCCCGATTTCTCGTCGGAGAAACTCACCGCCTACGAGCTCGGCTACCGCCAGCAATTGGGCTCGCACGTGCTGTTGTCGGTGTCCGTGTTCGACAATTATTACGACGACCTCCACACCGTCGAGCCGTTGACGACCACCGTGTTTCCGTTGGAGTTCGGCAACGGCATGCGTGGCCATGTCTACGGCGTGGAGGCGTGGGCGACCTACCAGGCGACGTCGTGGTGGCGCCTGAGCGCCGGCGTGTATTTGCAACATCGCAACTTCAAGTTCAAGCCGGGCGCCAGCGGCATCGCCGGTCTTGCCCAGGCGGGCGACGATCCGGGCCACCACAGCTTCATCCGTTCTTCGTTCGACTTTTCGGACCACTGGTCGCTGCATGTCGACGCGCGCGCCATGGATGCGCTGCCCGATCCGCATGTACCGGGCTACGTGGAACTGAACACGCACATCAACTGGCGCGTCAATTCCAACCTCACCCTGTTGCTGTCGGGCTACAACCTCCTGCACGCCTGGCACCTTGAATATCCCTATGGCGATCGCATTCCGCGTACGGCGTACCTGCAAGCGCAAGTGAGCTATTGACGAACGTGCATGATCCCATTGCCATGTCTCCCGCAACCGCCTTGCGCGGATGGCGCATGAGGCTCGGGTCGCATTGGCGCCGGCGCCTGACGAGCGCGCTGACTGCGCTGTCACTGTGCGTGGCCGGTGCGGCATGGGCACAACCCGCGCCGGCGACGCTGGAGTACGCGATCAAGGCTACCTACCTGTACAAACTCATCCCGTTCGTGGAGTGGCCGCCGTCGGCATTTGCATCGAGGAGCGCGCCGTTTCTCATCTGCGTCGTGGGCGACAACCCGTTCGACGGCTACCTGTCGCAGGCTGTGGCGGGGCGCCGCTTCGGCACGCATCCGTTTGCCGTGCGCAACTTGCGCACGCTCGAGGGCAAGCCTGGTTGTCGCATCGTGTTCATCAGCGGTCTGCACGACGCACGCTTGCGCCAGGCATTGGCCGCGGTGGCGGGGCGGCCCGTGCTGACAGTGACCGATTCCACCATCGATTCGGACGCGCCGAGCGTTGTTCACTTCATGATCGAAAAACGACACGTCCGTTTCGAGATTGATCTCGGCGCCGCGGCGCGCAATGATCTCAAGCTCAGTTCCAAGTTGTTGCATCTCGCCGTCACGGTCAGGCACTGAGGCGCCATCGGCATGAGCATTTCATCGGCACATCGCATGCTTGCATTTCGGCCGCGCCTGGCCGTGGTGGCGGCGGTGCTGTTTTTGCTGGCCGCCGGCGCGGCCACGGCTTTCCAGTACCGCAATGCGCGCAACGATCGGCTGCGCCAGGTACGCGCGCAGGCCAGCGTGGTGGCGGCGAGCGTCACTGCGGCGATCGCCTTCAACGATCGGGCGGCGGCACAGGAGTATGTCAACGCTCTCAAACTCAATCCGGGCCTTGACGCCGCGGCCGTTTACGATCAGCAGGGCAGGCATGTGGCCGGCTTTCACCGCGACGGCGGCGCGCCTATTCCCAACGATCCGACGCTGGCGTCCGCGTCACGCGATGGCAAGTTGCTTGTCGCCGTCTCGGCGCGTCAGGGCGCGATGCGGATGGGCACGGTGTATCTGCGTGCCGCACCGATTCCGTGGACAGTGACGGCGGCACGCTTCAGCGGCATTGCGCTGTTGACGCTGATGGCCATCATTTTCCTGTCGTTGCTGGGGCTTGGCCAGCGTGCGCTCATGCGCAGTCACGCCAGCCTGCTGCGGCAAACGACCGAACTTGCCGAGGCCAACGCGCGGCTGGGCGAGGAAATGGAGCAGCGTTTGCGCACCGAGGAAGCTCTCCACCAGAGCCGCAAGATGGAAGCGGTGGGACAGATTTCCGGCGGCATCGCACATGACTTCAACAACCTGCTGATGGTGCTCAAGGGCAGTCTTGCGTTGTTCGTCAAGCGCCTGCAGCAATCGGACGAGGCGTTCGAGCAGCTCGATGCCGCCGCGCGCGCGCAAATTGCGGCCGATCCCGCGCGCGATATGCAAGCCACGCGCGACGTGCTGGACAGCGTGCTCGAGATCGCCGAGCAGCGCCGGGCACGTCGTCCCCAGCTCGACCGTTACCTCACTGCCGCCGAAGACGGGATCGAGCGCGCCGCAAGCCTGACGCAGCGATTGCTCAGCTTCGCGCGCCGCCAGCCGCTCACGCCCAGTTCGGTGAACCTGGACGAGCTCGTGCGAAAAATGCAGCCACTGCTTGAGCACTCGCTTACGCCGCTTGTTTACCTGCGCTACGAACTGGCTTCCCGTTGGCTGGTACTGTGCGACCCCAATCAAATGGAGAATGCGATCCTGAACCTCGTGATCAACGCGCGCGATGCGCTGCCCGATGGCGGCGACATCACGATCCGCACGACCGACGTCGTGGCCGACGCCGCGGCGGAGAGTGAGGCGAGCGATCTCGGCGACCACGTGTGGCTGGCGGTTGCCGATACCGGCGCCGGCATGAGCGAGGAAATCCGTCGCAAGGCCTTCGAGCCGTTCTACACCACCAAGCCGATGGGCAAGGGAACGGGGCTGGGCCTGAGCACGATCCACGGGTATGTGCTGCAATCGAACGGCCAGGTGAGCATCGACAGCGAACCCGGCCACGGCACCACGATCCACATCCGCATGCCGCGCACGCACGTTGCCGCCACTGCCGACACCGAGACCTTGTCATGACGGCCGAAGCCACCGTTGAAAACCCCACGCCACGCGTCGTCCGTGTGCTGCTGGTCGAGGACGAACCGATGCTGCGCGAGCTGGCTGCCGACATCCTCGTCGAGGCCGGCTACGACGTGACCGAAGCCAGCGACGGCTCCGGCGCCCTGGACATCCTGCAGGCGACGGCGCCCATCGACCTGCTCCTCAGCGACATCCGGTTGCCCGGCGCCGATGGCTACGAGCTGGCTGCCACCGGCTGCGCCTTGCGGCCCGAGCTGAAGGTGATTTTGATGACCGGCTACGCACCGACGCCGCTGCCCACGCAACTGCATGGCCTCGTCCACGACGTTCTGCGCAAACCCTTCGCCATCGACAGTCTGCCGGAAGTGATTGCCGCCGCGCTCGCGCCGGCTTGAAACCCCGAAAGTCCACCCGCTTTTTACGCTTTTGCAGGAGCCAGCCTGCAAGAGCAAAACCATCCCCATCCCGGCCTTCCCCTTGAAGGGGAAGGAGACAAGCGATGGCCCTCCCCTTGAAGTGGGGGAAGCAAAAACGTGGTGCTGTTCGCGTCTCTCCCGCAAGATTGCCAATCACTTAAAGCCCTCCCCTTCAAGGGGAGGATTGGGTGGGGATGGTTTTCAATCTTGCGCAAGCCTGGCTGACGAATGAAGCCAATCGATCTGCCATCGCCAGCAGGCCGGCTCCTACCGTGACGAGCTCAGCAACGCCAGCACGCGCGGCGTGGCCGTGGCTGCGGCGGTCTTGTCGAGAAAAGCCAGGCGCAGGCGTCGTGCGAGCACGTCCTCGGCGGTAAGCGCCATCTCCTGGTCGCGCGCCCAGGCGACTTCGGCTTCGATATAGGGATACGCGGCCGCCAGACGCCGGGTACTGCCGTCGTCCGCGGTCTCCAGAAGCTCACCGGCCAGACCGCCGTAGGCGTGAGCAAGGTGTTGCGCGATGTCCGGAGCCAGACGGTACTGCGCGGCCAGCTCGTCGGCCAGATGCGCGTGGAAACCTTCGGCGCCGATCAGCATCGTATCGCGCGTGCGGCAGCCGTGACGTGGCGCAAGGTGCGCGGTTTCGATTACGCGGTCGACGGTTTCCTCGGCCATCAGCCGGTAGGTCGTCCACTTGCCGCCCGCGATGCTCACCAGACCTTTCGGCCCCACCTCGACGTGATGTTCGCGCACGATGCGCGCCGTGCTGATGGCCTTTTCAGCAATCAATGGTCGCAGGCCCGCCCAACTGGCGCACATGGCGTTGCGTTCAGGGGCAGGCTCCAGCCACTCGCCGAGCTGGCCGAGCAGGTAGTCGATATCCTCATCGGTGGGTTCAGGCGACCCGGACGGGCTGGCTGCGGTGTCGGTGGTGCCGGCGATCGTGTGCCCTTCCCAGGGCAGCAGAAACAGGACACGATCATCGGAGGTGCGCGGAATCAGCAGACCATCGCCGGCAGGCGCCCAGCTCGCGTCGAAAACCAGATGCGTGCCGCGGCTCGGCGCCAGCAGGGCGGATGCCTGCGGGTCTTCCATGCGTCGTACGGCATCGCTGTCGGGCCCGGTCGCATTGACCACGGCGCGGGCGTGGATGGCGAACGGACGCTTGTTGCACAGGTCGCGGACGAGCGCGCCGGTCAGGCGGCCATCCCGCTCGATCAGGGCCGTCGCTTCGACGCGATTGGCCACCGCCGCCGAGGCCCGCGCCGCCGTCATCAACAGCGTGATCGCCATGCGCGCGTCGTCGAACTGACCGTCGTAGTAGGCCACGCCGCCCTTGAGGCCGGATCGGCGCAGATGCGGGAAGGATCGCAGCATGGCGGCGCGCGACAAAAACCGGCTGCGCCGGATCGCGGCGCGGCCGGCGGCACGGTCGTACAACCACAGGCCGGCGCGATAGAACAGCACCTCGCGCCAGGCGTAGGCCGGCACCACCGTGCGCAGCGGATGCACCAGATGCGGCGCGATGGCTAGCAGCGTCGCGCGTTCGGCCAGCGCCTCGCGCACGAGATGGAACTGCGAACGATCCAGTTGCGTGACGGCGGCTTCGAGATAACGCACCCCGCCATGCACCAGCTTGGTCGAGCGCGAGGACGTGCCGCCGGCGAAATCGCCGCGTTCGACCAGCGCCACCGACAGGCCGCGCATGGCCGCATCCAGCGCCACGCCGGCGCCGGTCGCGCCACCGCCGATGATCAGCAGATCGAAGGTTTCCCGTTCGAGCCGTGCCACGTGATCGGCGCGATGCATGTGGCTCATGCGTCGGCATCCACGGCCCAACCGCGGGCGCGCTCGCAGGCGCGCCGCCATTGGCGGTAATGCGCTTCGCGCGCCTGCGCAGGCAGTTCCGGCTCGAAGCGGTCGCCCGTTTGCCACCAGCCGGCCAGCGCCTGGGCATCCAGCGTGCCGGTGCCGGCCGCGGTCAGCATCGCCGCGCCCATGGCGGTGGTTTCCGTGGATGGCGGCCGCAGCACCGGCATGCCCAGCAGGTCGGCCTGGATCTGCAGCAGCAGGTCGTCGGTGGCCGCGCCGCCGTCGACACGCAGTGCGCGGATCGGCGTATCCAGCGCAGCCTGCATGGCATCGATCACGTCGCGCGTACGCAACGCCATCGCTTCCAGGCTGGCGCGCGCCAGATGCGCCGCCCGCGTGCCACGGGTCAGACCGAGGATCGTGCCGCGCGCCGCCGGATCCCAGAACGGCGCGCCCAGGCCGGTGAAGGCCGGCACGATCATCACGCCGTCGGTATCGTCCACTTCACGCGCCAATGCCTCGATGTCGGCGGACTGTTCGATCAACCCTAGCCCGTCGCGCAGCCACTGCACCAGCGCACCGGCCACGAAGATGGAGCCCTCCAGACCGTAGGCCGGCCCCTCGCCCGGCAGGCTGCATACTGGCCCCGCGATCAGGCCATCGACATCCCGCCGCTGCGAGCCCGTGTGCATCACCACGAAAGCGCCGGTGCCGTAGGTGTTCTTGACCTGGCCGGCCTCACGGCAATGCTGGCCGAGCAGGGCCGCCGGCTGATCCCCGGCCACCCCGACCAGCGCCACCTCGCCGCCGCCGAGCCGGGTCGTGCCGAAACGGTCGGTCGAGGCGCGCACTTCCGGCAACAGCGCGCGCGGGATGTCGAACAGATCCAGCAGCTCGTCGTCCCAGTCGAAGCTGTCGATGTTGAACAGCAGCGTGCGCGCCGCGTTGGTCACGTCGGTGGCGTGCACGCGACCTTCGGTCAGCTGCCACACAAGCCAGCTGTCGACGGTGCCGAAAGCCAGCTCGCCACGCTCGGCACGTTCGCGCGCGCCATCCACCTGATCCAGTATCCAGGCGATCTTGGTGGCGGAAAAATACGGATCCAGCGGCAAACCGGTCTTTGCGCGCAGCAAGTCTTCCACACCCTGCCCGCGCAGCGCCTTGCAGCGTGCCGCCGTGCGCCGATCCTGCCAGACGATGGCCGGCGCGATCGGCTGTCCGCTGGCGCGATCCCAGACCACGCTGGTTTCACGCTGATTGGCCAGCCCGATGCCCACTACCTCGTGCGCACCGACACCGGCCGCGGCCAGCGCCGCCTCGGCCGCCTCGCGCTGCGTGACCCAGACCTCCATCGCATCCTGCTCGACCCAACCCGGACGCGGATACCGCACCGCCAACTCGCGCCGCGCCATGGCGCGGATGGCGCCGCGTTCGTCGAACACCAGCGCTCGCGAACTGCTGGTGCCTTGGTCGAGTGCCAAAAAATACGTCATGCCGCCACCTCGGTTGGCAGTCTTGCACAACCGCTGACCACCGGTCGCACTGCTAGAGGCAGCTTGCCTTGAACGGCCACAACAGCACGTATGCGGGGCAACAAAAAAGCCCATGAAAAACATGGGCTTTTTGAAGAATTCATGGTGGCTATGGGTGGACTCGAACCACCGACCCCGGCATTATGAGTGCCGTGCTCTAACCAGCTGAGCTACATAGCCATGTGCGGCGCAACGGATGAGCGTGCGCAGGGCGCGCAAGTTTAGTGGCGACAGGCTTTCGGTTCAAGTGCAATGTTTGTCGACGTGTTGTCTTGCCGGCCTGTACGGGGTGTGGCAGCATCGTTGTCATTGGCCGCGTTGCCGCAGCGCGATGCGCGTGTTGCGGCAGCGGTCGCGAGCGGCCCGCGAGGAGGCCGGCATGATCGATGCTGACGGATACCGCCCCAATGTGGGCATTGTGCTGCTGAACGACGATGGGCGCCTGTTCTGGGCGCGTCGCGTGCATCGCGACGGCTGGCAGTTTCCGCAGGGCGGCATGCGCAGCGACGAAACGCCGCTGGAAGCCATGTACCGCGAGCTGCAGGAAGAAACCGGCCTCGACAGCGCCCATGTGGAAGTGCTGGCCACCACGCCCGGCTGGCTGCGCTATCGCCTGCCCCGGCGCTACGTGCGCCGCCATCAGCGGCCGGTGTGCATCGGCCAGAAGCAGGTCTGGTTCCTGCTGCGTTTCGTCGGGCGCGAGAAGCATCTGTGCCTGGATGCGTCGGAGAAGCCCGAGTTCGATTCCTGGCGCTGGGTCGATTTCTGGTATCCGGCGCTGCACGTGGTGTCGTTCAAACGGCAGGTCTACGAGCGCGCCTTGCGCCAGTTCGCGCCGACGGTGGAGGATGCCTGTCGCGTGCACGTGGGCCGGCCGCCCCGGCCTGAACAGGCGGACGGCGGGCTGCGACGAGTCGCTTCGTCGCCATATTGACAATCATTCGCATTTGCGTTCAAATGGCAGCCGAGAGGACATGCCATGTACGTTTGCATCTGCCAATCCGTGACCGACAAAGACATCCGCCAGGCGGCGGAGGACGGCGTGCGCAGCTTTGCCGAGTTGCAGGCATGCACCGGCTGCTCGACCTGCTGTGGTTGCTGCGAGCCTGAAGCGCGCCGCGTGTTCAACGAAGCGGTGCGCAAGGAAATCTGCCTTGATCTGCCGCTGACCGTCGCCGCCTGACGCCGCGCGACCTCGTCGCCAACGCACCCGCGAACCATCCCCATTTGCGTTTCGTCATGCTTTTTTGCGTGGCGCTATAGTCGTGCCCATCCCCTCGAATACGGAGACGGCCATGCAAGGCGACAAGCAAGTCATCGAATACCTCAACACCCAGCTCACCAACGAGCTGACTGCGATCAACCAGTATTTCCTGCATTCGCGCATGTACCGCAACTGGGGTTACAAGGAGCTGGCCGAGCACGAGTACCACGAGTCGATCGACGAGATGAAGCACGCCGA
>DASSBH010000049.1:0-4460 GCA_035698945.1 Oleiagrimonas sp.
ACCGCGCCGTTGCGGCGTCTGGTGGATCGCTATACCGGCGAAATCTGCGTTGCCCTGTGCGCCGGCGTGGCGGTGCCGTCATGGGTGCTGGATGCCCTTCCCGACTTGCCGGACACCATGCGCGAGGCCGGCCACCGTGCCAGTCGTTTCGAGCACGCCGTGCTCGATCTGGTGGAAGCGGTGATCCTGGAAAACCGCATCGGCGAAACCTTCGCCGGCAGCATCATCGATGTCGACCACGACCATCCCGAACGTGGCGACGCCATGGTACGCATGCCGGCCATCGAGGCCCGCGTGGACGGAGACGGCGCGCTGCCGCTAGGCCAGCGGGTCAAGCTGAAGCTGGTTCAGGCCGACCCGGCCTTGCGGCGGGTCAGGTTTCAATGCGCGTGACAACGTGATCGACGGCCTTGCCAGATCGGCCGACAAGGGATCGTCTTCTTTTTGACACGAATCAATGCCGATAAACGCGGATAGAGAAAATCCTGATCCGTGTTTTATCGGCATTGATCCGTGTCCAGGATCTCTTGATTCAATGCACCAGGCAGGCGTGGTGGGCCGAAGCCCACCCTGCGAGCTCAGGTCTGATGCGCGGGATCGCCCACCTTGCCACGGTTCGGATCACTGCCGCTTTCCGATGGCGACGGCGGCGTCGGCGCGGGTTTGTCCCAGTCGGCCGGGGGACCCGGACGGCGGCCCTGCATGATGTCGTCGATCTGTTTGGCATCGATGGTTTCGTACTGCAGCAGCGCCTCGGCCATCAGATGCAGCTTGTCCATGTTGTCGGTCAACAAGCGATGCGACGTGGCATAGGCGTGGTCCAGAATGCCACGCACCACCTCGTCGATCTTGCGCGCGGTTTCGTCGGACACGTTCTTGTGCTGGCTGACCGAACGGCCCAGGAATACCTCTTCCTCGTCCTCGGCATAGGTCACCGGGCCGAGTTCGTCGGACAGGCCCCACTTGGTGACCATGTTGCGCGCCATCTTGGTTGCGCGCTCGATGTCGTTGGATGCGCCGGTGGTGACCTTGTCGCCGCCGAAGATCAACTCCTCGGCCACGCGCCCGCCGTATAGCGAGCACAGTTGCGATTCGATCGCCGTCTTGTTGAGCGAGTACTTGTCGTTCTCCGGCAGGTACATGGTGACGCCCAGCGCGCGACCGCGCGGGATGATGGTGACCTTGTAGACCGGGTCGTGCTCGGGCACCAGACGACCAACAATGGCGTGGCCGGACTCGTGGTAGGCCGTGAGCTTTTTCTCCTCTTCGCTCATGGCCATGGAGCGGCGTTCCGAGCCCATCAGGATCTTGTCCTTGGCCTTCTCCATGTGGCTCATGCGCACCTCGCGCGCATTTTCACGCGCGGCGAACAGGGCCGCCTCGTTGACCAGATTGGCCAGATCCGCACCGGAAAAGCCCGGCGTGCCACGCGCGATCAGCGACGGGTCGACGTCGGTGTGCATGGGCACCTTGCGCAGGTGCACCTTGAGGATCTGCTCGCGGCCCTTGACGTCCGGCAGGCCGACCACGACCTGGCGATCGAAACGACCGGGGCGCAGCAATGCCGGATCGAGCACGTCCGGCCGGTTGGTCGCGGCGATCACGATGACACCCTCGCCGCCCTCGAAACCGTCCATCTCGACCAGCAACGCGTTCAGGGTCTGCTCGCGCTCGTCGTGACCGCCGCCCAGACCGGCGCCACGATGGCGGCCGACGGCGTCGATCTCGTCGATGAAGATGATGCACGGCGCGTGCTTCTTGGCCTGCTCGAACATGTCGCGTACGCGGCTGGCGCCGACGCCCACGAACATTTCCACGAAGTCCGAACCGGAAATCGAGAAGAACGGCACCTTGGCCTCGCCGGCGATGGCCTTGGCCAGCAGGGTCTTGCCGGTGCCGGGCGGCCCCACCATCAGCACACCGCGCGGAATGCGCCCGCCCAGTTTCTGGAACTTGGAGGGATCGCGCAGGAACTCGACCAGCTCGCCGACTTCCTCCTTGGCTTCCTCGCAACCGGCCACATCGCTGAAGTTGACCTTGACCTGATCCTCACCCTGCAGTTTGGCGCGCGACTTGCCGAAACTCATCGCGCCACGACCGCTGCCACCGGACTGCATCTGGCGCATGAACCAGATCAGCACGGCCACGAAGATGATGATCGGCAGCCAGTTGATCAGCAGGCTGAAGAACGAGAAGCCGTTGTCCGACGGCTGCTGGCGGATCTGCACATGGTGATCGGTCAGCGTCGAAATCAACGAGTTGGCGTTGTATGGCACCACCGTCTTGAGCGAGCTTCCGTCCTTGAGCTGCCCCTTGATGTTGGCGGGCATGCTGGAACTGATGGTGACCTTGGCAACATTGTTGTTCTTTACCTGTTGCACGAATTCGGAATACGGCATCTGCTGGGCAGAGCTGCCATGCGGGCTGAAGCTTTGAAATACGGCCACCAAAATGACCGCGATGACGAGCCAGAGCAACAGATTCTTGACCATTTCGTTCATGCGCTTGCTGTACTTGGGAAAATCCGGTCAGCGCTTGGCGCTGGCCAGTGCGTAGACTTCACTCGAGCGCGTGCGTGAAGCTTTGGGTTTGCGCATCGTGACGCGCCCGAAGTCGGCGCGCAAGTCGCGTACGTAATCATCGAATCCCGCTCCCTGGAACAGTTTGATCAAAAACGAGCCACCCGGTTTCAACCACTCCCTGGAAAACTCCAGGGCCAGTTCGGCCAGATGCATGACCCGCGCCTGATCGGCCACGGCCACACCACTCATATTGGGGGCCATATCCGACAGCACAAGGTCTGCTTTTTGCCCCGCAAGGCAGTCCTCAAGCTGTTTCAAAACGGCTTCCTCGCGAAAATCGCCCTCGATGAACTCGACCCCGCCGATACCCTGCATGGGCAGGATGTCCAGGGCGATGATCCGGCCCTGGTCGCCCAGGCGCGCCCGCACCAGCTGTGACCAGCCGCCGGGCGCTGCGCCAAGATCCACCACGGTCATACCGGGCTTCAGCAGGCGGTCGCGCTCCAGTAGTTCATCCAGTTTGAATACGGCGCGCGAGCGCCAGCCCTCCTGTTGGGCGCGTTTGACGTATTCGTCGTCGAAATGCTCCCGCAGCCAGCGGGAACTGCTTTTGCTGCGGGCCATGAATACCTGTTCCGAAAGCTGCAAATCCACTGCGCATGATACCCTTTGCCACCGCATCATCGCGAGCCGAAGCTGAACATCATGACACCCTCATCCCGAGCCAGTCACCCCGAAACGCCCGTGGCGCCGCTGACTCAGACCCAGCGCCGTTATCTGCGCAGCATGTGTCATGACCTCAAACCCGTGGTCATGCTCGGCAACAAGGGCGTGACCGAGGCCGTAAAGACGGAACTTGGATCGACTCTCGACCATCACGAACTGGTCAAGGTGAAGCTGTCCGGCGGCGACCGTGACGAACGCCAGCAGCAGATCGATGCATTGCTGGAAGCCACTGGCGCCGAGCTGGTGCAGCAGATCGGCCACGTCGTGAGCCTGTTCCGCCGCAACATCGAAAAGCCCAGGCTGGCCCTGCCCCGTTGAACGCTCAAGTCCCATGGAACTGCAACGCGAACATCCCGGCAATTACCCGCATGTGCACCATGTGGAAGCGGACGCCATCGCCGTGGTGCATGGCGAGGCGACCTACAAACTGACCACCAGTTTCATTCTCGGCGTCGACCGGATCGTCGAAAACTGGTCGGTTGGCGACATCAGGATGCTTGGTCAGGATGACATTCAGCCGATCCTGGAACTCGAGCCGGACGTGGTGTTGCTGGGTACCGGCGAAAACCAGGCTTTTCCCTCGGCGGATGTCATGGCTGCCTTCCTGAAGCGTGGCATCGGTATCGAGCCCATGGACAATGCCGCCGCCGCGCGCACACATACCATTCTGGCCGGCGAGGATCGCCGGGTCGTGGCGGCCTTCATTCTGTAAGCGCGGTTTTGTGGCGGCGTGAACACCATCCCCACCCAACCCTCCCCTTGAAGGGGAGGGCCACCGCTTGTGTGCAAACCGGCATGATAGGTAACAGATCAAACCGGGAGGATGGGTGACACAAGCTACGGTGTAGGCGAGGAGGAAACGCCTATGCCCTGGAAGAGACTTGTGTGATGGATTTGAAGATACAGATGATTGCCGAATGCCTGAAAAACGAACACACGGTGGCGGATGTGGCCCGTTGCTACGGGGTCGCCCGCAAGACGGTGTACAAGTGGTTGGCGCGTTATGAGAAAGAAGGGTCGGCAGGACTGGAGGATCGGTCCCACGCCCCGCGCCGTTGTCCGCATGCCATCGATGAGGCCGTCGCCGAGCAGATCATCGCCGTCAAACGGGCGCATCCGAGTTTTGGGCCCAAGAAGGTGATCGACTGGCTGCGAAGCCAACACCCGGATCACCCATGGCCCGCCGACAGCACGGCGGGCGAACTGCTCAAA
>DASSBH010000050.1:0-14423 GCA_035698945.1 Oleiagrimonas sp.
TGATTTCCTGCGTCATGCTCAACCTTCCAGTACCTCTTTGAGGCGATCTTTCATCTGCAGCCAACTGTAGCGCGCCTGCGCGCCAAGATAACCGAACGGACGGAAACTGCGCACGAGGCCGAACTCGGCAAATTCGCGCCAGTCTTCGTCGTCTCCCGCCAGAGCGCCGGCCAACAGTTTCCCGGCAGCGGTGGTCGGCGCCAGGCCATGGCCGCCGAAAGCCTGCGCCCACCACAGGCCGTGGCCATCAGTGCCAATTTGCGGCATTTCGTGGCGGGCGTAGCTCATCAGGCCCGACCAGGCGTAGTCGATGCGGACATCGGCCAAGGACGGATAGACACGAAGCAGATCCTTGCGCAGCAAATGCTTGACCGCATGCGCCGAACGGTCGCGCACGGAAATGCGGCCACCCCACAACAGCCGCGTATCCGGCAAGGCGCGGTAGTAGTCAAAAGCGAAGCGCGTGTCGTATACGGCCGCGTGCGTATTGACGGTTTCGGCCAGACGCGCACCCAATGGCTCGGTGACCATGACATAGGTGGCGATGGGCAGCACGGCACGATCCACGTGGCGGTCGAGGCCGGCAAGGTAGCCCCCGCACGCCAGCACCACGTGCTCCGCGTGCACGGTTCCGCCGCGCGTGCGCACGATCCAGCCGCCGTTGTCGGCACGCGCGAGCGCGGTCACCTTGCTGTGCTCGTGGACATGCGTGCCCTGCTCCACCGCTGCCGCGGCCAAGCCACGGGCATATTTGAGCGGATGGATGTGCATGGCATTGCGCTCGAACAGGCCGGCGCTGTAGCGCTGGGTATGCAAATGCCCGGCCATGTCTTCGCGCGACAGCCATTCCCAGGTCGCGTCAAAGCGCTCGCTCAGAAGCCGTTGGCGCGCGCGCAATACTTCCGGATCGCGAAACCAGTTGGCCCAGATCACGCCGTGGTCGACGCAATTGCAATCGATGTCGTATTGCCGGATGCGCGCACGAATGGTTTCGACCGCCGCCACCGTGTGCGAGAAAAGGCTGCGCGCGCGCGACGCGCCGAGACGTTCGAGCAGGGCCTCCTCGCCCAGCGAATAACCGGCAAACACGAAACCGCCGTTGCGCCCCGAAGCGCCGAAGCCGATATCCTCGGCTTCGAGCAGGGTCACGTCGCGAATGCCCTTCTCGGCCAGTGACAAGGCCGTGTTGAGACCGGCGAAGCCGCCGCCGACGATGACGATGCGGGCATCATGCCGACCTTCGAGCGGCACACAGGGCTCATGCGGCAACGCGGTGGCGCGGTAATACGACGCGGTCGTCGACACGACGGTCATCCTCCAATTCCCCTTGCAACAGTGCCAGCATACGCAGGGCCTGCGGCATATCCAAGGCCGTCCTTGTCTTCGGAGTTTGCGGGGTCGATTTGGTTGCAGCAAAGATCACTTGCCGGGTCGCATGCGTATGGAAGGCGCTACGCGCCTGAGCTCACCCGGAGCGCGTGGCGACTGCTGGCGGAACCGCACCGGCACGCAGTGAGGGCGCCAGTACCGCGAGTTGGCCCATCAACCACAGCGCGATTGCGCCAATCACGAGGTAGGAAGGCGGCAATGTCTGCAGGGCGTAATATTTCATCAACTGCAGGTTGAGGCCATAGGCCAGCACGCATCCGAGCAGTATGCCGACAGTCACAATCAGAAGGTTTTCGAGATGCGTGTAGCGCAGGATGTCGACACGCGTGGCCCCCAGCGCGCGGCGGATGCCGATGCTGCGGGTACGTTGCTGCACCCAAAAACTCGTAAGCCCCGCCATGCCGGCCGCAGTGACCAGCAGAAGACCAAAACCTGTCGCCAGCAACAAGCTGACCATCGAGCTGTACCGACGGAAGTACTTGGCGCGCATTTGCGTGAATGTCCTGGCGTCGTCGAAAATTCGATGTGGGTTGCGCATGCCGAGTAGTGCAACCGCCTGCTTCAAGACCTGTGCGCGCTCGGCGGGTGCCGTGCGTAGCGCAAACGTGACCGAATTTCCTCCAAGCTCCACTGGCCATAGCATGGCGTATTCATTGTCCGCCGCGCCAAGTCCCGGAGACGTGCCCATCAGATGTGCGACAACACCAACTACGCGCATGGGTTTTTGAGCGTGAGTGTAGATCAAGCGACCGACTACATGGCTGGTATGGAACAAACGCTGGGCCAATGCACGTGAAATGATTGTCGCCGCAACCTTTTCATGTCCCCCGCGAACGTAGTCGGTACGCGAAAAGTTCCTGCCCTGCACAAATTTCAGGCCCAGAGTCCCGATCGCGGCTGGCCCGCCCATGAACGCACTCGCATACACTGGCGCGTTCGCCACATCATCTACCGTGGTACCGACTCCGACAGACGAGCCGCCGCCCCAGAAAGGCATCCCGTTCACGACTGCTGCCGATTTGACACCCGCGGCACCCCGCAAAGCATGCAAGTCCGCTTGATATTCCGGCCAAAAGTCGCGGTCTGACTTGCTGCCGAATTGGGCCGTCTTGATCCAGGCGCTGTCGATGAGCACGATGGAGGATTCATCGATTCCACTTGGTGCATTCAGCAATGCCAGCCGATGTGCCACCATCGACGCGATATTGGTAATGATCGCGCTGGTGAAGGCCGTGGCCAACAACATCAGCAGTACCGTGAGCTTATGGCGAGTGAGGCTCGCGATCATCGGTGGCAGACGCATTGGCGGTTCCTATTGGATCTTGAGTTGCAGCGCGGGCGGAATGCGACATGCGCGCCAAGCCGGCAAGAGACCCGCCAGCACGCTGGTGACGACGGCAAGCACGAACACCCCCAGCACCATCGTCAGATCCAGATGCGCGAGTTGCGCGTATGCTTCCGGACGCTGACGTACCAGCCATAAGCCAAACCAGGTGAGCAACAAGCCAAGCAATCCGCCGGCCAGACCGAGGATCCCGGCCTCGACGCCCAGCTGCGCAAAAATGTCGCGTCGTCTGGCGCCAAGCGCGCGACGTACGCCCACCTCTCCGGCCCGCCGCAGAAACTTGGCAAGCATCAGGCCGATGGTGTTGAACAAACATACGCCAAGAAAGCCCAACGCCAGCCATAGTTGCAATGTTACCTGTGAAGGCACCAGATGCTTGAGTCTGAGACGTTGCATCAGCCCATACAGGTCGGGCGGCAGGTTGCGCGGGAATCGACCATGCATCTTCTGCTCGCGCCAATAGCCGACAAGGAAGCGTCGATAGGCATCAATCTGTGCCGGCGTATCAAGTTCCACCCAGAACTGTACCCAGGTGCACTGGTCGCCGGTATACCCGCCGCCACCCCAACACGCCTCCCCGCTTGGGCGCAGCTTGATATCCATGGCCGTGGTCAGCGGAAGAAAAAAATGGTCTTCGCTCTTGAATGCATAGGCTCCGCCACTCGCGCTGTAGAACAATGGCACGGGATGCCAATCGTTTAAAACTCCCACCACGCGAAACTCCTGATCCTGTATGCGGAGCGGTTGCCCAACGGCGGCGGCTGCGCTGCCGAACAGTCTTTGCGCCAGTTCACTGTTAAGCACCACCACCCGTGCTCTATTCGTATCTGCCTTCGCAGTCCAATGACTACCCGCAGCAAATGGCGCATCGAACATCGCGAAAAATTCCGAGCTTGCGTAACGCCCGCTGCTGAAAAATGGTTTGATCTGCTCCCCGGGACTGATCACCACGCGTCCGCCTGCCATCATCGCCTGTCGCACCGCCCGGTGCGCACGAAGCAGGTTGTTGACGTCCGACCAGGTAAAGGCTCTACCGAAATCGAAATTGGCATTCGCAGGACCAACATCAAGATGCGGATAAAACAATCTCGCGCTGCGCGCCGGCATGGGATCGCCCGACATGACATGCAACACGGTGATCATGGTCATGCTGGCGCCGATACCCAAGCCGATGGCAAGCACGATCAGTGTCGTCAGCACCTTGCTGTCCAGAAGGTTGCGCAGCGCGAGTTTGAGGTAGTGCCGAAACAAATGCATATCCTCCGTGAAGACCGAATCAAATCAGCTGTCGGTCGCGCAGTCCGTTAGTTGTCTGACACAAGACTTTCAAGCGCTTCCACGCTCTTCATCCCGGAAATGATGTCGCCGCGTATCACAAGCGTTGGCGTCCCATTGATACCAAGCTTGTTGGCCAGCTTTATGTCGGCGTCAACCAGGGGTGCCGATTCGTTTTTGCTGACGCAGGACCAGAACTTCGGGATATCCGGAACTTTTGCTGCATGAGCCAGCTCACGCCAGTTCGCTTTTCCCAGATTCGCTTTGAACAATTGCGCTTCGAACGGCTCGTACACGTTCTGCAATGCCGCGCACCTCGAAGCAATTGCCGCTTTATATGCATGCGCGTGCAACTGCTCCAGCGGAAAATCGTATCGCACGACAGCCACCTTGTCCGGGTGCCGCTTGACCAATGCTTGTAAGTTTGGTTCGAGCTGTCGGCAGTAGGGACACTGGTAGTCGGAAAATTCCATGATTTTCAAAGTCGCACTGTCGCTGCCCATGTTGACTGGCCGGTGCGCAAGCAGGGACTTGAAATCACTTACATGTCCTGAGACTGGAACAGCCGTTTTGTGAGCGGACAGGTATTGGAGCACTACAAGAGTGGTGACGACAACGGCACAGAGTATCAATATTCCCGTGGCGATATTCGCCATCAAATCGCGTCTTTGTATCACTTTCACCCCCTAGTCAAAATTATTTATGAAGCGCGATACTCATGAACAAAACCTGTTTCCGCGCCACCCCATCGAGTCAATGGCCTGATACAGGGCATCACTGAGGCACTGCTGCGCATGCGCAACACTCAAGGTCATGAATTCTTGGCGGCCTCCCCCATCCGATCAGCCCCAGAGCACGCCAAGGCTGATGCTGCACGGCCGATTGGAACATGCCGAAAAATTGCAGCTCGTTCCTGAGTAAATGATTGACATTCGTTACGTGCGACAGGCTCTCCTCGTGTGCTGAGAGGAGTTGTCTTTCGCTTCGACCGATAATGCATGCTTGGCGTGGCAAACGATTGAATCCAAGCCATTGACTCGACGACGAGATAAGTCCCCGGCTTTGCTGGGGACCTATCAAGTTCTGGTTTCTCCTCGCTTGACGACAGGAACAGCGAGCGTCAAGTATCAGTAATCAGCACAATAACAGGTTCCCCCGTCGGTGCCCGTATGACAAACGCCATCGCAATAGCAATCGGTACCACCGCCTGAGCATGCGCTGATATGAATTCTCTGCGTTGTGACGAATCCGCCAGCGACGCTGTAACTTACCCCTCCCAGCAGGATGACCATTACTGCGAGCACGTTGATTATCATTCGCTTGGACACGGCATTTCCCCTTTATTCACGAGTTTGGCTGTTCCAGCCACCATGTGGCAACGCACATGACGCCATGTGGCGTCACCCGCTTGGGTATACCATAATAATCGTTAAATTTTCGTAAGCAATCCGCTTCTCGAATGATCGCATACGCGCCTGTGCGAATGAAATTTGAAGGCGTTTGTAAACCAACCTGCCATGAACATGGCTTTCGCTTGAAGCGCCCCTGAGGCTATCGAAGGAGTCGGCGCGAACGGTGCGGAACTCGCCACCGCTCGATATGAGCTTCAAAAGGCGGCCAATGTCCGCCTGCTTTCAGGCTGTTACCGATTCCCGTGATTCGCCCAGGTAGTCGTGCACGGCTTGTGCCAGTTCGGGATCGCACATGGCCATGTGCAATGTGGCCTGCACCAGGCCGCGCTTGTTGCCACAGTCGAAGCGTCGGCCGGCAAAGCGGTAGGCCAGCGTGGTTTGTTGACCGAGCAGTTTTTCCAGCGCATCGGTCAACTGGATTTCTCCGCCAGCGCCGGGCTGTGTCTGCTCCAGCAGGTCGAAGGTGCTTCCCGGCAATACGTAACGACCGACCACGGCCAGGTTGGACGGCGCCTCCTCGGGCGAGGGTTTTTCCACCATGTGACGAATGCGCGCGGCGCGGCCGCCGCCGTTGTCTTCCACGGCGACGATGCCGTATTTGTGGGTCTGGTCGCGCGGCACTTCCTCCACGGCGATCACGCCAGCGTTTTCGGCCAGGGCCACGTCGGCCATCTGCCGCAAGGCGCCAGGACCGTCATTGACGATGA
Organism: Oleiagrimonas sp.; assembly: GCA_035698945.1. Classification (GTDB taxonomy): domain Bacteria; phylum Pseudomonadota; class Gammaproteobacteria; order Xanthomonadales; family Rhodanobacteraceae; genus Oleiagrimonas. The sequence continues at coordinate 6,129 of DASSBH010000050.1, forward strand.
GATCGTCAGGCAGAATCACACCGAACGGCTCGTTGCCCACGACAGGTTTGGCGCAGAGCACGGCATGCCCAAGGCCCAGTGCTTCGGGCTGGGTGACGAACACGGCGCGCACATGGCCGGGCAAGGTGCCGCGAACCAGTTTCAGCAGTTCTTCCTTGCCCTTTTCTTCGAGCTTTTCTTCCAGCTCGTAGGCCTTGTCGAAATAGTCGGCGATGGCGTGCTTGTAGCGGTTGGTGACGAATATCAACGTATCGGCGCCGGCGGCGATGGCTTCATCCACCGCATACTGGATCAGTGGACGATCCAGCACCGGCAGCATTTCCTTGGCCACGGCCTTGGTGGCCGGCAGGAAACGGGTGCCCAGTCCGGCAACGGGGAAAACGACCTTGCGCAATGGGGTGCTCATGCAGTTCCTTCATTCTTGTTTTGATGGATGGGTATGACGTTGTCGACCGGAGATTCCTTGCTCCAATTGAAGGTCGGCAGCAGCGCGGAAACCTGTTCGCGCAAAGCGGGCACGTCGAAGGCGTCGACGGCGTCACGGCCCTTTTCGAGCCGCATCTCGAGCAGTTCCCAGGCAACGTTTCTGGACTTGGCCAGAAAAATCTTGGCGTGGGTGGTGGCGCTGTAGTTTTCCTGCGGATGGAACAGTTCCTCGAACAGCTTTTCGCCCGGCCGCAATCCCGTGTAGACGATGGGTACATCGGCGCCCGGTCGCTTGCCGGCGAGGCGGATCATCTGCTCGGCCAGGTCGCGGATCCTGATTGGTTCGCCCATGTCCAGAGCAAAGATTTCGCCGCCCTTGCCCAGCGCCGAGGCTTGCAGAATCAGCTGGCAGGCTTCGGGAATGGTCATGAAATAGCGCGACATTTCCGGATGCGTCACCGTGACCGGGCCGCCCTGTCGAATCTGCTCGCGGAACAGCGGCACCACGGATCCCACCGAATCGAGCACGTTGCCGAAACGTACGGTGATGAGGCGGGTGTTCACGCGGTCGGCCAGGTTCTGGCAATACATTTCCGCAATGCGCTTGCACGCGCCCATGACGCTGGTGGGGTTGACCGCCTTGTCGGTGGAAATGAGAACGAAGGTTTCGGTGCCGTGAGTGACCGCCGCGTCGGCCACGACCCTGGTGCTCATCACATTGTTGCGGAAAGCCTCGCGCAGCTGCCCCTGCAGCAGCGGCACATGCTTGTAGGCGGCGGCATGGAAAACGATTTGCGGCCGCACGTCGGCAAACACGCGCGACACGGCCGCCGCATCGCAGCAATGGGCCAGAACGCCATGGAAAAGCAGGTCCGGATAAGCCTGGCGCAGTTCCCGTTCGATGCGGTAGAGGTTGTATTCGCTGACATCCATCACAGTCAGCGTGCCGACCCCCAGCCGTGCCACCTGGCGGCAGAGCTCCGAACCAATGGAACCGCCTCCGCCGGTCACCAGCACGCGGGCGCCGTTGATGCATTCGCGGATGGCCGTCCAGTCCAGTTGCACGGTATCGCGCCCGAGAATGTCCTCGATGGCCACTTCCTTGATTTCATTGTGCTGGGCTCGCCCGGCGATGACATCCTCCAGACGCGGCATGGTGCGGAATGGAAGTTCCGTGCGTTCGCACAGGGACACCACGCGTCGCATCTCGATGGCCGTGGCCGCCGGAAGCGCAATCAGCACCATGTCGGCGGCGACCTGTCGGGACAATTTCGGCAATTGCTCCAGCGGGCCCAGCACCGGCACGCCACGGATATGCGAGCCGCGCAGCGAATGGTTGTCATCGACAAAACCCACTACACGGAATTTTCCTGCCCTGCGCAGGTCGCGGATCAGACCCTCGCCCACGGGACCGGCGCCGATGACGACGACGCGTTGATCCGCCGTCTTGCGCAAAACGCCGATGCGGCTGTCCTTCCAGTAGCGATACAGCAGACGCGGCAGAGCCAGCAACAGAATCAGGATCAACGGATACAGCACCAGCACCGAACGCGGAACGCCTTCGAGACGGTCGTACACGAAAAGCGCCGGATAGATGCCGATGGCGCCGATGATCGCCACCTTGGCGATATTCCACAGATCCGGCAGGCTGGCGAAACGCCACAGCCCCTTGTACAGGCCAAGCCAGGCAAAGACCACGCCCTGTACCAGCAGCACGATGGGGAATTCGAAGGTGGCGAAATGGAGGTGGTCGGTGGGCGGAAACAGCGTGTAGCGCAGGTATTTGGCCAAACCCCATGCCAGCGCCACCATGATCAGGTCATGCAGCACCACCGCCATGCGCGGATGAATGAAGGTAATCAGCTTACGCAACCTGTCGTCCTCCCTTGCGTCGCACTTTGTCGAGACAGGCCCGACGCGCCTGCCACCAGATTCCCGAAGCGACGACGTACATCGTCAAGCACAACCATGGCGCCAGCGCGGGTCGGCACACGGCCCACACGGCCACGGGCGCCGCCACGAGCAGGTTCCAGAGCATGTAGAGCCCGCCCGCCATGGCATGCGTGCAGCGGCATCTGACCAGCCACTGGTACAGATGTTCGCGATGGGCAGTGTACCAACGTTTGCCACGCCATATGCGCCAGGCCAGGGTCCATCCCGCATCCGCTACAAATGCCGAACACAATATCAATGCCGGCCATAACGCGAGCCGAACGCTTGCGGCGAGCAGCAGGACAAGCGCGAAAACCATGAATCCGGAAAAACCACTGCCCACGTCGCCCATGAAGATGCGCGCGGGCGGCCAGTTGAAAAACAGGAACCCCGCCGCCGCGGCCGACAGCCCGAACGCGGTGACGGCCAGCGCGGGCTGCGCCACGTTGAGCGCCAGCACGCCGAGGCCCGCGCCGACAAACAGGATCTGCAGCCCCAAAATGCCGTCGATGCCGTCCATGAAGTTGTGCAGGTTGATGCTCCAGACCGCCAGCAGCACGCACGGCAACAGCCAGAACCAGGCCAGATGATGGGCATGAATCACGGCTGCACTGAACACGCCGGCGGCAAGCAGCTGCGCGAGCAGGCGCGAAAGCACGGGAGTGTCGCGGTGATCGTCCACCCAGCCGGCCACGGCCACCAGCAGCCCCGCCACGCCCATCGTGGACGCAACCGACAGGGCATGACCGCCCGGCCAGTACGGCAATGCCAGCATGACGACGAGCAGCGTGCCTACCACCAGGCCGACGCCGCCACCCCGGGGCGTGGGAATCGCATGTGAACGCCGGAAGCCGGGTTCGTCCAGCATGCCGCGCCGATGCGCGTAGGCAATGGCCGCCCAGGTCAATGCCACAGACAGAACGAAAGCCGCACCGCACAACCACCATCCGTTGGCCAGGGCGGACATCATTCGTTGGCCACACCGTGGATCGGACGCACGCTGCCCCACAGTTTGCAGCTCGGGCATTGCCAGTGATGCGCCTTGGCGCCGAAGCCGCAGTGGCTGCAGCGGTACATGGCCTGCCCGTCCAGCAGCTTGTGCGTGAGGTCGCGCAGGATCAGGAAATCCTGACGCACCTCGCCCGAGGTGTGTTCCATGGTGGCGTCGATCAGCGCCATCATGCCGCGCACCGAGGGGCGCTGACGCAGTTGCGTTGTCAGGAAATCGATGGCGGCGCGCTTGCCGTCGCGCTGGGCGTAGATGCCCGCCAGGGCAAGCACGGGCGACACGCCGTGGTAACGCGTGAGCACTTCGCGCAGAAAGCGTTCGGCGCGATCCATCTGACCGGATTTGGCGTAGCTGTCGAGCAGCAGCGGCAGTATCTCCGGCACGTAGGCCACTTCGCAGTGGATGGCGCTTTCGAAGGTTTCCACGGCTTCGGCATGATGCCCGTCTTCGGCCTGCATCTGCCCCGTCAGCATGAAGGCGCGCACGCAATCGTGTTTGCAGGCAAAAGCCTTGTCGAGATAGGCAAAAGCCTCACGGCGCGCGCCGTGCTGGCGCGATTGTTCGGCCAGCTCGCAATAGAAATGCGCGATGGGATGCGCCTGCGACGCGCCGGTCATCGCTTCCAGCCGACGTGCCTGCTCGATGGCCTCGTGCCAGTCGCGCTCGTGTTGATAGATGGCGATCAGATGACGCAATGCCGATGGAGCGTGCGCGTTCATCGTCACCAGATCGGTAAACAGGGTTTCGGCACGATCCAGCAGACCCGCGCGCATGTAGTCCTCGCCCAGCTCGAGCAAGGCGGTGGTTTTCATTTCATCATTGAGGTTGGGCCGCGACACCAGATGCTGGTGCACGCGGATGGCGCGATCGACCTCGCCGCGACGGCGGAAAAGATTGCCCAGTGCAAGGTGGGTTTCCACGGTGTCGCGGTTGTATTCGGCCAGGCGCAAAAAGACTTCGATGGCCTTGTCCTGCTCTTCATTGAGCAGATAGTTCAGGCCCCGGAAATAGTCCGACGACAATGCATTGACCCGTGCTCCGGATGAGCGCGCGCTGACACGCAGGGCCACCAGCCAGCCGCTGAGAAAAGCCAACGGCAACAACAGGAACAGAAAATACAAGGGGTTCATGAGCCATCCGGAGATGCCGCCTTTTTCGCGGCGGGTTGGCCGATTTTGCGTTGCCTGCGGAAATTTACTCCCGCACCCAGCCACGCCACGATGCCGCCCGCGAGCCAGCCCACGACGAGCGTGCCAAGAATGGCCGCTCCCTTGGGGATGGATACCTGGGCAAAGCCGAGGTCATAGACCACCATGGCCGGGTTGAGCGCACCGAAAACGATGCCGGCCAGGACAAACAGCAGAACGATCAGGACAACGATGACGAGGCGCATGCGTGGACTTTACCTGATCCGGTTGCCCCCTGAAACTTGGCGCGGAAAACGGCGCACGACCGTTCGCGGTCACGCGATGCCAACGGCAGAGCAGCCGCCCGATGAAAACGATCAGTCGTTGTTGACCCGGTCGCGCATTTCCTTGCCCGGCTTGAAATGCGGCACATGTTTGCCCGGCAGGGCCACGGCGTCGCCGCTCTTTGGGTTGCGACCCATGCGCGGCGGCCGATAGTGCAGCGAGAAGCTGCCGAAGCCGCGAATCTCGATGCGATCCCCGAGGGCCAGCGACTGGCTCATCTGCTCAAGCACATTCTTGACCGCCACTTCGACGTCACTGAAAGCCAAGTGACTCTGGCGTCGGGCCAGTGCCTCGATAAGCTCGGACTTTGTCATGATCCCCATTTCTCATGCAGTCGATCACGAGCGCCAGCCGGTTCCCGCAGCGTGGCGTTCGCATGATCCTTTCGTCACGTTGGCGCATGGCAGACGTGGCGATGACGATACACGGGCTTCCAGCCCGGCGTGTCGAGGCTGGAACACCGGAGTGCTCCAGCCTCGAACACGTGTCCTTACTCGGACTTGTCCATCTGTTCCTTGAGCAGCGCGCCCAGCTTGGTGGTGCCGGTGTGCGCGGCATGCAGGTCGGCCATGGCGTCCTGCACGTCGGCTTCGTCCTTGGCGCGGATCGACAGCGACAGCTGACGGCCACGACGATCCATGCCGGTGAACTTGGCTTCGACGCTGTCGCCCACCTTCAGGTGCTGGGTGGCGTCTTCGATACGCTCCTTGGCGATGTCATTGGCGCGGAGGTAACCTTCGACGCCTTCGCCCAGATCGATGACGGCGCCCTTGGCGTCCACTTCCTTGACGGTGCCGGTGACGATGGAATTGCGCGGATGCGCGGCCATGTACTGGCCAAACGGATCCTGCTCCATCTGCTTGATGCCCAGCGAGATACGCTCGCGCTCGGGATCGACGGCCAACACCACGGCTTCGACTTCATCACCCTTCTTGAATTCGCGGATGAGGTCTTCGCCGGTGCCCTGCCAGGAGATGTCGGACAAATGCACCAGACCGTCGATGCCGCCGTCCAGGCCGATGAAGATGCCGAAGTCGGTGATCGACTTGATCTGACCGGAGACCTTGTCGTTCTTGTTGTGCATGGCGGCAAACGCTTCCCACGGATTGGAACGGGTCTGCTTGATGCCCAGCGAGATGCGACGACGCTCTTCGTCGACGTCCAGCACCATCACTTCGGTCTCGTCGCCAATCTGCACGACCTTGGCCGGGTTGACGTTCTTGTTGGTCCAATCCATTTCGGACACGTGCACCAGGCCTTCCACGCCCGGCTCGATCTCGACGAAGCAGCCGTAATCGGTGACGTTGGAGACCTTGCCGAAGATGCGCGAGTTGACCGGGTAACGGCGCGAAATGTTGACCCACGGGTCTTCGCCCAACTGCTTGAGGCCCAGCGAAACGCGCATGCGCTCGCGGTCGAACTTGAGCACGCGCACTTCCAGCTCGTCGCCGACGTTGACGACTTCGGACGGATGACGCACGCGCTTCCAGGCCATGTCGGTGATGTGCAGCAGGCCGTCGATGCCGCCCAGGTCCACGAACGCGCCGTAATCGGTGAGGTTCTTGACCACGCCCTTGAGGATGGCGCCTTCGACCAGACGCTCCAGCAGCTTCTCGCGCTCTTCGGAGAACTCGACCTCGACCACGGCGCGGCGGCTCACCACCACGTTGTTGCGGCGACGATCCAGCTTGATGATCTTGAATTCGAGATCCTTGCCTTCCAGGTAGGCCGGGTCGCGCACCGGGCGCACGTCGACCAGCGAGCCCGGCAGGAACGCGCGGACGTTGTTGATGTCGACGGTGAAACCGCCCTTGACCTTGCCGGAGATCTTGCCGGTGACGATCTCTTCGTCGTCGAAGGCTTCTTCCAGCGTGTCCCAAACCATGGAACGCTTGGCCTTTTCACGCGACAGCTTGGTTTCGCCAAAGCCGTCTTCGAGCGACTCCAGTGCCAGCTTGACCTCGTCGCCTACCTCGACTTCGAGGTGGCCATTGTCGTCCTTGAACTGCTCGATCGGGACGATGCCTTCGCTCTTGAGGCCGGCGTTGATCACGACCACGTCGGATCGGATCTCCACCACGATGCCGGAGACGATGGTGCCCGGCTTGAGTTTGGCCAGGATTTCCTGGCTCTGTTCGAACAGTTCGGCGAAACTTTCAGTCATGTTGATTCCGTAAAACAAGAAAGGCCGTCATCCGTTTACGCTGGCAAGGCTTTTGGCTGCCATGCGCCGGATCAGCGGCCCACCGGTTGAGGGTGTGAAACCACACCGTTGACCAAATCCCCGCGCCGTGACGCGAGGCCCATTCAGCCCCGGGAACCGGATGTATCCGATTGCACCAGAGCCAGTACTTTCTCCACCACCGCATCAATCGACATGCCCGTGGTATCCACCAGCAAGGCATCATCCGCGGGTTTCAGTGGAGCGACGGCACGCGATGCATCACGGGCATCACGCGCCTGAATTTCTTCCAGAAGGCTGGCAAGTGTAACGTCAAGCCCCTTTGCTTTCAACTGTTTATAGCGCCTTTGTGCGCGCTCCCCGGCGCTGGCGGTGAGGAATACCTTGTACGGCGCGTCGGGAAAGATCACAGTGCCCATGTCGCGGCCATCGGCCACCAGCCCCGGCGCCTTGCGCAGCTCGCGCTGCTTGTCCAGCAGGGCCTGGCGCACGCCCGGATAGCGTGCCACGGCGGAGGCGGCGCCGCCGCAGGTTTCGGTGCGCAGTTCGTCGCTGGCGTCGTGGCCGTTGACGATCACGTGGACGCCATGTCCGTCGTCGCCGGGACGAAACGCGATGCGCGTGGATTCGGCGCAACGGACGATGGCTTCCTCGTCGGCAAAATCATGTTCGGCCACGCTGGCCGCGTAACCCACCGCGCGATAAAGCGCGCCTGAATCCAGCAGGTGCCAGCCCAAGGCATCGGCCACGTGGCTGCTGATGGTGCCCTTGCCTGCCCCGGACGGGCCGTCGATGGTGAGTACCGGAACAGTGTCTGCGTGGGGCATGGGCAAGCTTTGGGTGACGAAAGGCGGCGCCATGATAACGCCAACGGCGGCAAAGATCGCCTACGCGCCGAACGTCGTGTCCGTGCCCTCGTGACGCCGATCCCAACCGCGCAGTTCGTCGCGAATATGCGCGATGCGCTGCCGGCCGAGCGCGTTGCGCTCCTCGTCCAGCACCAGGCCTTCGAGCAGCTTGGCCAGACGCTGCGCCGTGGGCAGCATGGTGTCCCAGGCGTCCAGCGCCGGCAGCGGCCCCGGCAATGTCATGAAAAAGCTCAGTCCCGGCGTTTCCAGACTGGACATGGCGGCCATGTCGAAGTTGCCCGGCTTGACCATGTTGGCCACGCTGAAAACCGCGCCCTGTTCGGGTTTGCCGTCGAGCAGGCGGTGGAAGATGTTCATGGAGCCGAATTCAAGGCCGGCTTTTTCCATCGCCACGACCAGATCCGA
>DASSBH010000051.1:0-4574 GCA_035698945.1 Oleiagrimonas sp.
CTGGTCAGCGGACGCCGGCTGTACGATCTGGACCGCCTGTTCGGCCCGCCGCTGGTCGCCGCCGCCGGGCTGCACGGCCTGCAGCGCCGCCGCAACGACGGCAGCGAGGACGACATGCAGCCCGATCCCGACGTGGTCGACGCCCTGCACCGCCACGTGGCCGCACTGGCCGCGCGGCTGCCGCACATGCGCGTGGAGGACAAGGGCATCTGCATCGCCCTGCACTATCGCGAAGTGCCCCTGCAGGAACACGCGGTGATTGCCGGCGCCTGCCGCATCGCGCGGCAGTTGCCGGGCTACGAGACCCAGGCCGGCAACCACATCGTCGAGATCAAACCCGCCGGCGTGGACAAGGGATTTGCCGTCAACGCCTTTCTCGATGAAGCCCCCTTTACCCATCGCCTGCCCGTCTACCTGGGCGACGACCTGACCGACGAGCACGCCTTTGCCGCGGTCAATGCGCGTGACGGCATCAGCATCCGCGTGGGCGATCGCGAGCCGTCCCGCGCGCATTACACATTGCGTCACCCGTCCGCCGTTCAGGCCTGGCTCGAAGGCGTACTGGTGCATTTGTAGTTCCCTCGTCACGGGCGCAAGCCGCGCTTTGCATGTCTGCGCCATGGCGAGTCATCCCGACGTCACTGCCGCACCATCGGAGAACCTTCATGCCCGATTCCGCCACCAACCAACTGGAACTCGGCGTCATCGGCAACTGCACGCTTGCCGCGCTGGTGGATCAGCAGGCCCGCATCAACTGGTGCGGCTTTCCGCACTTCGACGGCGATCCCGGCTTTTGCTCGTTGCTGGAACCGTACATCGAAGGCGGCGACTGGTCGTTCGAACTGGAAGATTTCGACCGCAGCGAACAGCACTACCTCGCCAACACCGCGATTCTGATAACGCGTCTGTACGACCATCACGGCAGCTGCGTGGAAATCACCGATTTCGCGCCGCGCTACCGCGAGCACGGCCGGCTTTACCATCCCACCACGTTGATGCGCCAGGTGCGCCCGCTGGTCGGAAACCCGCGCCTGCGCATGCTGCTGCGCCCGCTGCGCGACTATGGCAAGGCCGTTCCCGAGCGCACCCGCGGCAGCAATCATGTGCGCTTTCTGCTCCACGACATCACGCTGCGGCTGACTTCCAACCTGGCCGTGCCGTTTGTCGATCGCTGCCTGCCTTTTGTCCTGGAGCAACCGCTGTACCTGATGCTGGGGCCGGACGAAACCGTGGCGCGCAACGTCTCGCTGTTCGTGCGCGAGGCGCTGGAGCGCACCACCGATTACTGGCGCGAATGGGTGCGTTACCTGTCGGTGCCGTTCGAATGGCAGGATGCGGTGATCCGCGCCGCCGTCACGCTCAAGTTGTGCCAGTCCGAAGCCACCGGCGCGATTGTCGCCGCGCTCACCACGTCCATCCCCGAAGCGGCCGATTCCGGGCGCAACTGGGATTACCGTTACTGCTGGCTGCGCGACGCCGCCTTCGTGGTGCGCGCGCTCAACCGCCTCGGCGCCACGCGCAGCATGGAGGAGTACATCCGCTATGCGTTCAACCTGGCGATCAACGAAGACGAGGAGATTGGCCCCGTGTTCGGCATTACCTACGAACGCGAACTGCCCGAACGCGAGGTCGACAGCCTCGCCGGCTATCGTGGCATGGGCCCGGTGCGCGTGGGCAACGACGCCTGGCGGCAGCGGCAGAACGATGTCTACGGGTCGGTGGTGCTGGCTTCGGCGCAACTGTTCTTCGACCACCGCCTGCACACGCCGGGCGATGTCGACACCTTCCGCCGGCTGGAACTGCTCGGCGTCCACGCCGCACGACTGGCCGACGAACCCGATGCCGGCCTGTGGGAGTTTCGTGGCCGCCGGGCCGTACACACCTACTCGGCGGCCATGTGCTGGGCCGCGTGCGACCGCCTGGCGCACATCGCGGCGCACCTGGGGCTGGAAGACCGTCAGGCGTACTGGAACAGCGAGGCTGGACGCCTGCGCGCGCTGATCGAGCAACACGCCTGGAGCGAACGTCATGGCCACTACACCGACACCTTCGACGGCGAACATCTGGACGCCAGCCTGCTGCTGCTCTCCGATGTCGGTTTCGTCAAGGGATCGGATCCGCGCTACGTGGCCACGGTGGACGCCATCGGCCAAAAGCTGCGGCGCGGCAAGTACATCTTCCGCTACAGCACCCACGACGACTTCGGTTTGCCCGAGAACGCCTTCGGCATCTGCACCTTCTGGTACATCGAGGCACTGGCCGCCTGCAACCGCGGCGACGAGGCACGCGAGCTTTTCGAAAACATGCTGGAACAGCGCAACGCCCTGGGCCTGCTGTCCGAAGACATCGCACCGGACAGCGGCGAATTGTGGGGCAACTATCCACAGACCTATTCGCTGGTCGGCCTGATCCAGGCCGCGATGCGGCTTTCGCGGCGCTGGGAGGATGTGGTGTAGGTGGTTTCGATCTCGCCTCGGTCCTCCACCATTCGTGGTGATGCTTCGACAGGCTCAGCACAAGGTACGCTTCGCGTATCGAACCATGAACGGCGCGGGGAAGTCTGGGGACTGCCCTTCGATACCTCAGGGCGAACGGGTTTTGGTGTGGACCTCAAGTGTGATTCATCAGCCAGCTTTTCCCTTCTCCCTCCGGGAGAAGGTGGCGCGAAGCGACGGATGAGGGTTCGGTGCATGCGCAATGGTGGCCATGGCTGAACATTCACACATCGCGCGACGCGTCCTTCTCCTGCGGGCTGGATTCAGGTGTTGCGGCGAGAGCAAAACCATCCCCATCCCAGCCTTCCCCTTGAAGGGGAAGGAGACAAGCGTGTGCAAGCCGGCCTCGAATAGACCGGAACAATGCGGCCGCTTTCAAGCCCTCCCCTTCAAGGGGAGGGTTGGGTGGGGATGGTTTTCAATCTTGAGAAAACCTGGCTGACGAATGAGGCTGATCAGGAGAACCGAACCCTCACACACCCCTTCGGGAGAGGGGAATGGCACGGCTGAGCTTCGAGGTTCATCCAGTCGGGTTTCGATCTCGCCTCAACCCTCCACCGTTCGTGGTGATGCTTCGACAGGCTCAGCACACGGTACGCTTCGCGTATCGAACCATGAACGGCGCGGGAAGTCTGGAGACTGCCCTTCGATACCTCAGGGCGAACGGGTTTTGGTGGATCCTCCATCGGGTGTGTTAAGCGGCCAGTCCCAAAGTCCGCCGACCTCTATGCGAATATGTAGGGATTCATTCGGTTCACCGAGATGGTCGATGTCGCGTCTGATCGTGATCTCCAACCGCGTCGCCATTCCGCACGAGAAGCGTGCGGGCGGCATGGCTGTCGCCTTGCAGGCGGCATTGCGCGAACGCGGCGGTGTCTGGTTCGGCTGGAGCGGCAAACAGGCGCAGCAAAGTGCGGCCGAGGTGCATCATGAGCAGCATGACAATGTCACCTACGCCACCATCGACCTCAGCCGTCGCGACTACAACAATTACTACAAGGGTTTCGCCAATCGCTCGTTGTGGCCGCTGTTCCACTACCGCCCGGATCTGACCGACTACCAGCGCAGCAATTACGAGGGCTATGTCCGCGTCAACAAGTTGTTCGCCGAGCATCTGGCCAGCCTGATCCAGCCCGACGATGTCCTGTGGATTCATGACTACCACCTGATTCCGCTGGCATCGCTGCTGCGCGAGCATGGCATCGACAACCACATCGGTTTTTTCCTGCACACGCCATTGGCTCCGGCCGAACTGCTGATCACCTTGCCACACCATCGGCAATTGTTCGGCGCCTTGTCCGCCTGCAACCTGGTCGGACTGCAGACCACGCAGGATCTGCATTCGCTGCGCGAGTATTTCGAACACGAGGCCGGCGCCACGCTGGAACGCGACAACGTCATCGCCCTGCCCGACGGCCGGCGCTTCCATGCCGTCAACTTTCCCATCAGCATCGACACCGCGATGGCAGTGGAGGTGTCGCGCGCCGCCGTCGGCAGCGAGGCCAACCAGCGCCTGCGACAAAGCCTCAACGAACGCGCCCTGATGATCGGCGTGGATCGCCTGGACTATTCCAAGGGTCTGCCCGAACGCTTCGATGCCTTCGCCCATTTCCTGCAGCAGACCGAAGCTTGGCGCAAACGCGTCTGCCTGCTCCAGGTGGCGCCGCCCTCGCGCAGCGATGTTCCGGAATACCGGCAGATCCGTCGCGAACTGGAACGCCGCACCGGCCACATCAACGGTTCGCTGGCGGCGCCGGACTGGGTGCCCATTCGCTACGTCAACCAGACCATTCCCTATTCAGTGCTGGCCGGTTACTACCGCATGGCGCGCGTGGGATTGGTCACGCCGCTGCGCGACGGAATGAATCTGGTGGCCAAGGAATACGTGGCCTGCCAGGATCCGGAAGATCCCGGTGTGCTGGTGCTGTCGCGCTTTGCCGGCGCCGCCGAGGAATTGGGCACGGCCTTGCTGGTCAACCCGCACGACGAAGACAGCGTGGCTGAAGCCTTGTTGCGTGCGCTGGAGATGCCGCTCGACGAGCGCCGTCAACGCTGGCGCGCGATGATGGATGTGCTGGA
>DASSBH010000052.1:0-16542 GCA_035698945.1 Oleiagrimonas sp.
GTGAAGAAGTCGGCGCCGCGGCCGTTTTCACTGGAGCGCGAGTGCTCCAGGCCCTTGCCGCTCATCTTGTCCGACAGCGAGAACAGGAATTCGTAGTGGTCGAAGTGGTAGGTGCCATAGAGCTTGCCCATCTGCACCACGAGATTCCTGAGGATCTGGTGCTGCTCGGGCGTGACTTCGAGGTACTTCGGCGCATCGGCGACGATGTTCATGTGCACCGGCGGCGATTTCTTGCTGCCGATGTCCAGGCGCTTGTAGTACTTGCCGGCGTAGATCGGCGAGTCGATCAGGTTGAGGTAGTCGATCGGCTTGAAGGTGACGGTGTTGCCCTTGCGGCTGGCCACATCCAGCGCGCTGCCGAATTTCCAGCCCTCGGGCAGGGTCACGCTAGCGCGGGTCTGGATGCGGTTGACGTAGTAGCCGGCCGGGTACAGCGAAACCTTTTCCCAAGACAGGTTCATCATTTCCGGCGTCATCCGGATCGGCCCCTGGCTGCGGTTCTGCGCGGCCAGGAACTGGAACTCGACATCGAGGCTGGTCACGCCCTTGGGCACATCCACCTTGAAGGCGTAGACGTTGTACGGATCACGCGTCCACTCGATGCGCCTGCCGTCGTTGCCGTGGATGACCAGGCCGGCCATCTGCTTGATCGGGCCGCTGGGGCGGTGGTGGCCGGGAATCCACTTCGGATACAGCAGGTAGATCGATTTGCCGGCTTCGACCGGGATCGTCTCGTGCACGTTGAAGACGCGATGGGCGGTATCCGTCGCATCGACGTGGATGGTCAGCGTGCCGGGATAGGCGACGTTCTTCGGCGCAGGTTGGTTGATGCCGACGTAGGGCACGGTGTCGGCCTTGGCATCGGACAGGGGCGCCGCGCCCAGGGTCACGGCCATCAGGGTGGAAGCAAGCAGGATTTTGGACATGTCATCTCTCCGGATCGATCCGGCACCGGCGGCAATGCTGATATGAAAACCGCCCGGCCTGATCAGTCGGGCGGCATCGTTGCATCACTGCCCATGCCACGTATCACGGCAAGCTACAGGCCGGCCTCGTCCTCCTGCAACAGTCATTCGGCGCGGATCGCCTCGATCGGATCGAGCGCCGCGGCCTGGCGTGCGGGATACACGCTAAAGCCCAGGCCGATCACGGTGCACAACACCACCGAGACGATGATCGGCAACGGCGCCCAGGCCACGTGCCAGCCGGCGAACAAGGCGATGAGGTAAGCCAGCACCGCGCCGAAGACGACACCGATCACGGCGCCGGTCACGCAGATCACCACCGCCTCGCGCAGGAAGCGCACGATGATGTCGTTGCGGCGTGCGCCGATGGCGCGCAGCAGGCCGATTTCGCGGCGCCGCTCCAGCACGTTGGCGAGCATGATGTTCATGATGCCGATGCCGCCGACCAGCAGACTGACGCCGGCGATGGCGCCCATCACGATGGAGAAGATGCGCTGGGTTTTCTGGTGCTGATGGTAAAGCTGCTGCGGCACGATCAGTTGGGTGTCGTCGGCGCCGCCGTGCCGGCGCGAGAGCATGTCGCCGAGCACGCGCGCGCTGGTGGCCAGACGCGACGGATCGTGGATGCGCAGCAGGATGCGATCGACCTGATCCTCCATCGGCTGAAAATGGAAACGCGCCTGCGCACTGGCCAGCGGCACGAACACGCGGTTGCTGGAGCCGCCCAGCGACACGCCTTCGAACTTGTCCTGGCCGAGGTCGCGGTCGGCCAGCACACCAACCACTTTCAGCCACACGTGATTGACCTTGACCAGCCGTCCCAGCGCATGGCCGTCGGGGAAAAGCTCGGTGGCGGCCTGATGGCCGAGGATGGCCACGGCGGCCAACGACTGGTTGCCTTCCTTCGTGAAGGTGCGGCCCTTGGCCAGCTTCAGCGAAGACAACGCGAAATAGCCGGGGCTGACGCCGCTGGCGCCGATGTCGCCGCCGCCGACGGCGGAAAACACGGCGTGCGTGCGAATGCGTTTTTCGGCGGCGAAACGCTCGGCGCCCGGCACCACGGCAAGGGCCGCGCGGGCGTCGGCCAGAGTCAGGCCCAGGCTGTGCTTGCGCAGTTCCTTGAGCGCCTGGTCGTCCTGCGGCGAGTTGGCCTGAATGATGACGTTGTTGAGGCCGAGGCTCTCGACCATGTGCAGCGCTTCGCGCCGGCTGCCCTCGCCCACGCCCTGCATGGCGACGATGGCGCCGACGCCGAAGATCAGGCCGAGCAGGGTCAGGAAGGTGCGCAACTTGCGCCGCGACAGTTCCTCGACGGCTTCACGCCAGACAATGGTGCTCATGACGCCTTCTCCTTGGCCGACATCGCCAGCACCACGCGATCACCGCTCTTGAGGCCGGACACGACCTGGCTGCGCGCCGATCCGCTGACGCCCAGGGTGATCTTGCGGGCCACCACTTTGCCGCCCTCCTCGACATGCACGCGCACGCCGTCGCCGCGCGTGTCCAGGGCCAGGTTGGGCACGCTCAGCGTCGACTTGGCGTCGATCAGGATGATGCGCGCGCCGAAACGCATGCCCGGCATCCAGCCGTAGCGGGTCACCGCCTTGGCCGGCAGCAACACCTTCACCGCCAGATATTTGACCGGACTTTTGCGCGAAATGGGCGAAGCCGCAGCGGCCACCCAGGATATTTTCGAGGTGACACTCTGATTCGGCGCGCCGAGCGGATGCAACTCCACCGCAAGACCGGTTTCGATGCCCTGGGCCTGAATCTGCGGCACCTGCAGCACCACTTGCAGATGATCCAGATCGGGCAGATCGGCAAACGGACGGCCGGCGAAAAAGCTGGCGCCGACTTGTGGTTTCTGCCCGCTCCAGTCGGCCTTGAGCATGACGATGCCGTCATGCGGAGCGCGCAGTTCCAATGCGTCCAGATCGTTGCGCGCCTGCTTGACCTTGAGCGCCAGCGTGGCGCGCTTGGCTCCGACCACGCCGAGTTCGGCCTTGCCGCGCACGCCGGACTGGTGCTGGCGCCATTCGAGGATGCCCTGCTTGGTGGTGAGGAAATGCTTGTCTTGCACGGCATCGAGAATCTTGTTGCGGGCCACGGCAAGATCCGTGGCGTTGGCGTAGCGGTCGGCGATGGCAAGTTGCGAGGCGACCTCGGCCAGGTTGACGTTCAACTGCCCACGGGTCTGGGTGAGGTCGGCCTGCTTGTCTTCGCGCGCCAGGGTGTTGCGCGCCATGCCGATCATCGCCTCGGAAAGATCCTGCTTGCTCTGCTCAGCGGAGAAGCGGGCCACCACGTCTTCCTTTTTTACGCGGCTGCCGTCGGGCACCACCCAGGCCAGTTGCCGCGGCGTCCACATCGGGCCAGGCACCATCAGCGGCGTGGACGACACGGCCTTGAGCTGACCCTCGGCCTGGACGGCGATGACCAGCGGCCCCGGCTGCATAGTGATGGTGACCGGCGCATCGGTATCGTTGTTCCCACAGGCGGCCAGCGCCAACGTGCAGGCCAATACGCATGTCAACATGATCGACGGGCGACGCATCATGTCGAAGCCTCCATGGTCGGCGGCGCAGGCGGAATGTCCACACGCACGGAGCGGCCCGGTTTGAGGTCGCGCTCGTGCTTGTCCAGCGTGACCTGCAGGCTGACCACGGGAATCGGTTCGGCGCCCGACTTGGAATGCACGTTCTGGCCGATGCGCGTGATGTGGCCATCCAGCGAACGCCCGGTGCCGCCGCTCAATACCACCTGCACGGCCTGGCCGACATGCACCCGGCGCAAGTCGCGCTCGGGCAGCGACGCGCTCACCGCCAGCGAATCCATGTCGGGCATGGAGCCGACACTCAAGCCGAAAAATACTTGGTCGCCGGCCGCCAGTTTGCTGCCGTCGTACTTGACGCGATGCAGAAACAGACCGTCACGCGGCGCGGGAATGGTCAGTTTGGCCATCGATTGCTGCATGCGCGTGACCTTGCGCTGAAGCTGGGTCACCTGCGCATCGGCCTCGTCCATCTGCGCCTTGCGCGAGGCTGCGGCGATGCGCGCGCGCTTTTCAGTCAGGGCCAGCACCTGACGCGTGCTGTGGCGGTCGATCACCAGCTTTTTGTATTCGATGCCGGGGATGGTTTCCTTCGGTTGCCGGGCCTTGCGCTCGGCCTTGTCGGCGTCGGCTTTGGCCTTGGCCACGGCCAGCTCGGCGGTGCGCTTGTCGTCGGCCAGTTTCAGGCGCAGCTGTTCGCGCGTGCGCTTCTGCTCGGCCAGCTCGCTTTGCTGTTGCGGCATTTTCTGCGCCAGGCTGCCGGCGGCGAAGGTCACCAGCGGCTGACCTTTCTTGACGTGGCTGCCGTCGGGCGCCATGTGCGTGATGTTGAGCTGCCACACGCCCGGAATCCGCGGCGAAGCGACCGCCCATGAATCCTGCGCGATGATTTCGCCGGTGGCATGCAGGGTTTGCGCCGGCGCGATCGTGTCCGGCGACGGCGTATGGTCGGCCTTGACCTCGGTTTCGATGCGCGCGCTCATGCCGGGCAGCAGCGCCAGTTTGGCCGCCGCCTTGTCCAGCGCAATGTCGATGCGGTAATAGTGCCCGTCGCCCCACTCGGTCTTGTCCTGGGTGGCGTCGCTGATGGCCTGGATGTGGCCGCCGATATCGGCCTTCGGCAAGGCATCGAAATGCACGCGTACGGGCTGGCCCACTTTCAGTCCGCGCCGATCCGGCTGCAGCGCCCAGGCACGCACCGTGAAGTGCCGGTCGGCGCCCACCACCTGTCCGACCTCGGTGCCGGGAAACGTCATCGAGCCTTCGCGGTAACGGCCTCCGCTGCTGTTGCCGTTGATGACGAACGAACTGCTCTGAAAACCATGCACCACCACGCCGTCATGCGTGGCGTGAACGGTGGCCGCCTGCACCTGGGCTTCGTAGAACGTGAGTTCCAGCTTGAGCTTCTTGACCTGCAACGCACCATCCTTGCGCTGACGTTTCACCGCGGCCTCGGCGGCGGCGAGATCCTTTTGCTTGAGCGCGGCGTCGCGGCGCGCGCTTTCGTAGGCGCCCTGGTACTTGTCGTAATCGAGTGCGGTGATGAGTTCCCGGGGGACGGCCGCATCCACCTTGGCCTTGGCCAGCGCCGCCCTGGCATTGACCAACGCCAGGCGCGCATCGACCTCTTTCAGCTCCAGCGCAGCCAGATCCTTGGCATTGGTGGCGCGGGTCAGGGCAATCTTGTCGCGCAGGGTCTGCAGCTGCCCGGAAGCGTTGCTGGCGTCGATGCGCAACACCGGCTGGCCTTTCTTGACATGCGTGCCGTCGGGCACATAGAAGCGCAGCGTTACCGGCGAGGACATCGACGGCGGCGCGAGAATGGGTTGCGCGCCTTCCGAACGCACGGTGCCGGTCAATACCGTCGCGACTGCCGGCGTGTTGACCAACACCATCAACAGGGCCAGCAACCAATACCCTTTGCGAAAGCTTCGAAAAGCCATTCTTTTCTTCGTCATTCCGGCGCACGCCGGAATCCATGTTGCTGTGATGCAAGAAAGAAATGGATTCCGGCTTTCCTCACTCCTCAAAGCCGAGCCCATCCATGGACTCTCTCCGCGTGCGCTGGAATGAC
The DNA here is from genome assembly GCA_035698945.1 of Oleiagrimonas sp. GTDB lineage: Bacteria > Pseudomonadota > Gammaproteobacteria > Xanthomonadales > Rhodanobacteraceae > Oleiagrimonas. The sequence continues at coordinate 5,591 of DASSBH010000052.1, forward strand.
GGCTTTGAGAGCTTCTTGAAATTTGCTTACGCCGCACTGTCATGTTCCACCCTCCCGTCGCGCAAGCGAATCTGACGCTCGGCATGTTCCGCCACGTCGCCGTCGTGGGTAACCATGATGATGGTCTGGCCCTGGCCGTGGACTTCGTCGATCAGGTCGAGTACGTCGGCGGCGCTTTTCGAATCGAGGTTGCCGGTGGGTTCGTCGGCCAGCAGCAAGGCCGGCTTCATCAACAACGCACGGGCGATGGCCACACGCTGCATCTGTCCACCGGAGAGCTGACCGGGGCGGTGATCCAGGCGCTCGGCCAGCCCCATGCGCGACAGCAGTGCGTGCGCGCGTTCTTCCAGCTCGGCGTCATCCTGCGTCGTTTGCGCGAAGCGTCGCGGCAGCAGCACGTTTTCCAGCACGCTCAGACGCGGCAGCAGATGGAATGACTGGAACACGAAGCCGATACGGCGATTGCGGAAATCGCTGGCACGCTCGTCGTCGAACGTGGAAACGTCGGTGTCGTCCAGGCAATAGCGCCCACCGTCGGGGCGATCCAGGCATCCGAGGATGTTGAGCAACGTGGATTTGCCCGAGCCGGACGGACCGACGATGGCGGCGAACTGGCCTTGCGGCACGGCAATGTCCACGCCCGCCAGTGCATGCACCTCCTGGCCGCCGACGCGGTAGTGGCGCTTGATTCCTTCCAGTGTGACCAACCCTGTCCCCTCCCCTGGCTTGAAAGCCTAACGTAGCGTCTTGCCCGATGTCGGGGCAAGGCGCATGTGTGAGACTTTCCCTTGCTGCATGAAGTTCCCGCGATGCGTATCCGCTTTTTGCTTTTCGTAGGAGCGAGCCTGCTCGCGATAGATGCGGATCGTACCTTGAACAAACCATCGCGAGCAGGCTCGCTCCTACAAAAAGAGATGCGGATTACGCCTTGAACAAACCATCGTCTGCAGGGCAGATTTCTACGGTGGCGGGCCTTGTGGAAATCTGGGCGCCGCGTCGTCGGGCTCGTACCACTCCGCCTTGTCCGCGCAAAAAATATGCAACTCCGGTGTCTGCGACAGCTTGGTATCCAGAGTGCCGACCCTGAGCCTCAGTACTTCCGGCGGGCCCGGTCTGCGACTGAACAAAGGCGAGCCGCAGTTGCCGCAAAACGTGCGGAATACGCCCGGAGACGATTCGAACGATTTCAGGTAATGCTGCGGATCATCCAATACGAATTCGTCCGGACTGACCTGGGCCGCCGCCAGAAAGGCCGAGCCGTTGGCCTTTCTGCATTTGCTGCAATGGCAGATGGCCAATGGCCCCAACTCGCCATGGATCGTGTACGTGATCGCGCCACAAAGGCATGAGCCACGGTGCATGAAATCGACCTCGCGTGTTTGACCCTGCGCAAACAACCTGCGTGAAACGGCGCTCCGTTTCACGCAGGTCATGGTTCCGGATTATTTCTTCGGCGCGTACAACTGCGACAGATAATCCGGCGTGCCCTTGATGCGCACCAGTTGCGGGTACTTCAGGCCGTCGTGGTAATCGATGTCGAGGGTCTTGTATTCATCGAACGTCTTGACCAGCAGCTTGATCGGCTTGTCGTTGCCCTTGGCATCCTTGATGGCCTGCTTCATGGCGTCGGAACCGAAGTCGGTGCCGTTGACGGCGATGATCTTCATGCTCGGGGCCAGACCGGCCTTGAAGGCCGGGCCGTCCCAGCGCACGTCGCGCACGTCGCCGCTGGAAGAGGCGCTGAAGCCCGCCGAGTAGGTGAAGCTCGCACCGCGATGGTGGTAGTGCGACATCATGGCCTTGGCCGCCTTGGACGGCGTGTCCTTGTAGACCAGTTTCCAGCCTTCCAATTTGAGGCCTTCGGCAAGGTTGCCATGGCCGTCCAGACGCGTGCGCAGGAAGCTCGACCAGTCGTACGGCACGATCTTGTTGAGCGTGTCGACCACATCCTGATAGGTGTAGGTGTTGATGTCCCAGGCGCCCGGATGCATGCCGTAGAAGGCCCGCGCGAAGTCGTCCAGCTTGTGCTTGTTGTGCGAAAGCTGGCGCATCTTTCCGTCCACCGCCATCCAGATCAGCTGACCGGCGGAGTAGTAGTCCTCGCTGCCCTGGTAGTTGCGATACGGCAACGGCGTGCGGTGGGCAATGGTCGGATCGTTGGTGGTGTCCTGAACGTTGCGCCAGCTGCGCAGGCCCGGACGGTTCATGTCGTAGTTGGCGGCCACGTAGGCCAGCTTGGCGAAGCCGGTGTCCTTGCTTTCCAGGCCCGAGCGCACCGCGATCACGTTGCCGTAGAACTGGGTCTGGCCCTCGTACACCCACAACAGGCTGTCGCCCATGACCACGTTGAAGTTGGGGATGGCGTGATCGACCGCGCGGCGGTACTTGCCGTCCCAGGAATGGTTGAACTCGTGCGTGAGCAGGTCGCGCGGCTTGTCGGATTTCTTGGCGTCCCACTTGGTGAAGAAGTCGGGGCCGGTGCCGTCCTCGCTGGAACGATGATGCTCCAGACCCTCGCCGTCCATCTTGTCCGACAGCCAGAACAGGAAGTCGTAGTGATTGAAGTGGTAGGCGCCATAGAGCTTGCCCATCTGCACCACCACGTTCTTCAGCACCTCGACCTGCTCGGGTTTGACTTCGAGATCCTCGGGCGAATCGGCCACGATGTCCATGTGCACCGGCGGCGATTTCTTGCTGCTGATGTCCAGGCGCTTGAAGTATTTGCCGGCCAGCAGCGGCGAGTCGACCAGGGTCATGTAGCTGACGGGCTTGAAGGTGACGGTGTTGCCCTCGTGGCCGCTCATTTCCAGCGCGCTGCCGTATTTCCAGCCCTCGGGCAGGGTCACGCTGGCCACGCTCTTGATGCGGTTGGTGAAATAGCCGGCCGGGTACAGCGACACCTGATCCCACCGGAATTCGAGCATTTCCGGCGTCATGCGGATCGAGCCCTGACCACGACCCTGCGAGGACAGGTACTGGAAGCTGACGTCCAGGCTGCTCACGCCTTCGGGCACGTCCACGTGGAAGGCGCGGACGTCGTATTCATCACGCTTCCACTCGATGGTCTTGCCGTTGCCCTTGATGACCAGACCGGCCACGTTCTTGATCAGGGTGAACGGCTCGTGGATGCCGGGAATCCAGGACGGATACAGCAGATAGATGGACGAGCCGGGCTTGACCGGAATGGTTTCGTGGACTTCGAAGATGCGGTGGGCCAGATCGGTGGCGTCGACGTGGATTTTCATCGTGCCATAGGGGTAGGCCACGTTCTGCGGCACCGGCAGGTTGCCGCCGACATGCAGCACGGGATTGAGCTGGATGTCGCCGGCCTGTACGGCGGCCAGCGGGGCCGCGCCGAGCGCGGCGACAAGCAGGGCGGATGCGAGGAAGGTTTTTTTCATGCGGTGTCTCCGGTGATGCGGCGGGCCGTCGTTGACCGGCGGCTCGCAGGGAAAGGTGCGGTCGATGTCGACCGCCGAATCATTTGCGCGTGGCGGTGATGTCGTCGATGTAGTCGGGCGTACCCTTCACGCGCACCAGATGCGGGTACTTCAAGCCGCCGTGGTAATCGACCTTGAACGTGCGGTACTTGTCGTAGTTCTTGACCAGCAGCGTGATCGGTGACTTGTCATTCTTGGCCGCCTTGATGGCGGCCTTGATGGCATCGGCGGAATAGTCCTTGTTGTTGACGGCGACCACGGTCATGCCCGGCACCAGTCCGGCCTCGAATGCCGGCCCGCCCCACTGCACGTCGTACACGCGTCCCGAGGAGGATGCAGCGAAGCCGATCGAGGTGGCCAGGTTGATGGAACCGTGACGCAGGCTGGCGGTGGCCTTCTGGTAATCGGACGGCTTGTCGGTGTACACCAGCTTCCAGCCGCCGCGTGCGATGCCGTGTTCGGGCAACTCGCTGCCGGTGTAGTTCAGGCGCTGATGCAAAAAGCCGGCCCAGTCGAACGGCTGCACCTTGTTCAGGGCATCGACGACATCCTGGAAGGTGTAGGTCTTGGTGACGTAGCTGCCGTTGTCCATGCCGTAGAACGCCTTGGCGAAGTCGTCCAGCGAATGCTTGTTGTGGCTGAGCTGGCGAATCTTGGTGTCCACGTCCAGCCACAACAGCTGGCCCTCCGGATAGAAGTCGGTGCCGCGGCGATAATTGCCCCAGCCGCCGCCGGAGTAATACGTCAGCTGCGCGGCGTCGGCGGTGTCTTGCAGCGGGCGCCACGAGCGGCCGGTGCGATGCGCCATGTTGGAGGCGATGGCGGCGATCGACTCGCGATACTGCTTGGGCGTCCACATGCCCGAACGCGTGGTCAGCACGCCGGCCCAGTAGTCGGTGAGGCCTTCGTACACCCACAGCAGGTCGTCCTTCATCGGCACGTTGAAGTTGGGCGTCCACAGGTCGGCCGGACGGCGGAACTTGCCATTCCACGAATGCACCCATTCATGCGGCATCAGCGAAGCCACGCGCATGTACATCTGCTTGTTGCCGAGGTAGTCGGCCGGCAGACGGTCGTCGCTGGACTGGTGATGCTCCAGACCGAAATGGTCGGTGTGGTCGGACAGCGTCAGCAGGAAGTCGTAATGATCGAAATGGTGGCTGCCGAACAGCGCCAGGATCTGCGTGACCAGGTTGCGGTGATCGGCGATCTGATCCTTGCTGATGTCCACGCTGTCGGCGGTGTCGCCGACGATGTTGAGATGCACCGGCACCTTCGCACCCGGCGCGAGATCCACGCGCTTGAAATATTTGCCGGCGATCAGCGGCGAATCGACGAAGTTGTTGAACGTGATCGGCGCGAATTCGATGGTGTTGCCATGGCGACTGGCTACGCTCATGGCAGTGGCGAACTTCCAGCCCTCGGGCAGTTGCACCGTGGGCTGGATGCGCACATCGCGCGAGTAATAGCCGGCCGGATAGAACGCCACCTGGTTGAACTCCACGTCCACCAGATTGGGCGTGGCCGACACACCCGCGCCGAACTGCCCGCCATTGCCCGGCGAGAGGAACTGGAAGGCTACATTGAGCTGGTTCACACCCTCGGGCACGTTCAGGTGCAGCGTGTACATGTCGACCAGATCGCGACGCCAGGGGATCGTCTTGCCATTGGCCTTGATGACCAGCCCGGCCACGTTGGCGATCGGACCCGACGGCGCATGCTCGCCCGGAATCCACTTGGGGTAGTACAGCGTGAACGGTCCCGGCGTGACGGGGATGGTCTCGTGCACGTAGAAGATGCGCTTGGATGCCTGCTCCAGATTGACGTTGACCGTCAGCATGCCCGGGTACGGCGCATCCTTCAGGGTCGATGCCGACGGGCTTGCCGCCTGGGCTGCAGGTACGGCCATCAAGGCCGCAGCCATGGCCAGGGCAAGCGCACCGGTGCGCGGGTGCAATGATTTCATGTGGGGTCTCCCGAATTGACCTGACGGACGGTCACGCCCGTGGCCGACCCGAGCCACCTATGCTAGATCGCGAGTCGATGCGACTCCCCCTGCCAGAGGTCACGACTCGGGGGCATGCGCAGGCACAAAAAAACCCCGGGCGGCGCGTCGGCCGCCCGGGTTTTTGTGTCAGGTCAATCCTTGCCCGGCAGCGCTTCCTCGAGGGACTGGCTCTTGCGTCCGGACAACGCGCTGTGGCGGATGCCGTAGGTGAAATAGATGCCGAAGCCGATCAGCATCCAGATCACGAAACGGATGTAGGTATCCACGTCCAGGCCGCCGATGAAGCGGAACCGGCCATCGATGACCCACGGCCAGCCGATGATCAGGAACAGCGAGAAGATCACGCCCAGCGGCGCCACAAACCACAGGAACGGCGTCTTGAAGCGGCGTTCCAGCTCCGGCTTGCGGATGCGCAGGATCAGCACCGACGTGCAGATCAGGATGAATGCCGACAAGGTGCCGATGTTGACCAGCTTGGCCAGCTCGGTCAGCGGCACGAACCCGGCGAACAGCGCCGTCACCACGCCCAGGATCATGGTGGTGCGATGCGGCGTGTTGTACTTGGGATGGGTCTTGGCGAACCAGCGCGGCAGCAGGCCGTCGCGCGACAACGCGAACCAGATGCGCGAGGCGCCCAGCATGAAGGCGAACACCACGCTGGCGATGCCACACACGGCCGCAATGTTGATGATGGCGCTGATCCAGTGCAGCCCGCGCGCCTCGAACGCCGCGCTCACCGGCGCCGGCACGTTGAGCTCGGTGTACGGCACCATGCCGGTCAGCACCAGCGACACGCCGAAATACATCACCATCGCCGCGACCAGCGAAAAGATCACGGCCATCGGCAAATCGCGCTGCGGATTTTTCGACTCCTCGGCCGCCGTGGTCAACGTGTCGTAACCGAAGCAGGCGAAGAACACGATGCTGGCCGCCGCCAGCACGCCGGCCCAGCCGTACTGCAGCGAGCCGTCGGACAACATCTCAAGGTGCGGAATGAACGGATGCCACAGATCAGTCTTGACGAAGAACGCGCCGACCACGATCACGATCAGCACGCCCAGCACCTTCATCGACACCACGAAGGCATTGAAGCGCGCGCCGATCTCGGTGCGGAAAATCTGCAGCGCGGCGATCGCCAGCGCCACGATCGCGCCGAACAGGTTGAATACGCCGCCCTGCTCCGGCCGGGTCGGGTCGTAGGCGTAGCGCAGCATGTCCGGCAATTGCCAGCCGAGCACGTGTTCAAAGAACGACTGCGCGTAATTGGACGTGCCGGCCGCCACCACGGCCACGATCAGCGCATATTCCACCAGCAGATCCCAGCCGATGATCCACGCCGGCAATTCGCCCAGTACGGCATAGCCGTAGGTGTAGGCGCTGCCCGTCACCGGAATCATGCCGGCGAACTCGGCATAGGAAAGCGCGGCGCAGGCGCTGCCGATGCCGGCGATGATGAAACTCAGGATGATGGCCGGGCCGGCGTGCAGGGCCGCCTCGTGCGGCGCCAGGATGAACACGCCCGCGCCGACGATGGCGCCCACGCCGATGGCGGTGAGCTGCCACACGCCCATGGTGCGTTTGAAATCGGTGCTGGCTCCGGCATCGGCCTGCAATTGTTCGACCGATTTGTGCCGGATCAGCTTGGCGAAAAAGCCCATGCGTTATTCCTCGTTCAAGTCGCTCGCAAGGGTTCGAGACTAACCGGACTGGACGCTGAACCCAAGTGCAACCGTCATCAAAATGTGGATAAAATCGCCCAAAATCCCCGTCTCAAGCGCGATCTCGCCCATTCAGGGAATCTCTCTTGATGTAGCATATCGGCCATGACTGACCCCCAATCCACCACCCATTTCGGTTTCCGCGACGTGCCGACGACCGCCAAGCAGAAGCTGGTCGGCCAGGTGTTCACCTCGGTCGCGAAAAACTACGATCTCATGAACGACCTGATGTCCTTCGGCATCCATCGTTTGTGGAAGCGCCATTTCGTCGCCATGAGCGGCATCCGCAAGGGCGACAAGGTGCTCGACCTCGCCGGCGGCACCGGCGACATCGCCGCGCTGCTGAAGCCGGTGGTGGGCAAGGACGGTGAAGTCATCGTCGGCGACATCAATGCGGCCATGCTCGGCGTGGGCCGCGACCGCCTCACCGACCGCGGCATGGTCGGCGGCCTCGAATGGGCGCAGCTCAACGCCGAGCGCCTGCCCTTTGCCGACAACACGTTCGACGCCGTGACCATGGCCTTCGGCCTGCGCAACGTCACCGACAAGGAGCAGGCGCTGGCCGACATTTGCCGCGTGCTCAAGCCCGGCGGGCGGGCGCTGATCCTGGAATTTTCCAAGGTCAAAAACCCGATCTTCAACAAGCTTTACGACTTCCATTCCTTCCAGGTGCTGCCGCGCCTGGGCCGCCTGTTCGCGCACGACGCCGACAGCTACCAATACCTGGCCGAATCCATCCGCAAGCATCCCGACCAGGCCACGCTCAAGGGCATGATGGAAACCGCCGGCTTCGGCCACGTGGATGTGCGCAACCTCACCGACGGGGTCGTCGCCATCCATCGCGGCTACAAGCTTTGACTCCCCGGGGCCGCCCCTTGTCCATCCCGTAGGGCGGGCACTGCCCGCCGAATACCTGCATCCGCAGGAAGCTTTCTGGTTGATTTTTGACACGGATCAACGCCGATGGACACGGATCGAGAGGCTTTTTTGTATCCGAGCTCATCCGTGTTGATCGGTGTCCGCCTTGTTTGCCACGCTATACCCCGAAAATCAACACACAGGCATGTGCAGCCCTTGCGAACCGGAGCAAGGCGGCAATACCCTTTATTTTCGGGCTGCATGACTGGGGGGAGTAAATGCGTATACCGGATTCGTTGCCGCGCCTTGGAAGCAGCAGCCTTCTGGCATGTCGCGTGCTTTGGGGGGCGCTGGCGATCGTCGTCGTGCTGTTTATGGTTTTCGGCACACATCGCTATTACGCGCGATACATGAGCATGGGTCGCGCCACGTACGGTCTGGGCGTGCGTCTCGGGGGGACGACATTGCAGGCGCCGACGACGTCCGCTGCCGTCGCAGCCGGCATCCGCAACGGTCAGATCATTGTCGGCGTGAACGGACATCCCGTCGAACAGACCACGGAAGGTTCGGCCCACCTGTGGAAGCGACTGGAGCGCCTTCGCGAGGGCGACGTGGTCGTGATCCAGACGCTGGATCGAAAGGCATTCAAACAAGTGCCGCGCGGGCAACATCTGGCAAAAGCCGATTCGCATCGCCTGACTTTCTCCGAAAAAAACATCACCGCCTCGTTTACCAACAGCGTGTTCAACCTGCATGGCGCGGTAGCGGTGTGGACGGTTTCGCTCCTGATTGCCACACTGATGATGGCGGCCAGCTCACTGCTCATGATGCGCAATGCGGGCGGCAACCCGGTCGCCATACTGTTGGCGTTGGGCTTCGTCGCCTATCCCATCGTCTACTGGACGAATGCCTCGGGTTCGCCGGTCGTGTGGCTGATGGGTCGATATATTCTTGAAGCGGCGAACGTTGCCGTGGTGGCGGGATTGTTGGCCTTTCCCGAAGGCCGCTTTCGCTCCCGCGGATCACTGGCATTGGCGATCCTGCTGCCTTGCTACGTCGTGCTCGCAGAAGCGACGAAAGGCACAGGCGCGCCTCTCAACCTGATCGAGGCCAACTTGCACCCGGTGCTCCTCGGCGCATTGCTGCTTGCGGTAGCCAATTTGTGGCTGCGCCCGCATCGATCGAGCGCCCCATCCGAACGCCTTCAGGTCAAATGGGCGCGTATGGGCTTTGCGGTCGGTGCTGTGTGCATGTGCGCCGCATGGCTGGTCAATACCACGGTCATGGTTGATCCGGGGCCGGAAACGGCTTACAGCCTCATGGGTTATACAACGCTGTTGCTACTCTCGGCTTGCGCCTTGTCGGGCGGCCTGCTGATCGCGCTGATGCGCTATCGCTTGTACGACGCCGAGAGCGTGATCAGCCGCTCGGCCGCCTACGGCGCGCTCTCCCTGTTGCTGGCCGGTACATTCACGGCAGTCACCGAGATCATGAAGCGACTGTTCGAGGAGACGGCAGGACATTCTGCAACCGGCCTGGCCGGCGCGGTTGGCGCAGGTATAGCCGTGATCGCGATTGTCCCGCTCAACAACCGTATCCAGGCTTGGGCCGAACGCTACTTTCAGAAGGATCTTCTGCGCTTGCGGCAAGACGTGCCGCGTTGCGTCGATGACCTGCGGGAAACCGCGAGCATGCAGGTGCTGATGCGGGCAGCGCTGGATCGAATCGCCACCGGAATCCACACCTCACGCGCGATCGCCGTGCTCGCGGAATCGGATGGCCCGCAGCTTACCGCAACGGTGGGCATCGACGACACGGCAGCAAAGGACTGGATCGAAACCTGGACACCGCAACAAGCGGCGCCCGCGCTCGATTGCGCGCGCAGCGACCATATGTTCCCGATTCGCCTGCCATTGCGGGTAGCGCACGAAAGCCGGCTGCCGATCGGATGGATCATGCTCGGGCCAAGACCGGACGGTAGTCTGCAGGCCAAGGATGAGCGTCAAGTGCTGATGGAACTTGTCGATCCCATTGCGCGCGCCATCCGGATCGTGCAGCTCCGCGAAGCGCACGAGCGCAAGATCGAGGCCCGGTTTGCCCAACTTGCCCTACGGATCGACACGCTTGAATCAACAACGCGTACGACGGCTTGAGGTCATGTGCAGACGGTCAATGCCCTCCTTACGCGTCTGATGGCAGTGGTATGTTGCAGGCTTCATGTTCTTGCGGAGCCTTTGTCATGAGCGATCCACAAAAGCCGACCTCTCCGGATCCATCAGCCAGCGATACGCCCGAAAACCCGTCGCGTCGCCGTCTGCTTGGCAACATGGCCTGGGCCGGCGCGGCATTGACGGTGGCCGGCTGTGCGCCGGGCACATCGTCATCCGGCAGTGTGGCCGGGTCGGCGACGGATACAGCTCTCGACAAGGCGCTGCGCGAGCGCATCCGCCACGTGGTGGTGGTCTTTTGCGAGAACCGCAGTTTCAACAATCTGTTCGCCGATTTTCCCGGTCTCGAACAACCGCTGTCGTCGCTGCCGCCGGAACGCTTTGCGCAACGCGACCGCGACGGCAGCCTGTTCAAGACTTTGCCGCCGATCTGGAACGGCCTGGTGCCGCACAAGCAGACCCTCGACGGCAAGACCTGGCAGATCGGCGAAGATGCCATCGCCGGCCTCGCCAATGCGCCGTGGAAACTGCGCACGCCGGACGGACAGCCACTGCCGCACGAACTGGTCACGAGCAGCCCCGTGCACGTTTTCTACCGCAACCAGATGCAGATCAACGGCGGCAAGAACGACGGCTTCGTCGCCTGGGGCAACCACGGCGCGCTGCCGATGGGCTGGTACGGCACCAACGCATCCAATCTCAAGCTGTGGCAGTTGGCGCGCGAATACACGCTGCTCGACAACTTTTTCATGGGCGCTTT
>DASSBH010000053.1:0-4692 GCA_035698945.1 Oleiagrimonas sp.
CGCTGGAAGCCGCCGGCGCCGAGCGTCTGGTCGTGGCCGGTGGCGTGGGCGCGAACCGGCATTTGCGCGAGCGACTGGCCGAAGCCGGCGCAGCGGACGGCTTCCGTGTGTATTTCCCGCGCCTTGAGTTCTGCACCGACAACGGCGCCATGATCGCCCAGGCTGGCGCCATCCGCCTCGCCGCCGGGCAGGTCGACGGCCCCGAAATCCGCGTGCAGCCGCGCTGGAGTCTCGAAGACCTGCCGGCGCTGGCGTCATAGAGTGATTAATGGTGCTTACTTCAGTCCGTTCGTCCTGAGCCCTTCGGCAGGCTCAGGACAGGCTACGGCCGCAGGCCGACGCGGGGAGCGGGCAGGGATGCCCGCGCTCTGAGGAGCGAGGAAGTCGAAGGACATGGCGCGACCATGCAGCAGTGCTTCGACTTCACCCGCTACGCGGGTTACGCTCAGTGCGAACGGTCTGGGGCAGATGGGTGCTTAAGTAAGTGCCATGTGGCTTTGACCCACTACGGCGGTGGGCCGACACCCGCCCTACCTTCAATCAGGATTTCGCATGGACACGGTTTTCATCGAAGGGCTCAGCATCGACACCCTGGTCGGCGTGCACGACTGGGAGCGCAAGGCGCGCCGCAGTGTCACGCTGGATCTGGAAATGGCCTTCGACTGCGCCGCCGCCGGAGCCTCGGACGCGCTGGTCGATGCGCTCGATTACGCTGCCGTGGCCGCGCGCGTGACCGAGGTGGTCCAGTCGGCCCGCTTCCAGCTGATCGAGGCCCTGGCCGAAGCCGTCGCCAGCGCCGTGCGCAAGGATTTCCCGGTGGCATGGCTGCGTCTGACCATCCACAAGACCGGCGCCCTGGGCAACGCCGCCAATGTCGGCGTGACCATCGAGCGCGGGGAGCGCCATTGACGATGGCGGTGCGTTGCTGGCTGTTGCTGCTCGGTTCCAACCTCGAAAACGACACCCTGGTGCGCGAGGCGTTGCAACGTCTTGCCGGCATCGGGGAGGTCGAGCAACTCACGGCCATTCGCCGCTTCCCGGCCTACGGTAATGGCCACGGGCCGTATTACAACGTGCTGGCGCAATGGTGCGGCGACGCCGAACGATCCACCGCACTTTCCCGGCTCAAGGCGCTGGAGCGCGAGCTGGGACGCGATCCGGCGGATGCGAAGCGCGTCGACATCGATATCGACATGCTCGGTTTCGCCGATGCCGACGGACATTGGGGGGTTGATTCCCACGCCCTTGCCAAAGGTGAATTCACCCGCGCGCCCATACTCGCGCTGCTGCGCGAAGCCGGCATCGCCATTTCGTAAATCGTAGGAGCGAGCCTGCTCGCGACCACACTCGCATTGGTGCCTGATGGTGGCTCCATCGCGAGCAGGCTCGCTCCTACGAATGGGATACGGAAGGCCGGTCTAAATATGCAACAGGCCGGGTAGGGCGGGCACTGCCCGCCGTCGCCGTTGCCTGAGGGTTTTCTGCCCGTCAGATGATCCTGTGCATGCATCAAGCTTTCATGGCAGGCAGTGCCCGCCCTACGCGCTCTGTAGTCAGAGCTGCCTCAAGGAGCGAGCGGCTTCCCCGAAAACATGGATGAGGATAACTGCCTCATCCTTGGTTCCTAACGTACAAGGAGGGCGATCAGATGTGCAGCAGGCGCCCGCCATCCACCGGCAATACGGTGCCGGTGGTGTAGGTCGCATCGCGCAGCAGATACAGCACGGCGGCGGCGATGTCTTCGGGCGAACCTTGCCGTTCCAGCGCCGTGCGCTCCTCCACCATGTCCGGTGTTTCCGCCTTGACCGGATTGGTCGACCACAACACATTGCCCGGCGCCACCGCATTCACGCGCACCTTCGGCCCCAGTTCGCCGGCCAGTGCGCGCGTGGCCATCACCAGCGCGGCCTTGCTGATGGAGTAGACGGCATGGCCGGGCAGCGGGCGCTCGGCGTAGATGTCGGCGATGTTGATGATGGCGCCGCGGCTCTCGCCAAGATGCTTCGCGGCGGCCAGGGCCAGGAAGAATGGCGCGCGCGCGTTGGTGGACAGCAGATGGTCCCATTGCTCGGCGGTGGTCCCGGCCAGCGGTGTGGCGTAATAGCTGGCGGCATTGTTGACCAGGCCGTCGAGGCGGCCGAAGCGCGCCACCGCAGCTTCCACCAGCACCGGTGCGGCGGCGACGTCGGTGAGGTCGGCCTGCAGGCTCAGCGTGGAATCGGCGCGCTCGGCTTCCAGTTCCGCGCACAGCGCCTGCATGTCGGCATCGCTGCTGCGGAAATGCAGCGCCAGGTTGTAGCCGGCCGCATGCAACGTGCGCGCAATGCTCGCGCCGATGCGCCGTGCCGCGCCGGTAATCAGGACGACGGGGGCTTGATCGGATGTCGGCACGAGTGTCTCCGGGGCAGGCTCGCCTCCATGATAACGGCGTCAGTCACTGATGATTGTTGTTAAGGTAAGGTTTTCCGTTTTTCGATTCGCCATGGACAAGTTCCAAACCCTGCTCGCCCACCCCTGGGTGCACACCCTGCTGGGTTGCGTGGCCCTGCTGCTGCTGGCCTGGCTGAGCGCATGGCTGGCGCGCCACGTGCTGATGCGGGTGATGATCGCGATCGGCAAGCGCACGCGCTGGAAGTGGGACGACGCCATGATCCGCCGCGGCGTTTTCCTGCGTCTGGCGCAGGTGGTGCCGATGCTGGTCGTCAACTATGGCCTGCGCGCCGTGCCCGGCATCCCGGCCACGGCCGAGCTGGTGGTGGCCAAGATCACCATGGCGCTGATCGCCCTGTTCGTGGTGCTGGCCATCAACGCCACGCTGTCCGCAGGCGAAGACCTTTTCAACGCCAGCCCGCGCGGGCATGAGCGCACCATCAAGGGTTACGTCCAGCTGGGCAAGATCCTCGTGTGGCTGTTTGGCGTCATCGTCATCATCGCCACGTTGGTCGACCGCTCGGCGCTGTCGCTGCTGGCCGGGCTGGGCGCCATTTCCGCGGTGGTGCTGTTGATCTTCAAGGACACCATCATGTCGGTGGTGGCCAGCGTGCAGATCGGCTCCTACGACATGCTGCGCGTGGGCGACTGGATCGCGCTGCCCGACGACAATGTCGACGGCGACGTTGTCGAGATTTCGCTCAATACGGTCAAGGTGGTCAACTGGGACAAGACCATCAGCACCATCCCCACCTGGCACCTGATCTCCAAGTCGTACCGCAACTACCGCAACATGTACGAGACGGGGCGGCGCATCCGCCGTGCGCTCAACATCGACATCACCAGCGTGCGCCACCACACGCCCGAGGAGATCGACCACTTGCAGCAGTTCAAGCTGCTCGACGACTATTTCCGGCGCAAGAAGGACGATCTGGCCGAATGGAACGCCAGGCTGGGCAAGCAAGGGGTGAATGCCATCAATCAGCGACGCCTGACCAACCTGGGCAGCTTCCGCGCCTACATGCAGGCGTACATCGGCAGCCATCCTGGCATCAACCAGGATCTGTTCTGGGCCGTGCGCCAGCTCGATCCCGAGCCCACCGGCATTCCGATCCAGGTATATGCCTACACGCGCGACACCGGTTTCGTGGCGCACGAAAACGTGCAGGGTGACATCTTCGACCACCTCATCACGATCCTGCCCGAGTTCGGCCTGTCGCTGTTCCAGCAGCCCAGTGGCGCGGATCTGCGCGCGCTGGGGCACAAGGCACCGGCAATCACCCACCCGTGATGATTGCCTCTTTCGGTGATGATGGCCTTTCCCGGTAGGAGCCTGCCTGCAGGCGACAGCCGGATTATTCCGCACACCCAATCATCGCCTGCAGGCAGGCTCCTGCGGACGAGCAGCATCGGTTGACGCCAGCCGCTATCCTTGAGCGATCCTGTCACGTTGGCCTGACACATGCACGATCACCTTCCCTCGCCCGATGCCGCGCAGCGCGCCCACTCCGATCGCCTCGTGACGTTGCTGCATGAGGAGATCGGCGCACGCGGACCGATGCCGTTCTCGCGCTACATGGAGCGTTGCCTGTACGCGCCGGGCCTTGGCTACTACAGCGCCGGCAGCACCAAACTCGGCGCCGAAGGCGACTTCGTCACCGCGCCGGAACTGGGCAATCTGTTCGCGCGCTGCGTGGTCAACCACATCGTGCCCGGCCTCAAGGTGCTTGGCGACCAAGCCGACATGCTGGAACTGGGCGGCGGCAGCGGCGCCTTCGCCGAAGCTGCGCTGCTGGCATTGGACAAGGCCGGCACGCTGCCGCGCCGTTACCTGATCCTCGAACCCAGCGCCGACCTGCGCGAACGCCAGCGCGAACGCCTCCAGTCGGCGCTTCCGGCACCCGTGGCCGAACGCGTCGAATGGCTCGATCGCCCGCCGGAAAACCCCTGGCGCGGCGTGCTGTTCGCCAACGAAGTCATCGACGCACTGCCCACCACGCGCTTCACCCTCCGCGACGGCGAAGTGTTCGAGGAACACGTGGCCATCGACGATGACGGACGCCTGCACGTCACCGATCGGCCAGCGGATGCGCTGATAACGGGCGCCGTGCGCCACGTCGAACGCAGTCTGGGCGCAACGTTGCCCGACGGCTACCGCTCGGAAATCCTGCCGCAACTCCCGTACTGGCTGCAGGCCGTCGCCGGCACCCTGGAAGCCGGCCTGATGCTGTTCGTCGACTACGGCTACCCGCGCCGCGAGTA
>DASSBH010000054.1:0-4373 GCA_035698945.1 Oleiagrimonas sp.
CGACACCCATCTAAGTCTCCGAGGCCTGCCGCTTTGGCTGGCCCGTTGCAGTACCTGTGGCCATTCCCCCGGCCACGCATAACAAACCAAGGAGACTCTCCTCATGAAAAAGACTCTCGCTGCTCTCGCTCTCGCCGCCGCCGGCATGGTGGCTGTCCCCGCCGCCTTCGCCCAATCGGCGCCGCCGCCGCACCACGATGGCTGGTTCGTCAACGGCCAGGTCGGCCGCACGCAGATGAACAACGACTGGTACGACGGCCATGACACCGGCTATCAGTTGACTGGCGGCTACCGCTGGGCTCTCGGCCAATCCACGCTGCTGGGTATCGAAGGCGGCTACAACGACCTTGGCAACATCAACTTCGATCCGGGCAACGTGTTCAACAGCAACGACGTGTACAACCGGACACAATCGGAGCTGCATGGCTGGATGCTGGGCGCCAACGGCCACTTCAACCTCAACCCGAACTGGTATGTCAGCGCGCGTGCAGGCTTGTACCAGTGGAAGGGCCACGGCCTGAGCAACAACGAAAACCCGCTGCGTCGCGACCTGGACAAGACCGACTGGTACACCGGCGTCGGTTTCGGCTACGACTTTGCCAGCAACTTCAGCGTGGGCCTGAACTACGACTATTACCACGCCAAGAAGGATGACGTGGATCTCAGCACGGACATGGTTTCGGTGGGTGCCGAGTACCGCTTCTGATTTCTCTACCCACCATGGAAACACGACGGGCGCCTTCGGGCGCCCGTCTTTATGTGGTCAGAGGCAAGAAATCGTGCCATTTGTGAAGGTTTTGTTATGATGCGCGTCCTGCCACATGTGGTGGCGGACTTTCGGGAATCCGGAAGGGAATTCCATCAAGGAGTTGCAATCATGAACAAGACATTTGCCGCACTGGCCCTGGCAGCCGTTCTCGGGCTTGGCGCCTCGGCCGCACAGGCCAAAGATCTCACCGGCTGGTTCGTCAATGGCGGCGTGGGCACGGCGCACTATCATGCCACCTACAGCGATTACGACCTGGGCAGCGAATCGGATACCAGCGCGCAGATCAACTTCGGCTGGCGTTCGCAGTTCATCGGCGTCGAAGCCGGGTACATCGACCTGGGCAGCGTCAACGGCACGGCTTCAGCCGCAGATTTTGCCAGTGCCGGTTACCCGAACCTCACCTCCGGTAAAGCCGAACTATCCGGTGATGGTTGGACGATTGGCCTGAATGGCCATTTCAATCCGACCAAAATGTGGTACATCTCGGCCCGTGGCGGCCTGTTCATGTGGAAGTTGCACTTCAAAGCATCTGCTGTTGATGCTGCCGGCAACTATCTCAGCGGGTCTGAAAGCCAACAATCGGCAGACTGGTATGCCGGCGTGGGCACGGGCGTGGATTTCAATCGCCACATGAGCCTGGGCGTCAACTTCGACTACTACAAGATCAAGAAGGACAGTGTCGATATCGGCAACCGCGTTTTCACGGTCAATTTCGAATACCGCTTCTGATCGAGTTTCCGGTTACGACCGGTCATGAAAACGGGCGCCTCGGGGCGCCCGTTTTTGTAGGGCGGGCACTGCCCGCCGTTGCCCGTTTGAGGCCCGCATGGCGGTGGGCAGTGCCCACCCTGCGTTTGCCAACAAAAAGGGCGCCAGCATGGCGCCCTTTTTGGGTGTCGCAACCGATCGGATGATCAGGCAGCATCATCCCACTGGCCCAGTGCCGCCAGGCCGTTGTCGCGGGCGCGTTCGGCGACGGTTTTCTGTGCCTTGGCGAAGTTGCCGCGCATGTCCTCGGCCCACAGTTTCAGGCCGGCCTGCTGCATGGCGCGGCCGTAGGAGAACGACAGCGGCCACGGGTGCGGGCCGAGCTTGTTCATGGCGTTCAGGTGCGCGGTGGCGTCGTGGTCGGACTGGCCGCCGGACAGGAACACGATGCCCGGCAGCGAGGCCGGCACGGTGGATTTCAGGCAACGGATGGTGGCCTCGGCCACGGTGTCGATGTCGGCCTGCTCGGGGCAATCCTTGCCGGAAACGACCATGGACGCCTTGAGAATGGTGCCTTCGAGCATGACGTTCTGCTCGTACAGGGCGCTGAACAGGCTGCGCAGGGTGGCCTCGGTGACTTCGTAGCAGATGTCGATGTCGTGGTCGCCGTCCATCAGCACTTCGGGCTCCACCATCGGCACCAGGCCGGCTTCCTGGCACAGCGCGGCGTAACGCGCCAGCGCGTGGCAGTTGGCTTCCACGCAGGTGGAACTGGGCGTGTCTTCGCCGATGGTGATGACGGCGCGCCATTTGGCGAACTGCGCGCCAAGCTTGACGTATTCGGCCAGACGCTCGCGCAGGCCGTCCAGGCCTTCGGTGACCAGCTCGCCGGGGAAACCGGCCAGCGGCTTGGCGCCCTTGTCGACCTTGATGCCCGGAATGATGCCGGCCTCGCGCATGACGCGGGTGAACGGCACGCCGTCGGCGGTCGACTGGCGGATGGTCTCGTCGTACAGGATGGCGCCGGAAATGTGATCGCCCAGGTTCGGCGCGGTGAGCAGCATTTCGCGGTAGGCGCGGCGATGCTCCTCGGTGCTTTCCACACCAACGGCGTCGAAGCGCTTGCCGATGGTGTTGGTGGATTCATCGATGGCGATGATGCCCTTGCCGGGCGCAACCATGGCCTGGGCGATGGATTCCAGATCTTCGATACTCATGACGACTCCGTCGGTACGTCGGCTGAAGGCCACGCGACATGGGCGGTGGCGGCGAGGCGCGCATTATAGGCCAGATTCGTCGAGGGCATCGGCAACGCCCGATCCTCATTCAGAGTGCCGGCCCAGCGGCGGCTCAGTCGTCGTAACCGGGAAGATGGCAGGATTTCAGCACTTTCTGCATGGTGGCCGAATCACCCGCGGGAACATTGAACGGCACGATGAAGTAGGTGCGCACCGGCACGCCGGCCTGGTTCTGCTCGGTCGGCGCGTAGTGCAGCCCTTCGACGAGGCTGGAAGCGGTGACCTGGAAATCACTGGTCGAAGGCACGACCTTTTCGACCTTGACGTGACGGGTCTTGCCGTCCGCGCCGATGGTGTAGCTGACGGCGGCGCAACCGATCTTGTCCAGACCGCGACCGCTGTTGGGCGCCTGGGCATCGACGTAGCTGTTGGTGCGCACCCAGTAATGCGAAAGCTTGTCGGGCGACACCTTGCGGACATGGCTCTGCGCCCATGCGGGGATGGCAACCAGGCCCAGGGCGGCCAGGGTGGTGGCGATGAGCAGGGGTGTGCGAGTCATGGGATTTCTCCGGTGTGGCTCATTTCAGTGTAACGCGCCAGTCAGCGGATAGCTGAAGCGGGCATGCAACGGAACTCGGGGCGAGGGGCGGGAAGCTTTTCCCTTCTCCCCTCGGGAGAAGGTGGCGCGAAGCGTCGGATGAGGGTTCGATGCATGCGTGAAGTGGCAATGGTTGAACATTCACACATCGCGCAAGTGCCGAACCCTCACCCGCCCCTGCGGGGCACCCTCTCCCGGCGGGAGAGGGGAGTG
This sequence comes from Oleiagrimonas sp., assembly GCA_035698945.1. GTDB lineage: Bacteria > Pseudomonadota > Gammaproteobacteria > Xanthomonadales > Rhodanobacteraceae > Oleiagrimonas. The sequence continues at coordinate 3,527 of DASSBH010000054.1, forward strand.
TCGCAGCTGAGCTTTGAGGTCAATCAGGATGCTTTATGGCTTTGCGCGCATTCGCTTCGGTTTTTCCGAAAAGCGTCGGGATGACACGATAGCGTTTTACGCCCACCGCACGCCCCTCATCCCTCGCTCCTGAAAATCAACCACGCGTGGCGGCGGCACGAATCTGCGCATCCACGGCGGCGATCGCCGTCATGTTCACCACGCGGCGCACGCTGGAGGCGGAGGTGAGGATGTGCGCGGGCTTGTCCACGCCCATCAGGATCGGCCCGAGGGCGACGCCGTCGGTCATCACCCGCACCATGTTGTAGACGATGTTGGCGGCATCCAGGTTCGGCATCACGAACAAATTGGCGCGACCGCTCAGCGTGGTGTGCGGGAAGATGCGCCGGCGCAGGGCTTCGTCCCAGGCGGTGTCGGCCTGCATTTCGCCACCCACGTCCAGACGCGGCGCGCGGCGGCGCAGGATTTCACCGACCTCGCGCATCTTGTGTGCGCTGGGATTGTCGTGACTGCCGAAGTTGGAGTGCGAAAGCAGCGCCACCTTGGCCTCGACGCCGAACAGCTTGAGCCGGTAGGCCGCCTGGATCGTGGCCTCGGCAAGCAGCTCGGCGGAAGGATCGAGCTGCACGTGCGTGTCGAGGAAGAACCAGGCGCCCTTGTCGTTGATGACCGCCGACATGGCCGAGGTGCTCTGCACGCCCGGATCGAGCCCGAACACGCTGCGCACGTAGCCGAGTTTCTTGTGGTAGCGGCCGACCAGGCCGCAGATCATCGCGTCGGCTTCGCCGCGTTCGACCATCATCGCCGCGATCAGGGTGGGCCGCGAACGCATCAGGCTCTTGGCCGC
>DASSBH010000055.1:0-5640 GCA_035698945.1 Oleiagrimonas sp.
GGTGTTCCTGCGCAATACCCGGGTGATCCTGATCGCGCTGCTGGTGGTGCCATCGACGTTGGCGATCACTACCTTGCTGCTCAAGGTGCTCGGCATGAGTTTCAACATGATGACGCTGGGCGGCATGGCGGCCGCAGTGGCATTGTTGATCGACGACGTGGTGGTGATGCTCGAACACATCATGCGCCGTCTGCGCGGCATGGACGGCCACATCCGCGAACGCATCGCGCATGCCGCACACGAATTCGCACGTCCGCAGACCGGCTCGTCGCTGGCCACCATCGTGATCTTTTTGCCGCTGGCCTTTCTGACCGGTGTGACCGGTGCATTCTTCAAGGCACTGTCGCTGACCATGGCCAGCGCACTGGTGATTTCCTGGCTGCTCACTTTCATCGTGGTGCCGCTTTTGGCCGAACGCTTCATCGACAAGCGCCATGCCGAGGAACATCCCCCTACCCGCTTGTGGCAACGCTGCACGGCCTTCCACGAAGGCATGTTGCGACGCACCCTGAAGCGCCCGGCCCTGTTGCTGATCGGCCTGATTCCGCTGGTGGTGGTCGGAGTGCTTGCCTGGCGGTCGGTCGGCACCGGCTTCATGCCGAAAATGGACGAAGGCGGTTTCACGCTCGACTACCTTTCCACGCCCGGCACCTCGTTGGCCGAAACCAGTCGGCAACTTGGCGAGATCGCGGCGATATTGGCGGCCAATCCGTATGTCGACACCTGGTCGCGGCGCACCGGCCTGCAACTGGGCGGTGGTCTGACCGAAGCCAACCGCGGCGACATTTTCATACGTCTCAAAAACGGCGCACGTCCACCGACGTCGGTGGTGATGGAGCATGTCCGCGAGCAGGTCGCCGTCAAAGTGCCGGGGCTGGACGTGGACGTATCCCAGTTGCTCGAAGACATGATCGGCGACCTTACCGCCGTGCCCCAGCCCATCGAGGTGAAGCTGTTTTCGGACAACGTGGCGCAGCTCGACGCCACGGCCAAAAAAGTCGCGGCGCAGCTCGGCAAGATCAAGGGCGTGGTCAGCATCCGTGACGGCATCAATCCCGCCGGCGATGCGTTGGAGGTGCATGTCGATCCGGTCAAGGCCGCATTGCTGGGACTGGATCCGAAAAGCGTTTCCAACCAGGTGGCCGACGCCGTGACCGGAACCGTCGCCACCGAACTGCCGCAAGGCCCGAAGATGGTGGGCGTGCGCGTGTGGGTACCACCAAACGACCGCGCCGAGATCGAGCAACTCGCATCACTTCCGATCAGCGACGGGCATGGGCACACCTACGCGTTGTCACGCGTGGCGACCTTCAGCGAACAACACGGCCAGCCCGAGATCGATCACGAAAACCTGAAGCGCATGCTGGCCGTCACCGCGCGCATCACGGGCCGTGATCTTGGTTCGACCATGGGTGACGTCCAGCAATTGCTCGACAGGCCCGGCGAGTTGCCGAGCGGGATGTACTACGAACTGGGCGGCCTGTATCAACAACAGCAAATGGCCTTCCGCGGGCTGACCATTGTGCTCGCGACGGCATTTGCGCTGGTGTTCACCCTGCTACTGTTTCTGTACGAAAGCTTCCGCGCCGCCATCGTGGTGCTGATCCAGCCGTTGCTGGCCATCTGCGCGGTGTTCATCGGACTGTGGGTCACAGGCACCGAACTCGACATTTCCTCGATGATGGGCATGACGATGATCGTCGGCATCGTCACCGAACTGTCGATCTTCTATTTCTCGGAGCTCGCGGAAATCCAGGCGCAGCAAAACTCAGCCACACTGCCCTTGCACGCAGCATTGCTCGAAGCCGGCCAAAAGCGCATGCGCGCCATCCTGATGTCCACCATCGCCGCCATTCTCACCCTGTCGCCACTGGCATTGGCGATCGGTCGTGGTGCGCAAATGCAGCAGTCGCTCGCCATTGCGATCATCGCCGGTATGCTGGCCGCCGTACCGCTGGTGCTTGTTGTCATGCCGACCTTGTACGGTCTGCTGATGCGCTCTTCGAACAACCCCCGCCTTCCGTAGGAGCGCGCCTGCGCGCGATGGGATTTACCGGATATCGGGATACACCGATCGCGCGCAGGCGCGCTCCTACATTGACAGTGGCTTGATCTGGCAGACCGACAAAAAAACGCGCAGATGAACTGGTCATCTGCGCGTCATGAAAAACACCATCCTGTTCAGTCTTCGTCGCTTCCCTCGATGGAGTTTTCCAGCACTTTGCCGGTTTTTGCATCGATGCCCACTTCGTGCGTGACATCGCCTTTCCTGATATCAAATGAATAACGCAATCCGCTGCCGCCGGATTCCTTTTCCAATTCCTGCGCCACGATTTTTCCATTGACCACCTTGAGTGCGCTGGCGCGTGCCTGGGCCAATGTGACTTTGGCGTCTTTCAGATATTTCGCACCATCGAGTTTTCCCGCCCAGGCCGCCGTCGTGGCCACAGCCAGACCCATGCCACAAAATACGACCATGCATTTCAGTGCTTTATTCATGATTTTCACCTCGTTTCAAACACGGAAAACCCCTCGCAAGGAGCGGTTTCCAGTCTTGTACAGGAGACTTTGGTTTTGCTTAGGCCTGAACTAAGCATCGTCTAAGTTTGACGTTCTAGTTTTGCGGCAGATTCATTCCACGATCCGCGCAAGACAATGAACCGTTCCAGCCACCCTCCCCATTCGACCGATGCCTCAAAGCCCGTGCAGCAGGCGCGGCGACGGCTGATCGACCGCCTTTTCGGCTGGCTGATGAGACGGACGGATGCCGAGCTTTGCGCGCCGGGCAACCTGCCCTTGCACGGCATACATCGCATTCTGGTTTGCCGGGTCAATCACCGGCTGGGCAACAACGTCCTGATCAGCGCCACGCTCCGCGAACTGGAAACCTTGTATCCGGGCGCCGAAATCGACATCGCCAGCGCGGGTGATTCGGCGCGCGCGTTGTTTGCCACACGTTTTCAGGTCAACCGTGTGTTGTATCTGTCGCGTCGGGCCGTTCGGCATCCATGGCAATCGCTGCGCTGGCTGCGTGCCATCCGGGCCAACACCTACGACCTTGCCATCGATCCCTGTGTGCACTCGCACTCCGGACGCATGCTGCTGGGTTTGTGCAAGGCCCGTTTCAAGGTGGGATTTCCCTATTCGGAAAATCATCCGAATGCCCGGCACTACCGCATCAATCGGCCCAACCACATGGCCAAATGCGGCGTATTTCTGATACGCACGGCTTATGCCGGTACGACCGACATGCATTGGCCGCAACTCGACGTGAAGCTGGATGCGGATGAATGGCGGCAGGGGCGCCGGGCTCTGCAGAACCTGTTCCATGACGGCCATGCTCTTGATCCGGACAGGCCGATCATCGGCGTGTTTCCGCATGCCTCGGGCAACAAACGGCTTGCCGAATCGTGGTGGATCGCTTTTGTGACGGCCCTGCAGCAACAACGTCCGCAATGGCGTCTGGTCAACATCCTTGCGCATCATGGCCAATCGCAACTGCCGGACAGCCTGCCGCCGATCTATTCGAGCGACTTGCGCAAGCTCGCTTCCGTGCTGGGCAATGTGCAGGGTTTCATCAGCGCCGATTGCGGCGTCATGCATTTGGCCGCTGCGGTCGGCGCGCCCACGCTGGGGCTTTTCACCCGCGCCAATCTGGCCACCTACGCACCTTACGGAACAGGCAGCCGCGGCATCCACGTTTCTTTGGATGCCCCCGCCACCGAAGTCGCGCGCCTGGCCGCGACATGGCTCGACCAGATACCCGCCTGCATGCCGCCGCGCGCCGAAGCAAATACGACATGGCATCGGCAACCGCTCGCGTTCACGTCGCCTTGAATTTCCCCGGAGCCTTTCCATGCGCAAATACCTTGCGGTGACGGTCCTTTTTGTCGGCATGTCGTTCCTCGTGCCGATGGCCCACGCGGCTGGCGGCCCTCTGGGCATCGACCATCGCTGGCACTACGACAACCACGGCATCTGGAAACGCAGTATCCAGAAGAACGTGCAATACGCCACGCTGGCGGGCGTGATCGGCGGTTCGCTGGCGCTGGGCGATCAGAGCAAACTGGGTGACACGTTCTGGCGCTCGCTGGATGCCGTGGCCGTGTCCTCGGTGGTGGCACAGACGGCAAAGCTGACCTTTCAGCGCGAACGTCCTTCGCAGACCAGCAACCCCGACCGCTGGTTCAAGGGCATCCACAACGAAAGCTTTCCCAGCGGCGAAGTGACCGTCATCAGCGCCGCGGTCACGCCGTTCATGGTGAAATACGGCCATGATCATCCTGCCGTCTACGCGCTTGCCGCGTTGCCGCTCTACGATGCCATCGCACGGATGAAAACCCGTGGCCATTGGCAGACGGACGTGCTGGCCGGCGCAGCCATCGGCGTGGGTGTCGGCATCTGGGCCTCGCACCGCAAGAGCCCGCTCATCGTCGGCTGGCTACCCGGCGGCTTCAGTATCGGCTTCGTGCACCGTTTCTGACGGATCAAACCAGTTCAGACACACATGCAATTGCCGCTGCGCGTCGAGATCGAAAGTCAGCGCCAGGCCCATGGCATGGGCTGCCGCGCCGGCCAGCGCCAGACCCAGCCCGGCATGGCCCTCCGCGCCATGATGCTTGCTCCAGAAACGCTGGCCGAAGCAGGCAACCTCGTCGTGATCCAATGTCGGTGCCGGGTTGCCGACTTCCAGCCCGTCATGCTGCAGGCGTATCTGCACCGTGCTGCCGTCGGGCGCGTAGGCACAGGCGTTGCCGAGCACGTTGCCGATGATGATGTCGAGCAGTGAGGCGTCGGCCACCAGACATGCATGGGCATCCTTCGGCGTGCATTCCATGCGCAAGCCGCGCCGCTGCCACACCGGGGCAAGGTGCTCGACATGGCGCGCCAGCACATCGGCCACGTCCAGACGCGCCATGCGCAGTGTCTCGATGCGCGCATCCAGACGCGTCAGCAGCAGCAGACCGGAAACGGTATTTTGCAGTTCACCGCCGATATGGCCGATTTCTTTCAGCAACTCGTTGACGGGGCGATCGCTCGGATAACGCAGCTCGACATCGACCAATGTCCGCAGTTCGGCCAGCCTTGTGCGCGTTTCATGCGCCAGCGCGCCGGCAAATTCGCGCTCGCGTGCCATGCCCTCGTCCATACGCGCCAGCACTTCATTGAAGCGTGTCACCAGGGGCTCCAGCTCCCGCGTGCCCGTGGGCGGCAGACGGTTGCCGGACGCCTGCGGGCCGATGGCGCGCATGCTTTCGCCCAGCTCGGTCAAGGGTTTCAGACCCCGTCGAACCAACCACGGCGACAGCACAAACACGATCAACAATGCCAGCATCGGCGTCATCAACAGAATGCCGTCGATGGTATCGAGCACATCGTCCAATTCGGCGCGAGAGCGCATGAAAAGGAGCGCGCAACTGCCCGACGCGGATGCGGATACGGTGGCCGGACTGTCATCGCCTTCGTCGCCGGCGCGAAAGCGGAACCACACGGCGCGAAACACGTGACCGCCGGCTTTCACATCGGCATACACGGGAGCATCCGTCGCTTGCCACCAGGCGGGAGGGTAAGCGGTGGGCGCCGGAAAACTTGTCTCACGGCTGCCATCGGTGCAGCGCACGGCCCACACGACCTGGGACC
>DASSBH010000056.1:0-7750 GCA_035698945.1 Oleiagrimonas sp.
ACCGCCGAAGGCGGGCCCCGGAGCGCAGCGTAGGGGTGAGCCCCAGGGATGGGGCGAACACAAACTCGTCAGGAACGAATTTGGACCGCCGAAGGCGGGCCCCGGAGCGCAGCGTAGGGGTGAGCCCCAGGGATGGGGCGAACAATCCCTCGGAACTCCAAAGCTTGCGAAATGTTGGCAACTACGTGGGCCTTTGCACTTCGACTCTGACCGCTACGCTCAGTGCGAACGGTCAAGGCGTCAAGAACCAATTTGAACCACCATGGCGCTGACGGTTGGATTTCGAGAAAGAGACCGACCTTGCGGTTTGATTGAGCAATCGCCTGCAGGCAGGCTCCTACCGAAATTGGGACGTTCTCCGCACACCGGTAGGAGCCTGCCTGCAGGCGATGGTTCGGGCAGTGCATCTCGCGCAAGTGCAAGCCGACCGCTATCCTTGTGCCCATTCCACAAGACACCAACCCATGAACCAGATTGAAGTCCCCGTATCCTTCGGCGAACTGATCGACAAGATCACCATTCTTGAAATCAAGGTCGAGCGCATTGACGACGCGGCCAAAGTGGCCAATGTGCGTCGCGAACTGGATCTGCTGGAGGCGACCTGGCGTGCGCACGAGGCATCGCATACAGACATCGGCAACGAACGCGCCGAACTGAAGGCTGTCAACGAGGCCTTGTGGGACATCGAGGATCGCATCCGCCTCAAGGAAAAGGCCCAGGCTTTCGATGAGGATTTCATCCGCCTGGCGCGCTCGGTGTATGTGCGCAATGACGAGCGTGCCGCCGTCAAGCGCAAGATCAATACCCGGCTGGGTTCGACACTCGTCGAAGAAAAGTCCTATCAGGATTACCGCAGCTGAGCCACCGGCCCATGTTTCCGGTTGAACCGTGAGCCGAGTCGCATTCGAGGGCATTTCTCCGTGCGTTCTCGAAAGTGTCGACTGAAGCTGAACGTGATTGGAACCGGATGCACATGGCTCGAACCTGAACGCCGCGGTTTGCGCTAGTGTGATCACTGCAGCGTGATGACTTGTTTGTGCCGCGTCCGTGCGTGCGCTGCCGTACTCGCGACATACCATTTCGAGGAGATGCTGCATGCCCAGCACGATGTATCGCACCCTTTGTCTTGCCGTCGGCATGACAGCCATGGTGGCATTTGCCGGCTGTTCCAATTACGTCAAGCGCAGCGAGTTCAACGCTGCCATCGCCAAACTGCAGAACACTGATCAGAACCTGCAACAGCAGATCGATTCGCTGTCGCAGGACATGAAGCAGCATTTTGCCCAGTACGACGCGCAGATTACCGCCATGCAGGGTCGTATCCGCGTGGATACGGTGGCGCATTTCGCTTTCAACAAGGCCGACCTCAACGACAAGGACAAGGCCATGCTGGACGAATTCGCCAATGTCATGAAGCAGCATCATTCCGATGCGTTGGTGACGGTCGAGGGCTTTACCGATCCGGCCGGCTCGGCGTCCTACAACAAGCGACTGGGCAAGGAGCGCGCGGACGCGGTGCGCAACTATCTGGTCAACCAGGCGGGCATGGCCTCCAGCCAGGTGCGTGCGGTTAGCTACGGCGAATCGCGGAATCGTCTGGTCAAGCCGGGCGCTTCGCGTGATGCCGGTGCGCCCAACCGCCGTGTGTCGCTGGTCATCGACTTCGCCGGCATGAACAGCTGACGTCATCGTCGATCACAAAAAATGCCCGGGGCAGCGAGACTGCCCCGGGCATTTTTTTGTCGCGCATTACTGGAACAGGAACCTGCCGCAACCCTTGTACTGGGCGGCGCCAACATCCAGTTCCGCGGCTGCGGCGAGCTTGGCGCCGCTCATGTTGTCCTGGCATTGACCACGCCGGATAGTGAGTTCCACCGGCGTGCCGTCCTGTGCGCTGCCACGAAAACCCACGGTACCCGTCTTGGGGTCGCTGAAAGTCGTGGCTTGGGGCACCTGCATGTGACGCTGGCGGTCGTCGAGCACGATGAACAGCGTGGGCGTGTGGCTTTTCTGCACTTCCACGCTCCAACCCGGCTGATTGCCGCTGGCGCGAAACACCATGCCGTGCTCGCGTGCGACTTCCCATGGAGACGGCTGGGCCGTGTCGGGGGCAACGGTCGGTGCGACAGCGCTGCTGGAACCACCGGCCGGTGGAGGCGGGGCAGGCGTCGATACAGGATGACCGCCCATGGTCTGGCAACCTGCCAGCGCCAGCGCGCATATCGACAAGGTGATCAATCGGCGTTGCATGGCCAAGCCTCGCGTGAAGGTTCAGTGCATCATTGTGCTGCATAAGTCGGTGGCAATGCTGACTTGAGCCTGCACGGATGCGGGGGAAATGCGTGATGACGGCAGGTGATGGCTGCCTGGCGCGGGTCAGCCGACCGCGACGCGGGCTGGCTGCACGGCATGAACCGGGCGTGCCTCGGAAGGCCAGTCGAGTTGTCCGTCGATCACGATGCGGCTTTGTCCGCCGACCCAGGTGTCGCCGTTTTCGTCGACGTGCAGGATCAGGCGGGCGTCGTGACCGATCTCGCGCCCCTGGCTGACGCGGTAGCCGCGGGCCAGCGGACCGTCCGGTTCGCGCAGGGCGATGCAGGCGGCGATCAGGCCGTTGGCCGCTCCCGATGCCGGATCCTCGATGATCCCGGCGCCGGCCGGAAAGGCGCGCACGACCAGCTCGTAATCCCGGTTCCGGCTGCGCGCGAAGGCGCACAGGCCCATGCTCTGGCTGGCGTGCGCCAGCTCGCTCATGGCTGCGTGATCCGGTTGCCAGGAGCGCAGCAGATTTTCGTCGGCAAACTCGGCCAGCCACCAGCGGCGCCCGCCATCGGCAAGCATGCCGCCCAGCCGGCCGAGGGGCATGTCGGCGAGTACGGAAGCCAGATCGGTGGTCGCTGCATCGCCTTCGCACAGGATGCGCGCAGGCGGCGTGCGCAGGAGCAGGTCACGCGAGGCGGCATCGCCCGTCAGGCGGATGGGCAGCACGCCGGCGCCGCATTCCTGCTGCAGCAGACCTTGTCGGGCGCGCGCCCAGCCGGTCTTCAGTACCGCGTGTGCGGAGCCGATGCTGGGGTGGCCGGCAAACGGGATTTCCTTGTGCGGCGTGAAAATGCGCAGGCGATAGCTGGCTTCGGCGACCCGCGGGGGCAGCACGAAGGTGGTTTCCACCAGCTGCGTCCAGGCGGCGAATTGCTGCATTTGCGCACTGTTCCAGTGCGATGCGCCAAACACGACGCCGAGCGGATTGCCGCCGCCGGTGCTGGCGGGGAAAACGTCCAGCTGCAAATAACGGAGGGGGAACATGAAGCGGTCCGGGGTGGGGAGGAATACAAAAGCTTCAAGCCGAGCGCGCATGATAGCGGTTGCGGCCGGGTGGCGGCATGAACAGAAGGCATGAGTTCATGAGGGAAGTTTCCGTGTCTGGGATCTTCGTTTGCGCCGAGCGCGGCGGGCCTTTGGCAGGTGGAGTCGAGGAGCGCCGAGCAGCCCTTCGACTTCGGCCTTTCCGGCTTGTGCTCAGGGCGAAAGGAATGGGGTGATGGCTGCCGGGGTGGCCTCGGGGTTTGCTACAGTCGCCGTTTGCCCCGGACATGCCCATGCCTGCCACTTTGTCGATCATCGCCGTCACCTGCGTGGTGTCGTTCCTGGCCTTCAAGCGTCCGCCGCTGTGGCATCAACTGGTGTTGTGGCCGCCGGGCGTGACGCGCAAACACGAATATTGGCGGCTTCTGACCTCCGGGTTCGTGCATGCCGACCTGCAGCACCTGCTGTTCAACATGATCACGCTGTTCTTTTTCGGGCGGCTGATGGAGCAGTTTTTCAGCCTGCAGATCGGCGTGGCCGGCTATGTGCTGTTCTACCTGGGCGGCGTGCTGGTTTCGATCCTGCCGAGCTACGTGAGCCACCGCAACCAGGCCGACTATGTGAGCCTGGGCGCTTCGGGGGCGGTATCGGCGGTGCTGTTTGCCTTTATCCTGCTGCAGCCGTGGGCGCTGATCTTCGTGTTCGTCGTCCCGGTGCCGGCGATACTCTATGCCATCGCCTATGTGGGCTACAGCATCTACATGGATCGTCGGGGGCGGGACAATATCAACCACAGCGCCCATTTGTGGGGCGCCGCGTACGGGGTGCTGTTTACCCTGGCCGTCAACCCGCGGGTGGCGCAGTGGTTTCTGGCCCGGGTGATGCATCCGCAATTCTGAAAATGGCCCGGGTTGGCAACGGTAGTTGAATGTTTCGTGCAAGAGTTGTGATATGCACTGGAAAATGCCTGTACAATGCGCCATCTGTGCTTGCCTGGTCGCCGTGCATCGTGGCCTGATGCAGCAGATTCAAGGTTCCACCTAGATCCGCTTCATCCACCTGCCTGTTCCTTGCAATCCCAGTCCCGACGTGGATGTCCTGCGTCGCGGTATTTTTCAATTTTTTGAGGACTCCAGAAGATGTCGGATCGCCAAACCGGGACCGTCAAATGGTTCAACGAAGCCAAGGGCTTCGGCTTTATCACCCAGGCCAACGGGCCGGATCTGTTCGTGCATTTCCGCTCCATCGAAGGCTCGGGTTTTCGTACCCTGGCCGAAGGCCAGGAGGTCACCTTTGTGGTCGTCGATGGCCAGAAAGGCCCGCAGGCCGATCAGGTGCGCGCTGCCTGAAGCCCGGCTTCAGTCAAGCGGAAATAAAGATGCCGGACGGATATTTCCGTCCGGCATTTTTTTGTCTGGATCAGGGATTGCTGTCGTTGGCCAGCATCGTCGCGATGGCGTCCAGATCGCGCTGCGGCGACGGGCCGGTGCGCCGGCCCTTGTCCGTGGTGGGGCGGGCGTAGTCTTCCAGCCTCAGGGAAAACGCCAGATGCTTTCCCGCGGCGGTGGTGACATAACCGGACAGGGTGTAGCTGTAGCGCAAGGTGCCGGTCTTGGCCTGGATGTTGCCGGCGGCCGCCGTGTTGCGCATGCGCCACTTGAGCGTGCCGTCGACGCCGGCGATGGGCAGGGCGTCGCGATAGGCGGCGGCGAAAGGCTGGCGAGCCGCCCAGGCCAGCAGCCGGGTGGTGGCGCGCGGCGTGACCAGATCCTTGCGTGACAGGCCGCTGCCTTCCTCAAGACGCACCTGATAGCGGTTGATGCCGATGCGCCCGAGCATGGCGCGCATGGCGCACAGCGCCCAACCATCGGTGGTGCGAGGTGCGGCGATGCGATCGTCGCAGGTGCCGCCTTGCGCGTAGCGGGCGCCGGCCTGCAGCAACAGCAACTGCGCGTACAGGTTGTCGGAGTGCTTAAGCGTGTGGTGCACGATGTCGGCCAGCGGCGGTGAGCTGGCGTCGGCGATCTCCACGGTGTCGGGCGCACCGATGGCGTCGTCGGTGCGCGGCCAGTGCAGGGCGCGCACGCCGCCGTCCACGTGGATGCCGTGGCGAACCAGCGCCTCTTCCAGCAGATCGCCCGCCAGCAGCGCCGGATCGGGAGCCGACAACGCGAACCGGCGACCCTTGGCGTGCGGGCGCATGGCGCCGTAGATGTAAAGCCGGCGCGAGCCGGGCGGGCGATAAATGCCCAGATCCCCATAGCCGGCACTGGGGTCGGTCTGGGTCAGATTGACGAGGCTGAGCCCCGGCATGGTCGGCCTGGTGTAGGTGTTGCAGCACAGACCGCCATTGGGTTCGACGTGCAGCATGAACATGTTGCCTTGCACGGTCAGTGCCGATGCCGGCGGCACGAACCAGCTCTGCAAATCGCGGGCTTCCCAGCCCGGCGCGATGGACGGACCGACAAAAAACGTGTCGTCGGCAATCAGCGCGCCGCGCACCCGGACAACGCCGCGGCTGGCCAGCGCGGTAGCCATCTGGTCGGCCCAGTCCGTTGGCGTGTTGGTGTCGCCGGCGCTGCCGAGGGTGGGGTCGCCGCGGCCATACAGGATGAGGTCGCCGTTGATGACGCCGTTGCGTGGCGCTGCCGAAGCATACAGCGACGTGCGGATGCGGTAGCTGCCACCCAGGGTGGAAAGCGCCAGTGCGGCGGTGTAGAGCTTGGTGTTGGATGCCGGAATGGCCAGCTTGCCGGCGCGGTGCGCGTACAGCACGCGGCCGGTGTCCAGCGACACCACGCTGATGCCCCATTGGGCCGAGTCGAATCGCGGTTGCGAGATGAACGAGTCGATACGATCCGCCAGCGGGCCGCCGACCGGCGGCACGGGAGCCGCGGATGCCGCCGAAGTCGCCGGTGCCGCTGGAGCCGCTGGAGCCGCTGGAGCCGCCGGTGCCGAGGATATCGCCGGGGTTGTCGTTGGCGCCGCGCGAGCCGCTGGCACGGTGGTCGTGGCGGTCGAAGTCGGCGCGGCGGAACCCGCGGAAGGTACAGGCGTGGGCGTGACCGCCGGCGCACTGGCGCAGCCGGCAAGCAGGCAAATCACGGAAATCAGGAAGGCGGGAAGAAACAGACGGTGTCGGGGACGTGCATTCATGCACAAACAGTATCAGCGAATCTTCACGGCATCCTGAATGTCATGAACCCCAACCCAACCATGTCGACGCTGGATGCGCCATGCCAGCCACGCCATGCCGGCGGCACGAACGGCCATGAAACCCAGAAAAGCCAGCCACAGCCCCTGGTTGCCGAACGGCCGCAACCACCACGCCAGCAGGGCGAAAGCGACAGCGCCGACGAACATGCTGTCGCGCATTTCGCGGGCATGCGTGGCGCCGACGAAAAGGCCATCCAGCAGATAGCTCCATACCGCCACCAGCGGCAGCACGGCCAGCCACGGCAGGCTGGCATAGGCGATGGCGCGGACGCTGGCCATGTTGGTTTGCATGTCGACAAAAAGATGTCCGCCGAATCCGAACGCCACGGCGAAACCTGCGCTGCCAAGGAACGACCAGCCGCCGGCCACGACCAGCGCGCGCCGCAGCGCCATACCGTCGCGGGCGCCAATGGCGTGTCCGCCCATGGCTTCCACCGCGTTGGCCAGGCCATCCAGGGCAAACGAGACCAGCATCAATCCGTTCAACAGCAGTGCGTTGGCCGCCACCACGTCGCTGCCCAGACGGGTGCCCAGCACGGTCAGGGCGAAAAAGACGCCCTGCAAGGCCAGACTGCGCAGAAAAATATCCCGATTGACGGCCAGCAGCGGACGCCAGTGCCGCCAGTCGCGCAAGCCTTTCCAGTCCATGCGGCCGGCATGTCGCGCCAGCTCGCGCTTCACGCAGGCCAGACCGTACAACGTGCCGCACCATGCACCGATCACCGAGGCCAGGGCGATCCCATCGACCGCCCAGCCAAAGCCGAACACAAACAACAGGTTCAGCACGATGTTGACCAGATTGGTCGCCAGCAGCACGCCGAGCGCCGCGCGTGCGTTCTGGGTGCCCAGCAGCCAGCCGGTCAACGCGTAATTGGCCAATGCCGCCGGCAACGCCAGCAGGCGCAGGTGGAGGTAGCCGAGCGTCAGTGCATCCAGTGTGGCCGACGGCTTCATCAGCGCCAGCACCCAGGGCAGCAGAGGCCACATCAACACCAGCATGGCCAGCGCCATCGAGCCGCCCAGGAGCAGCGACTGCAGCAGCACCCGGCGCAGCACGTCGCCGTCGTTCCGACCGTTGGCCTGGGCGGCAAACCCGGTGGCGCCCATGCGCAGGAATCCGCAGACCCAGACCAGCATGGTGAACACCGCGCTGCCGACGGCCACCGCCGCCAGTTGCCCGGGGTGCGACAGATGCCCGGCCACCGAGCTGTCGACAAGGGCCACCAGC
>DASSBH010000057.1:0-3019 GCA_035698945.1 Oleiagrimonas sp.
ATCGAGAAGCACGGTCTGAAGCCACTTCAGCCCAAGCTTGACGCCATCGACGGCATCGCCTCGCGCGAAGATCTGGCCAGGGTTCTCGGCAACCGCCTGCGCCAGGACGTCGACCCGATCAACGCTACCGACTTCCACACCAGCAACCTGTTCGGCCTGTTCGTGGCCCAGGGCCTGACCGACTCCTCGCACAACATCGCCTACCTGCTGCAGGGCGGCCTGAGCATGCCCAGCCGCGACTACTACTTGTCCGACGACAAGACCATGGCCGGCTACCGCGACAAGTACAAGGCCTACATCCAGGACATCCTCCAGCAGGCCGGCGTCAAGCATGCCGATGCCGCGGCCAAGCGCGTGTTCGACCTGGAAATGCAGATCGCCAAGGCCCAGGCCAGCCTGATCGACAGCCAGGACGTGCACAACGCCAACAACCTCTGGTCGCTGGCCGACTTCGGCAAGAAGGCGCCGGGTCTGGACTGGAATGCGTACTTCAAGGCCGCCGGCCTGTCCGACCAGAAGGTGGTCGACGCCTGGCAGCCGGAAGCCATCGCCAAACTGTCGAAACTGGTGGCCGACGCGTCGCTGGAATCGTGGAAGGATCTGCTGACCTTCCACACCCTCGATCAGTACGCCTCGTTGCTGCCCGAGAAGTTCGCCGACCTGTCGTTCCAGTTCCACAGCCACACCCTGGCCGGCGTGCCGCAGCAGCGCGAGCGCAGCAAGCGCGCCGTATCCGCCACCGACAGTGCCCTCGGTTTCGCCGTGGGTCAGCTTTACGTCGAGAAATACTTCTCGCCCGAAGCCAAGCAGCAAGTCCAGCAACTGGTGCAGAACCTGATCGCCGCCTTCCACACGCGCCTGAAGACGCTCGACTGGATGACGCCGGAAACCCGCGCCAAAGCCGCCGACAAGCTCGACACGCTCAAGGTGAAGGTCGGTTATCCGGATCACTGGCCGTCCTACGACGGACTCAAGATCAGTGCCGACGATCCGCTCACCAACGCCATCAATGTGTCCAAGTTCCACTACCAGAAGCGCCTGGACGTGCTCGGCAAGCCGGTCAATCACGACCATTGGTGGATGACGCCGCAGCTGGTCAACGCCATCAACCTGCCGTTGGAAAACGAGCTGCAATTCCCGGCCGCCATCCTGCAGCCGCCATTCTTCAGCCCGAAGGCCGACGCCGCGCACAACTACGGCGCCATCGGTGCGGTGATCGGACACGAGATCAGCCACAGCTTCGACAACCTCGGCTCGCAATTCGACGCCCAGGGCCGCATGCACAACTGGTGGACGCCTGCCGACGCCAAACAGTTCAAGGAAAAAACCGAAAAGCTGATCAAGCAGTTTAACCAGTATGTGGCTCTGCCCGGCCTGCACATCAGCGGCAAGCAGACACTGGGCGAAAACATCGCCGACGTGTCCGGCCTGACCATCGCCTACGTGGCCTATCACAAGTCGCTCAACGGCAAGCCCGCGCCGGTCATCGACGGCCTCACCGGCGATCAGCGCTTTTTCCTGTCGTTCGCGCAAACCTGGCAATCGAAGATGCGTGATGCGGCATTGCGCCAGCGCGTCAAAACCGATGTGCACGCCCCCGGCCGATTCCGCGCCGAAACCGTGCGCAACCTCGATGCCTGGTACAAGGCCTTCAACATCCAGCCCGACGCCAAGCTCTACTTGAAGCCCGAGCAGCGCGTGCAGATCTGGTAATCGCCGAACCGCGATGCAACAAGCAAACGGGTGGCCCGGAAACGAGCCACCCATTTTCATATGGGCGGGGCGAGTAAGGTAGATCTTCGCCCACCCTGCGAGAAAGCGAAAACCCATGCCGAATGATGATCGCACCAAGGTGATTCCCGGAAAAACGCCGGAATCGGCGGCCATGTTGGCGAGCGTCAAGCGCGCCATGGCGATCACTGCCGATCTCAATCGGCTGACGTTCAACGATGCGGATGAAGTGCGCGCCTTGTTCGGCAAGCTCATCGGCAGGAAAGTCGACGAAAGCTTCCTGTTGATCCCGCCGTTCTACACGACCGGCGGAACCGATATCCGTGTCGGGCGCAATGTGTTCGTCAATCAGAACTGCACTTTTTACGACCTGGGCGGGCTCGACATTGGCGACAACGTGATGATCGGGCCGAATGTGAGCCTCATCACCTCCGGCCATCCGCTCGATCCGTCCCGACGTCACGATTTCGTGATAGCCAAACCCATCGTGATTGAAAGCAATGTGTGGATTGCCGCAGGTGCAACTATCATCGGTGGTGTCACGGCAGGTGAAGGCTCCGTCATTGCAGCCGGCGCCGTCGTGACCAAGGACGTGCCTCCGAATACGCTTGTCGGCGGAAACCCGGCACGTGTGATCCGCTCGATTGGGAAGGAACCACCAACATGATTCAGTGCCCGCATTGCCAGCACCCCCGCCATGTCCTATGCCAGGAAGTCATGCCTCGGCCCTGCCTTGTCGGTGGCCTGCAAACACTGCGGCAAGCAGGTCTCGGTTTCATGGTTTGCCGTACTCGCACTCATCCCCTTTTTCGTTTGCATGCTGTTCGCGGAGCATGTCGGTCATTGGTTGCCTGCGGCACTCATTCTGCTTGCGGATTCTGGCGCAATGCTGGCCGTCCATGAATGGCTTGTTCCACTGGTGCCGCGCGACGCCTGAGTTTGTCGTTGCAGGGGCTTGCGAAAGCCCCGCGCGGGCGGACGACACGATGACTGCCGCTTGATCCAGGCGTCGGACGGCGCGAAGCTGCCTGTGCCGCTTCCGATGGAGAGATCCCATGCCAGGTTATCTAGCCGTCTTGACGCTTGTGCTGATGATGGGAATGGTGCTGGCCCGCGTCGCCATGCTGAAACGCAGAGGCATCAAGGCGATGAAATTCGGGCAGCTCGACAGGACGGATTTCCTGATCCCGCCCTTTGCATTGTTCTATTTCTATCTCGTTTGCGCCGCGGCTTTCCATTGGCCAACCGTCAGCACGCAGACTTTCTTCTCGTCCGACATCGTCGCCTG
>DASSBH010000058.1:0-3454 GCA_035698945.1 Oleiagrimonas sp.
GGAGCAGCAGGTCGCTGGTCGGTACCGCCTGGCACAACAGGGCGGCATGTTGCGCCTGTTCTGCGGCGTTCAACGCCGACGGCGGGTTGCGTGGATAGGTGAAACTGCCTTCAAGCACGATCGCCTTGCAGCTGCCACACACGCCGGCACGGCAGGAATAGGGCAACGCCAGGCCGGCACGCTGCGCGGCATCCAGCACCGTCTCGCCATCGGCCACTTCGAACTGATGGCCGCTGGCCTTGAGGGTCACCTTGAACGCCACACCGTCTCCACGCATGAAAGTGTCCATTGTCGCCGCTCGCTGCTGGCCCCACAATGACTTGCCGTCCCCCTGATGGAACCGACGATGTCCTTGTGGAAGCAGCCTCCCGATCTCGAACGGCTCAACGCCTCCAACCACCACACCCTGATGGACGTGCTGGACATCCGCTTCAGCGCGTTCGGCGACGACTGGCTGAGCGCGACCATGCCGGTCGATGCGCGCACGCACCAGCCGTTCGGCCTGCTGCATGGTGGCGCTTCGGTCGCGCTGGCCGAAACGGTCGGCAGCACGGCGGCCTTGTTGACGCTGGACACCGAGCACGAGCTGGCCGTCGGCCTGGACATCAACGCCAATCACCTGCGCGGCGTGCGCGCAGGCACGGTGACCGGCACGGCGCGTGCCCTGCACCTGGGTCGCAGCACGCAGGTGTGGGAAATCCGCATCACCGATGCGGATGAGCGGTTGATCTCGATCGCGCGCCTGACCATGGCCGTGGTGCCCCGCCGTGCCGTGATGCCGCGTCAGGAAAGCTCTGCCTGAAACTTCCTCGCAGTTCATCGTGCACATGCGGCGGGCAGTGCCCGCCCTGCAAAGACTGCTCCAGCGCGTCGAGCCCGTCAAAGCATTGCCGCGAACCTTGGAGAACGGGTAGGGCGGGCACTGCCCGCCATGAAAACTTCATCGTGCCCGCCCTGCTGTGCACAAGCCGTGCCGATCCGTGGGATCATGACGGACTCCACTCCGATGCCCCGCCCGCTTCATGGATCTGCTGACCCAACTGGTCACCTATTTTGCCGAACACGGCTACATCGCCGTGCTGCTGGCGTTGTTGTTGTGCAGCATCGGTGCGCCCTTGCCGGAGGACGTCACCCTGGTGGCAGGCGGCGTCATCGCCGGGCTGGGTTACGCCAATGTGCACCTGATGTTTCTGCTGGCCATGTTCGGCGTGCTCGCGGGCGACCTGACCATGTTCGCGCTGGGCCACCACTTCGGCGCACGCCTGTTGCGCTGGCGACTGGTCGCGCGGGTGCTGACGCCGGCGCGCTATGCCAAGGTACAGTGCAAGTTCGAACAGTACGGCAACCGCCTGCTGTTCATCGCCCGCTTCCTGCCCGGCATGCGCACGGCAGTGTTCATCACGGCGGGGTTGACCCACCGCGTGTCGGTGTGGCGGTTCCTGCTGTTCGACGGCCTGGCGGCGCTGATCAGCGTGCCGATCTGGGTGTATCTGGGCTATGTCGGCGCCAACAACCATGAGTGGCTGCTGAAATGGCTGCATCGCGGCCAGACCGGGCTGTGGATCGCGCTGGGACTGCTGCTGGCCGGGTTCGGCGCGTATGTCTGGCGACGCCGGCGCAGGATTTCGCGGGTTTCCGAATGACTTTCGCCGTTCGCCCTGAGCGTAGCTTGCCTTCGGCAGGCGAGGTCGAAAGGTTGTCCGCGCACGCTTGACGACCTGTCAGTGGCATCCGCGCGTACAGCTCGTTGTAAACATTTCCTGCCTGATTCAAGAGGAGGCGCAACATGGATCGATTCACCGGCGGATGCCTTTGCGGCAACGTCCGATTCGTGGCGTCGGGAAGCCCATACCGGGTCGGTCTTTGTCACTGCCTCGATTGCCGCAAGCATCACGGCGCTCTTTTTCATGCTTCCGCGATATTCCCCCAGGATGCGGTAACGATCGATGGCAAAACCCGCGACTATGCCGGACGCCATTTCTGTCCGCGTTGCGGCTCGTCCGTTTTCGGACGCACCGGCGACGAAATCGAAGTGAACCTGGGATCTCTGGATGCCCCGGATCAACTGATGCCCACCTACGAACTCTGGACTGTCCGTCGCGAGTCCTGGTTGCCGCCATTTCCGCTTGCGGCGCATTACGAACGCGACCGCGACGCTGGAAGCCGCTTCGAGGCGTAGGCGGCAGGGGCCGCCGCTCAGGCGGAACAACGGAATGGCTCAGCCCATGTAGGCCAGCGGCAGACGGGTGACCTGGAAGGCCGGCATGACCAGCCAGTGATCCAGCAGCAGGAAGGCGAACAGCACCATCAGATAGACGATGGAATAGCCGAACACCTTCATCGCGAACCGCTCGTCCGGCGGGCGGATCAGGCGGATGGCGTAATACAGGAAGCCGCCGCCCAACACCAGCGCACCGCCCAGGTACAACAACCCGCTCATGCCGGTGAGAAACGGCAGCACGGTCACCACCAGCAACAGCACGGTGTAGAACAGCACGTTCCAGGCGGTGTATTTGACGCCGTGGGTAACCGGCAGCATGGGGATGTCGGCGCGCGCGTATTCCTCGCGGCGGAAGATCGCCAACGCCCAGAAATGCGGCGGCGTCCACACGAAGATGATCAGGCACAGCAGCAACGCGTACGGACTCAGGGTGCCGGTCACCGCCGTCCAACCGAGAATCGGCGGAATCGCGCCGGCCAGCCCGCCGATGACGATGTTCTGCGAGGTGGCGCGCTTGAGGAAGGCCGTGTAGATCAGCGCGTAGCCGATCAGGCCGGCAAAGGTCAGCACCGCCGTCAGCACATTGACCAGCAGCGCCAGGATCAGCATCGAGACGACGCCGATGGTGAACGCGAACACGAACACCTGACGCGCCGTGAGCTTGCCCGACGCCAGCGGACGGTGCGAGGTGCGCGACATCACCTTGTCGATGCGCCGGTCGATGAGGTGATTGAAGGCCGCCGCCGAGGACGAGGCCAGCCAGATGCCCAGGGTGCCGAACACCAGCGGCTGCCAGCCGGGAACGCCCACCGCCGGCGGCGCCACGTTGACGGCCAGGAACATGCCGATCACGGCACAGAACACCAGCAACGCAACGATGCGCGGCTTGGTCAGCTCCCAGTATTCGGCAAAATGGGCGGTCATGAAAACAGCAGCTTGAGGCAGTTGTCCATATTAACCGGTTTGCGCCGGCTTATCGTCCCCGACACGCGGCGGAGCCAGGCGTTTTTGCGTGCGTGCGAGCGTTGCCACCAGCGAAAACAGCAACAGCGCCGCCATGCCGTTGTGCGCTGTCGCCACCGGCAACGGCAAGCCGAAATGCACATTGCTGATGCCAAGCAGCACCTGCGCCACCAGGGCCAGCGCCATGCCGATGCCGAACCAGCGCAACCCGGCGCGCGCCACCTTGTGCGACAGCCAGCCGAGGTAGCAGAACACCACCAGCGCGCCGAT
>DASSBH010000059.1:0-17276 GCA_035698945.1 Oleiagrimonas sp.
CGATGCTCGCAGTATCGCCAAACATTGCGCCATCGCGCGCAGGCGCGCTTCTACACATAAAGAAACGGAGATGCTGTTCATGATCGGCCTCAACAGGCTATGGCCGATGCCCGCGACATCACCCGGCAGACCGGTGATCGCACTGGAAGCACGACGCTCCGCAACGTCGCTGAAACTTGCCTTCCGCATCGCTCACGCCTTCGGCGTGGCCTGGACGACGCCTTTCACTGGAAACTCTGAACAGGCGCATCATCCCCACTCGGGTGTTTTTCCCCAAAAACCCGTATAATTGGCGGTTTACCACCTTATCTCAGGCGGTGCGATCGACAGGTCGTGCCGATTCCGCATGTCGATTGAAAAACTGCGCAACATCGCCATCGTCGCCCACGTCGACCATGGCAAGACCACCCTCGTCGACCAGCTGCTGAAGCAGTCGCACACGCTGGACGAGCGCGCGGCGGTTCCCGACCGCGTGATGGATTCCAACGACCTGGAGCGTGAGCGTGGCATCACCATTTTGTCCAAGAACACCGCCATCCGCTGGCAGGACAAACATGGCGACACCTGGCGCATCAACATCGTCGACACCCCCGGGCATGCCGATTTCGGCGGCGAGGTGGAGCGCGTGCTGTCGATGGTCGACTCGGTGCTGGTGCTGGTCGACGCTTTCGACGGCCCGATGCCGCAGACCCGTTTCGTGACCCAGAAGGCCTTCGAAATGGGCTTCAAGCCGATCGTGGTCATCAACAAGGTCGACCGCCCCGGCGCGCGTCCCGATTGGGTGCTGGATGCCACTTTCGACCTGTTCGACAAGCTCGGCGCAACCGACGAGCAGCTGGATTTTCCGGTGGTTTACGCCTCCGGCCTGCAGGGTTACGCGGGGCTGGACGACAGCGTGCGCGAAGGCGACATGACACCGCTGTTCGAAACCATCATCGAAAAAGTGGCCGCGCCGGACGTCGATCCGGATGGCCCGTTCCAGATGCGCATCAGCCAGCTCGACTACTCCAGCTACGTCGGCGTGATCGGCGTGGGCCGCGTCGAGCGCGGCACCGTGCGTACCAACATGCCGGTGTCGATCATCGACCGTGAAGGCAAGAAGCGTCAGGGCAAGGTGCTGCAGGTGCTCGGCTTCATGGGCCTGGAACGCACCGAAGTGGCCGAAGCCCGCGCCGGCGACATCATCGCCATCAGCGGCATCGAAAAACTGGGCATTTCCGACACCGTATGCGCGCTGGACACGCCCGAGGCGCTGCCGGCCCTCAGCGTGGACGAGCCGACCATTTCCATGACCTTCCAGGTCAACAACTCGCCGTTCGCCGGCAAGGCCGACGTCTCCGGTGGCAAGTTCATCACCAGCCGCCAGATCCGCGACCGCCTGCACCGCGAAATGCTGCACAACGTGGCGCTGCGCGTGGAAGACACGGAAGATCCGGACAAGCTCAAGGTGTCCGGCCGCGGTGAACTGCACCTGTCGATCCTGATCGAGACCATGCGCCGCGAAGGCTATGAATTGGGCGTGTCGCGCCCCGAGGTGGTCACGCGCGAGGTCGACGGCGTCGTCGAGGAGCCGTACGAGCAACTGGTCGTGGACATGGAAGAGGCCTACCAGGGCGGCGTGATGGAAAAGCTGGGCCTGCGCAAGGGCCAGCTGAAGAACATGGTGCCCGACGGTCACGGTCGCGTGCGCCTGGACTACATCATCCCCGCGCGCGGGCTGATCGGTTTTCAGACCGAGTTCAAGACCCTGACCTCGGGCACCGGTCTGCTGTTCCACGTGTTCGACCATTACGGCCCGCGCAGCGAAGGCATCATCGGCAAGCGCTCCAACGGCGTGCTGATTTCCAACGGCACCGGCACCGCGCCGGCCTACGCCCTGTACAACCTGCAGGATCGCGGCCGCATGCTGATCGACGCCAACACCGAAATCTACGAGGGTCAGCTGGTCGGCATCCACGCCAAGGACAACGACCTCACCGTCAACGCCCTGCGCGCCAAGCAGCTCACCAACGTGCGCGCTTCGGGCAAGGACGATGCGCTGAGCCTGGTGCCGTATGTGCGCATGTCGCTGGAACAGGCGCTGGAGTTCATCCAGGATGACGAACTGGTCGAAGTCACACCCAAGGCGATTCGTCTGCGCAAGAAGCATTTGACCGAGAATGATCGCAAGCGGGCGTCGCGTCAGGTGGCGTGAAGGCAGGGGCGAGTAACGAGGGGCGAGAGGCGAGGAAAAGCAAAATCCTGCCTCTCCGTGTCTGCGAAGCTTGTTGCCGCTTCATTGCACTCGCCATACTGAAAACGGATTCCGCCGAATCACGCCGAGCGACTTTCGCTCGGCGTGTTTGTTATGCAGTCTCGAAAAATCCACATTGCGAACGATGCGGTGAATGAACGAATCGCGCGATGTTGAATGACCCGTCGCCACGGCGGAGGATGAAAATTCCGCGGATGGAGACTCCCACATGGCCGACGACAACTGCACGATCGTCCTCGATGGTCAATCACTCACTGGCCCATCCGACCAGCCGCTGATCGACTTCCTGATCGACCATGGCGTCGACCTCCCCCACGTCTGCTACCTCGGCGCGCTCGGCCCGGTTCAGACTTGCGATACCTGCTGGGTCGAAGTCGATGGCGAACTGGAACGCGCCTGCACGCTCACCAGCACCGACGGCATGCAGATCACCAGCACCAGCAAGCGTGCCAAAAACGCCCGCCACGAGGGCATGCATCGCATTCTCGCCAAGCACGAGCTGTATTGCACGCTGTGCGAAAACAACACCGGCGACTGCCAGTTGCACAACACGTTCTCGGCCATGGACATCCCGATCCAGCGCTATCCGTTCCAGCGCAAGCCGTACGACAAGGACATGTCGAGTCCGTTCTACACCTACGATCCGGATCAGTGCATCCTGTGCGGACGCTGCGTCGAAGCCTGCCAGAACGTCGAAGTCAACGAAACGCTCAGCATCGACTGGTCGATGGAACATCCGCGCGTATTGTGGGACGGCGGCAAGCCCATCGACGAATCGAGCTGCGTGCACTGCGGCCACTGCGTCACCGTCTGCCCCTGCAACGCGCTGATGGAAAAGACGATGCAGTCCACCAGCTCCGGGCCGTTCACGGCCATCCCGCAATCACTGAAGCGGCCGATGATCGACATGGTGAAGGCTTGGGAAGACACCATCGGCACGCCGCCGATCACCGGCGTCTCCAAGATGGACATGAAGTGGCGCCAACCGGAAATCAAGCGCACCAAAACCGTGTGCACCTACTGCGGCGTCGGCTGCTCGTTCGAAATGTGGACGCGTGGCCGCCAGATCCTGAAAGTGCAGCCGATGCAGGAGGCGCCCGCCAACGGCATCTCGACCTGCATCAAGGGCCGCTTCGCGTGGGATTTCGTCAACAGCGAAGACCGCCTCACCACGCCGCTGATCCGCGAGAACGGCCGCTTTCGCGAGGCCAGCTGGGATGAGGCGCTCGATCTCGTCGCGCGGCGGCTGCTGCAAATCCGCGATCAATACGGCCCGCGCAGCATCGGCTTCATCGCTTCCAGCAAGGCCAGCAACGAGGAAGCCTACCTGACGCAGAAGATCGCGCGCCTCATCATCGGCACCAACAGCGTCGACAACTCCTCGCGCTATTGCCAGAGCCCGGCGACCAAGGGCTTGCAGCGCACGGTCGGCATCGGCGCCGATTCGGGCACGATTCGCGACATCGAGAAAGCCGAGGTCGTGGTGCTGGTCGGCACCAATACCGCCGAGAATCACCCTGTGATCGCCTCGCGCATCAAGCGCGCGCACAAGCATCACGGCCAGAAGCTGATTGTCTTCGATCCGCGCAAGCACGAGATGGCCGAGCGCGCGGATATTTTCGTGCGCACCAAACCGAGCACGGATCTGGCCTGGGCATTGGCACTGGCGCGCTACATGTTCGACCACGACCTGGCCGACATGGATTTTCTCAACCAGCGCGTCGAAAAAGTGGATGAATTCCGCGCCTCGCTGGAACCGTACACCATGGATTTTGCCGCCGAAATCACCGGCGTGCCGAAACAGCAACTGATCGACGCAGCCGAAATGATCGGCAATGCCAAACGCGTCTGTCTGCTGTGGGCCATGGGCATCACCCAGCACGGCCACGGCGCCGACACCAGCACGGCGCTGGCGAACCTGATGCTCGTCACCGGCAATTTCGGCAGACCCGGCACCGGCGGCTATCCGATGCGCGGCCACAACAACGTGCAGGGCGCCAGCGATTTCGGCGCACTCAAAACCGTCTACCCGGGCTACGAGAAAGTCACCGACGAGGAAGCGCGGGCGCGCTGGGCCAAGGGCTGGGGCGTCGCACCGGAACAGTTGTCGAACGAAAAGGGACTGGACAATTTCGAGATGACGGAAAAGGCCGGCGGCGAATTGAAGGCGATGTACATCATCGGCGAAGAGACCGCGGTTTCCGAATCCAACGCCACCGAAACGCATGAGCATTTCTCCAAGCTCGACTTCATGGTGGTCGAAGACATGTTCGTCAGCACCACCGCCGAGTTCGCCGACGTCATCCTGCCTGCGTGCGCCAGCGTCGAAAAGGAAGGCACGTACGTCAACACCGAACGGCGCATCCAGCGCTTTCATAAAGTCATGCCTCCGCTCGGCGACAGCCGGCCCGACTGGCGCATCCTCACCGAACTTGCCGCGCGCATGGGTCACGACTGGGGCTACACGCACCCCTCGCAAATCATGGACGAATGCGCCGGCATCGCGAAGGTGTTTGCCGGCGTCAATTACGAGCGGCTGTCCGGATGGAAGTCGCTGGTCTGGCCTGTCGCCGAAGACGGCGCCGACACGCCGCTGCTCTACACCGACAAGTTCCACATGCCGGGCGGCAAGGCGCAGCTGTACCCGCTTGAGTGGCAGGAGCCGGCCGAGGTGCCGGACGCGCAATACGATCTGCACGTCAACAATGGTCGCCTGCTGGAACATTTCCAGTCGATGAACCAGACCGGCAAGGGACCGCGCATGCATTCGGAAGTGCCGCACTGGTTCATCGAGATCGGGCGCGACCTTGCCGCCGAACGCGGCATCGAGGATGGCACCTGGCTGCGCGTCATCTCGCGACGCGGCGCCGTCAAGGTGCGGGCGCTGGTGACCGATCGCGTGCACGGCAACGAGTTGTACCTGCCGATTCACCACGAAAAGCCGTCGATGAACAAGCTCACCGGCAACGCGCATGATCCGGACGTCAACACGCCCGCCTACAAGGAGGTCGCCGTAAGAATCGAAAAGCTCGGCGAACGTGGCGAATCACCGCTGCGCAAGAACAACTTCCGCTATGGCAATCCGACGCCGCGCAAAGGGGTCGGGGTCGAAGAAAAATGGACGCGCGACGACTACGTGCCGATCACCGAAGAAGCGCCGCACCCGGAGAGAATGTGATGGCCGAACCACTGAAATACACGCCCAGGCCGCCGAAGATCGACCCTGGCGCCCACGAGGCACTCGAACAACTGCTGCAGACGGCACACGAACACGGCGTCCTGCGTTTCGCGAACGACCTGATGGCATCCAACAGCCAATGGACGCAGGTCATCGTGGACGGCCTCAACAGCGAAAACTCGCGCAAGGCCGTGCAGAACCTCGCCATGTTCCTGATGCTGCTGTCGCGCATCGAGCCGGATCAGCTCTGCAAGGTGATGTTCGCCGCCAAGGACGGTTTCGAGCGCATGGCGCGCCACCATCCGCAGAAGGACGAACACGCCGACGCACCGGGCATCAAGGGCGCCTATCACATGCTGCACGACGACACGCTGTGGCAAGCCGTGACGCCGCTCATCGACGCGCTCAAGACATTCGGCGAAGGCCTGAACCGCGATGTGCACAAGCCGGTCACCGCATTTACCGGCCAGGAAACCAAGCGGTCATGAGCATCGCGCCACACATGCAAACGCGGAAACGACATCAGCTTGCAGCGTGACAATCTGGCTCACCGCCCTCGCCTGGTTTTCACTTGGCGTTGCATTTCTTTGCGCCGCACTGATCCTGGGTGACACCTATCTGCGCGGCTATCGCCAAAAAATGAGGATCATGGAAATCGTGTGGCCGGTGACGGCGCTGTACTTCGGCCCATTGGGGTTGTGGGCCTATGCGCGCTGGGGCCACCCAAAGACACCGAAGTGGCAGGCGATCCATGGCGAGCCGCGCGAGAAATCCTTTGCCGCCACGGTCGGCGTCGGCGTCAGCCACTGCGGCGCTGGGTGCACTCTGGGCGACATTATCGGCGGCTGGGTCATCTTTGCCGGCGGATTCACGCTCGCCGGGTTGGCCCTGTGGCCGGAATTCATCGTCGATTACATTCTGGCATTCACGCTCGGCATCGTGTTCCAGTATTTCTCCATCGCGCCGATGCGGGATCTTGGCGTGCGCGATGGCATCATCGCCGCGCTGAAGGCCGACACGCTATCGCTTACCGCATTTGAAGTGGGTCTGTTCGGCTGGATGGCGCTCGTCCACTTCGTCCTGTTCCCAAGCGGCTTGCACCCGGACAGCGCGGTGTACTGGTTCATGATGCAGATCGGCATGGTGCTCGGCTTTCTTACCAGCTACCCGGTCAACGCCTGGCTGCTTGGAGCTGGCGTCAAGGAAGCGATGTAGATTCAACTTCGGCAAACTGTTTCAGCACTCCAGATATTCGCGGATCATCACGCGACCACGGTGTATCCGGCTTTTGACGGCGGCACGGGACAAGCGCAAGGTGCCGGCGATCTCGGCGATGGTACATTCCTCGAAATCGCGCAGAATGATGGCCACCCGGTATTTGTCCGGCAACGATTCGATGGCTGCAACGAGGTCGATGTGCAAATCGGGCGTGGTGTAGTAGGCGAATATCCGGTGATCTTCGCGTGGCAGCTCGGTGCGACCACGCATGCGTCGCATAAGCCGTTGGCACTCGCGACGCACAATGGAAAAAAGCCATGCTCCATAAGAGCCTACAGTCCGCAGTGCGCCAATGCGGCGATAAACCTGAAGCATGCTCTCCTGGACCGCATCGTCGGCATCGGCGAGCGATGCGCACTGCGTAGCCGCGATGCGCTTGAGATCCGGTCGACTTGTTTCCAGAAGTCTGAGCAAGGCCTCCTTGTCACCCTGCTGGGCAGCCTGGATCATGGCTTGATCGTGTGGCATGGCGGAGCCCCCTGTTCCTTACCGACTCCGGTGAAGCGTATCCAGCTTGCGCGCCCGGCGTGCGGAAAACGCTTCGATCAAGCCGGACAACCAGCACATGGGACAACCACGCATGAGGAAAACGGCCACCAGCAACAGGAGCGCCACGGCCCATATGTGGCGGGCCAACAGGGCTGCCCCCACAATGGCTGCCAGTGCCAATGCACCGCGCACAAGCTGGACGGTTACGGAAATATTGCCTGACATGCTTTGCTCTCCAAAATGCCATTTGATACAACAGGATTCGAGCACGCTTCGTTCGCCTCACCCATAGAGAGTCGGTCACGAACGCAAAGGATTCAATGTGTGCATGCATCGACAAGGTTCTGGTCACCCAATTTCAAGCCGTTGCCGTCAAGAGCGGACATGGGAGCTGTCCTGGCACGCACGCTGTACTGGCGGACACGGGAAGGAGCCGAACGAGCAGAACACACAGCAGTCACCTGCAAGCGGGCGCAACATTCGGTGGCACGCAGGACAAACGTAAAAGTGCATGCACGCAGCCTCGGGCATCGTCTCCGTCTGCTTGCAGCCACAAGCCGGGCACGTGATAGTGGAGGTGAATTGAATGGGTGCTGCCATGACAATCTTTCAGATTTCACTGCCTCTTTGAGACTTCAAACGACGCCACCAGCTTTCGCCTCGTGGAACCAGTGCATCGATCGACAATGCGCCCGGCCCCCATGCCACGATCATCAGGAGCATCATGCCCCATATCTTGTGGTCGGCAAAAGCACTGGTCGTGAAAAGGTCGTGCCAGAAGCCATGCGGCCACAATTGCGGAAAGGAGCTGAAGGCAATGATGTTGTAAACGAACAAAAACGCTGCACTGATGCGACCCAAAATACCCAAGCCGACCAGCCACGGAACCACGAGCTCAATCCAGGTGGCGAGCACGGCGGCGGTGGAGGCGGAGAGAAGCGGTACGTGGTACATGGTCGTGAACAGGAACAAGGTGCCGCTCGGGTCTTCGATCTTGGTGAGGCCCGCGTGCCAGAAAGCGATGGCCACCCAAAGACGCAGGAACAGCAATGCCCATGGAGCCAACCATGCATTCAGCCAGCACGTTGTGGCAGCGTAGCCGGCGCAGGTCGTACGTATTACAGACATGCTGGCCCCCTTTCCATCATGGCGGGAAACGGCACGACCCCGGTGATCAGCCCTTGCCAGGCCAGGCTTTCGAAACAGGTGACCATATTGAAACGAGGGTCGATGGCCACGGCAGCCATCTGCGCTGCTTCCAACGTATCGCCATCGCGCAGTGCGCACAGGCAGGCAAACGTCGCCGGCGCCAGCCATGCCGAAGCTACTTCCTCTCCGTCACGCCAGAGCATGACCATTTCCCCGCGATCGTCGAGATCAGGCCCTTCGGGCGTGGGCTCGTGCGCGAAGTGCCAGAGGCTCAGCACCGGGCAGTCGCTTGCCAACAAATGGACACTCGGATGCAATGTCACTTGCAAAGCCGTGCCTTGCGCCCGCAGCGCCTGTACAACCGGATCAGTCGCCAGCACTCGCGCCGCTGGTGCCAGCATGGTTTTCTGCCGCAGCCATTCCAGCCGCGCCACATCGGCAAAATAAGGATATGAACGATGCTCCGGCAGCGTTTCCAGGTAATCGGCAAGATGCGCACCGAAAGCTTGCAGGTTGCCCGACAGGGAAGGATGCGCGTGGCGGTACCTGCACGCGATTTGGTCGAACCAGTCCTCGCCGCCCAATGCCAGCAACGCCGGATAACTGGTACGCAGTGCCTCCGTGTGGATTTCATTGCAACTGCGCCGGTAGATGCGCAAACGCGCCTCTGGCGTGAGGCGGTTGCCGACGATGACATGGGTCGGGCCGCTGACGGCAGGATCGTACAATGCCTTCAGGAAGGCCTGCTGCACTTCATGCAGGGACGATGCGACAGGCATCGAGCACCTCCTCGGCATGGGCCGCTTCATCCAGGAGCACTTCCAGCTCGGGAATGTCCTGATCCCACTCGATCAAGGTGGGTATCGGCCCGAACCGTTCAATCGCCTCGCCATAAAGCGTCCAGACCGCCGTCGATACGCGCCGGTTGTGCGAGTCGATCAGAAGCGGAACCGGGAGGTCGTCCTTGCGCGTGAAGCCAGCCAAATGGATTTCCTTGATCGCCTCGCATGGCATCGCGTCGAGGTACACGAGCGGATCAAAGCCGTGATTGACGCTGTTGACGTAGATATTGCTGACGTCGCACAAGAGTCCACAGCCACTGCGGCGAACCGCTTCGGCCACGAATTCCCACTCGTTGTAATCGCCACCGGAAAAACGCAGGTAGGTCGATACATTCTCGACCAGAATCTGACGCCCGAGAGCGTCCTGCACCTGATCGATATGCGACACGATCAGGTGCAGGGCTTCCTCGGTAAATGGCAGAGGCAAAAGATCGTTGCTGTGCCAACCGCCGATCGCTCCCCAGCACAAATGCTCCGAAACGAGTTCAGGCTGGTAGTGATCGACCAACTCACGCAGACGCTTCAAGTGGGCCACGTTCAAATGATCCGCTGACCCCAGCGACAGTCCCACGCCGTGCAAACTGAGAGGATAGTCTGCACGAATGGCCTGCATGGCGTCCTGAAAAGGCCCGCCGGGCGCAAACAGGTTTTCGCTGTGCGTTTCCAGCCAGGCAATACGTGGGCGTTCATGTTGTATGCGCGCCATGTGCGGCGCACGCAACCCGATGCCGGCATGTACCGGCATCGGGCCCGTGGGTTGTGTACAAAACGTCATCCCGACAGCCTCAAGCACCCTTGGTCAGGCTGCCGCCGGCGATCTTGGTGCACAGGCCCGCCGGCATGGCCACGAAAGCCTGCGGATCACGCGCCTTGGAGTCCTGCCCCGCACAGGAATGACCCGGCGACTGGCAATCATTCTTGTAGGCTGCGTTGACACCGTAGCAAGGCTTGTAATCCATTTTTTTCATCATTTTCATGGTTTTCATGCGTTGCATCTTGGCCTGCTGCGGCGTCATCTTCATTTCATGGTGCATCTGGCCGGCAGGCGCCGCTACGGCCAGACCCGTGGCGGCTATGCCAAGGGTCAGACCACAGGTTGCAGCCGCCTGGAGAAAAGCTGAATGGTTCATCGTGTGCCTCCAAATCGGGTAAGGGAACGTCGAAAAGGCTTCGACACTCCATAGAGGCGACCACGAGACAAAACGATTCAACCCATGCGGAATACGTTCACGGAAGACAAGCTGATCATCTCAAGCGAATGTGCCCAGTTGGTTCCACGGGCGCATCATGGAGGCAACTGCTCCGCCGACATGTGCTTGTTGGGATCGCACACGACGTATCCAGCCGCTTGTTTCACCGCATACGCCGCTTGCGCTTCACGGCCCACACCACCAGCGCACCGGCCAGTGCGGCACTGGCGCCCAGCGCAGCCTTGTCGCGTCCCGTGAGCCTGGTGGGCCGTTCGGCGTAGCGGTCGGTTTCGGGGTAGGCGCGCGCCGCCAGTCGTGCGTCATTGAGCGCGATCTGGATGACCTGGGCCGGGTGCAGGGCGCGACGGTCGGTGAGTGACGCGATCTGGGTGCGGCAGGAGAAGCCGTCGGCGATGATCAGCATGTCCTTGGGCGCCGCGCGCACGGCTGGCAGCAGGACGCGTTCGCCGGCCTTGATCGACACGTCGTGGTGCGCGCCCGCTTCGTAGCCGAAACTTCCGGCCATGCCGCAACAGCCCGATTCCGGCATGTCGTATTCGATGCCGAGACGATCCAGCAGCGTGGTGAACGCCTGCGTTCCGAACAATGCCTTGTGATGGCAATGCGCGTGCACCACCGCCCTGCCGCCCAGACGCGGCAATCGGATGTCGTCCTGATGCGTCAGGAATTCGGCGAAAGTGAAGGTCTGTTGCGCGAGTCGTTGTGCATCGTCGTCGTCCGGGAACAGGTTGCCGAGTTCGTCCCGGAACACGGCCGTGCAACTCGGCTCCAGGCCGATCACCGGCACGCCGGCGCGAATCTCGTGACGCATCCTCGAAAGGATTTGCCGCAGTTGCCGACGCGCGAGGTCGAGCATGCCGTAGTCGTACAACGGCCGTCCGCAACACAGGGCGCCGCGCGGCAATGTCACCTCGTAGCCCATCGCTTCCAGCGATTCGACGGCCGCGATGCCGACTTCCGGTTCGAAGAAATTGGTGAAGGTGTCCGGCCACAGCACGATGCGGGGACCGTCATGTGGCTTGCGATTGCGATGGGTGAACCAATGCTTGAAGGTGTGCTCGGCGAAGCCCGGTAGTGCGCGTTCCGGCGCGACGTCCGTCACCTGCTTGAAAATCCGTGTGCGCGTGACCTTGTTGGATATGCCGGGTATCAGCGAAGCGATCCGCGAGGCCCACGGGATCAGGCCGAACAGGTAGGCCGACAGCGGACGCATGCGCCCCCGGTAATAGTGCGACAGAAATTCGGCCTTGTAGGTGGCCATGTCGACCTGCACCGGGCAGTCGTGCTTGCAGCCCTTGCAGGCCAGGCACAGGTCCAGCGCATCCTTCACTTCCTCGCTGCGCCAGCCGTCGCGGATCATGTCGCCGTCCATCATCTCGAACAGCAGACGTGCACGACCACGCGTGGAATAGCGCTCCTCGCGGGTGGCCATGAAGCTCGGGCACATGGTGCCGCCGCCCAGTCGCCGGCATTTGCCGACGCCGAAGCAGCGTTGGGTGGCGAAGGCGAAACTGCCTTTGTCGTCGGGGAATGCGAAATGCGTCGTCACCGACGGCATGCGGTGGGTGAGCGGCATCCTGAGGTTGCTGTCCAGCGGATACGGATCCGAGACTTTGCCGGGATTCATGCGGCCGTCCGGATCCCACACGGCCTTGAATTCGCGGAACGCCTGGATCAGTTCGGGGCCGAACATGCGCTCCAGCAATTCGCCGCGCGCCTGGCCGTCGCCGTGTTCGCCGGAAAGCGAGCCGCCGTAGCGCACGACCAGGTCGGCCGCGTCTTCCATGGTGCGGCGGTAGTTTTCGATGCCCTCGCGCGTGCGCAGATCCCAGTTAATGCGCGTGTGCACGCAGCCGGCGCCGACGTGACCGAACAGCGCGGAAATCTTCCGGCCATGGTCGTTGACGAGTTGTTCGAAATCGCGCAGGAAATCGCCGATCTTTTCCGGCGCAACGGCGGCATCCTCGAACGACGGCCAGCCGGGATTCTCGCCCACGACCTTGGAGTGCCCCACGCCGCCTTCGCGCAGTGTCCAGATTTCCTCCTGCTGCTCGGCGCCGTCGAACAGCTTGACCTCGCACTGGTCGCCGCCCTTGATGTCGTCCAGCATGCGCTGCGCCTGCGCGCGGGCCTCGTCCCTGCTGGCGGCGCCGAACTCGACCAGCAACCAGCCGTCACCCTGCGGCAGCAATTCCGTGTGGCGCGAAAAGCCTTTTTCCAGCTCGTTACGCACCAGACGGCGATCGAACATTTCCAGGCCGATGGGCTGATAGTCGCGCAGGTTGGAAGCACGATCGGCAGCGGTGTAGCCATCTTTGTAGCCGATCATCACCAGCACGCGGCATTGCGGGCTCGGCACCAGCTTGCATTTCGCGCGCAGCGTGAGCGCACAGGTCGCCTCGGTGCCGACCAGCGCGGCGGCAAGATTGAAATGGTTTTCCGGCAGCAGGCGGTCGAGGTTGTAGCCGGAGATGCGACGCGGAATCTGCGGATAGCGCGAACGGATGGTGTCGGCGTAGCGTTCGCCGAGAGCCTTGAGCCTGGCGTAGATCTCGCCGCGTCGGTCACCCTTGGCAATGACAGCCTCCATGTCCTCGGGCGAAACCTCGCACGGCAAGGTCAACCGCGTGCCGTCGTAGAGCAGCACGTCCAGCGCCTCGATGTTGTCGGCGGTGACGCCGGACAGGATCGAGTGCACGCCGCAGGAGTTGTTGCCGATCATGCCGCCCAGCGTGCAGCGGGTATGCGTGGCCGGATCCGGGCCAAAGGTGAGCTGATGCTTTTCCGCCTCCTCGCGCAGCGTATCCAGCACCACGCCGGGTTCGACCCATGCGCAGCGTTGCCCGGGGTCGAGTTCCAGAATCCGGTTCATGTACTTGCTGAAATCGATCAACACCGCTGTGTTGCAACTCTGGCCCGCGAGACCAGTGCCGCAACCACGTGCGAAAACGGGTACCTGATATTCGCGGCACAACGCGACGGTCTTGATCACGTCGTCCACGCTTTTCGGCAACACCACTCCGATCGGCACCTGCCGATACACCGAAGCATCGTTGGCGTACAGCGCGCGATCGCCCGCATCAAAACGTACTTCCCCGACCACCTCGCGTACGAGCGCCGCGGCCAGGGCTTGCCCATCCACATCCTGCGCGCCGGCCGGAACGCGCGCGTCGGCCAAGGCGTATGCGTTACTCATCCTTGTGGCCGGGCATGATGTCTTTCAGCTTCTTCTCCGCACGACCGACCACGCCGGCGGGACTCGCGGCATAGGTCATTTCATCCGCCAGGGCGCGCGACATGGTCAGCGCGATGCGCTTGCGGTTGGGTTCGCCATGGGCGAGGCCCTTGGCAAGATTCTCGGCATGCTGCTTCTTGATGATCGGCGTCAGCGGCATGTGGTTGGGATCGACCACCGCCTCGACCAGTACCGGACCGGGCGTGTTCAATGCTTCCTTCAGACGCTGCTCGCAATCGTCCGGCGTTTCCAGATGGAAGGTCTTGAAGCCGCAGGCTTCGGCAACTTTCGCGAAGTCGATGGGTGCAAGCTGCACGCCGTACTCGGGGTTGCCAAGGTACGCCATCTGTTCCCACTTGATCAGGCCGAGCACGTTGTTCTTGACCACGATCACCTTGATGGGCAGGTTGTGCTGCACGCAGGTGACGAGGTCGCCCATCATCATGCTCAGGCTGCCGTCGCCGGTCAGCGCGACGACCTGGCGATCCGGGAATGCTGCCTGTGCGCCGATCGCGTAGGGCAACGCCGCGGCCATGGAGCACATCGTGCCGGAGAACGAAAAATTCTGGCCGCGCTTCAATTCGGTGCGTCCGGCCAGCGTGGTCACGGTGCCCGAGTCGCCGCACAGGATCGCGTTGTCGGCCAGCGCCTGACCCAGGTGCCACGACACCGCTTCGGATTTCATCAGACCCTGGTCGCTCGGCGTGGTGCCGCGCTCGCGCATCAGCTCGCGCCATTCCTTCATGTTCTGCTGCGCGGTTTCGAGGAAGCTGCGATCGTCGTTGCGCTCGACCAGCGGGATCAGCTCGCGCAAGGTCAGTTGCGCGTCGCCGGCCAGACCCACTTCGATCGGGTAACGCAGGCCCAGGCGCTCGGGAAGATCGTCGATCTGCACTCCGACCGCCTGTTTGGGTTTGGCCATCCATCCCTTGTACGGGCTGGAGCTGCCGACAATCAGGAACGCATCGCAGGCTTCCATCGCCAGCTGCGAGGCGCGCGTGCCGACCAGCGCGTAGCCGCCGGTGCAATACGGGCTGTCGTCGGGCACGCAGTCCTTGCCGAGCAGCGGCTTGACGATCGCCGCACCGAGTTTTTCGGCGAGCTCTTCCAGTTCCTTGCCGGCGCCGCGCGCGCCGGCGCCGGCGAAAATCACCGGCTTTGTCTTGCCCTTGAGCACGGCGGCGGCGCGTTCCAGATCCTCGCGCGGCGGCAGCTGCCGCTGGCGCAGGGAAAACGGGCTGCCAGCGGGAAACGGATTCTTGATGGTGCTGTCGTCGGTGACCGACTTGCCGGTCTGGATGTCGATGGGGATCGACAAGTGCACCGGGCCGCGATGCGCAATCGCCGTGCGTACCGCCATGTCGGTGACGTTGACCACATGCGCCTCGCCCATCACGCGCTGGCTGTACCAGCAGCAATCGCGCAGGATCGCGTCGTGGTTGATGTCCTGCAGAAAATGCGTGCCGATCACGTCGTGATAGGTCATGCCGGTAACGGCGATGACCGGCGACTGGTCGATGCGTGCGTCGTACAGGCCGTTCATGAGATGGATCGCGCCCGGCGCGGCGGTCGCCACGCACAAGGCCGGCTTGCCGGTGAATTTGCCGTAGCCGGTGGCCGCCATCGCCGCGACTTCCTCGTGGCGCACGTGGATCAGGCGAATCTTGTCCGCATGTTTGCGCAAGGCTTCATAGAAGCCGTTGATGCCATCGCCGGGCAGACCGAAGGCGGTATCGATGCCCCATTCGATCAGGCGTTCGACGAGCAGATCGGAAGCGGTTTTGTGATCGGCCATGGTGGTATGTCCGCGAACGAAATCGCATCCATCTTGAGCGCATGCGGCTTAGAACCCTCTGAATATTCGCGCGATCCCGTCCGGCGCGTGCAGGATTGTTCAGGGGCTCTCAAGGCTTCAACGGCCGCCACTGATCGACCACGATCACGATGCCCAACACGGCCAATGGACACGTCAGCGACCACAGGTGCCAGCGTCCGTACATCCAGCTGCCGGCCACGGCGCCGCCGAGATAGGCGCACCAGATGCCGCCGAACAACAGCATGTGCCTGGCCGATTCGCGGCGTCGACTGGTATTCAGGACGTGGCCAAGATAGCTCTGGTGTGGGCGTTCGTTTCCGTCGCGCATCCAGAACAGCCAGTTCACGGCCTCCTGCGAAAACCGCGTCAGCATGCCGGAAACGTAGGTGGTTCGCGCCCGCTGGCCGCCAACGTGTTGCAACGCACAGGTCTGAAAACCGATGGCGACAATCGCCAGCGCCGCGAGTACGTAGAACCCGCACCAGGAATGGTCGGCCACGCGCCCGTCCACGCCCGTCACGTACGTGCCATAACCCATGAATGCAACCAGCAGCAACATCTGGACGCCCAGCAGCAACGGCAACGCCGATCGCGCGTGACGGCGACTGACCAGCTCGGCCAGCGTGGTCGCGATGGCGATGCCGAACACGAACAGCCCCACCGCCACCGCCATGGGAACCGCCGCGTGCAGGTCGAGCTTGCCCAGAAACACGCCCAGTCGCGCGGAGTTGCCGCTCATGTGCGCGGTGAACAAATGCTGCAAGCTTCGATAACCCACGGCATCGATGAATCCCGCCATGGCCGCCAACGCCCAGGCCGTCAATGCTTTCGCGCGGTTTGCCGTGCTTGCCGGCATGCGATCCATGTGCCCTCTTGCCAACATCCGGTCAAGGAAGCTCTCGCAAGGAATGTCGCCCGATGTTTGCACAAGGCTCGCGACGCTTTCGTGAAAGCGCATGAAGCCGCACCTCCCCGGCTGGAGATGCCACAATACGCGGATGAGCACACCTCTATTGATGTCCTGGAGCGGCGGCAAGGATTGCCTGATGGCGCTGGCGCAGTTGTTGGCCGATGCGCGCTGGCAGGTCGCTGGCCTGCTCACCACCGTCACCACCCGTTACGACCGCGTATCCATGCACGGCATCCGCCGCGACGTGCTGCATGCCCAGGCCGAAGCGCTGGGTTTGCCGTTGATCGAGGCGGCCATCCCCTGGCCCGCTGACAATGCCAGTTACGAGGCCGCGCACGACAAGGCGCTGCAACAGGCGCGTGAACGCTGGCCGGGTCTGAGCCATTGCGCTTTCGGCGACATCTTTCTGCAGGACGTGCGCGATTACCGCGAACGCCAGTTGGCGCGTGCCGGATGGCGCGGAGTGTTTCCGCTTTGGGGTAGCGATACCGCCGAACTGGCGCGACGTTTTCATGCCGACGGCCATCGCGCCAATGTGGTGTGTGTGGATACCACCCAATTGGGCACCGCTTTTTGCGGACGCGAATTCGATGCCGCTTTCGTCGACTCCCTGCCCGAAGGCGTCGATCCGTGCGGGGAAAACGGCGAGTTCCATACATTGAGTCACGCCAGCCCGTTGTTCTCCCGACCGCTTACGCTGCAGCGTGGCGAATCGGTGCTGCGTGACGAACGTTTCCAGTACGTCGACTTTCTGCTTGCCGATGCTGCCTGACGACCGCCCTGTCCTGCCGGATCTGTTGCGAGCGGGCCTCGGGCTGGTGTTCTGCGGCACGGCGCCCAGTCGGCGGTCGGCTGCCGAGGGCGCGTACTATGCCCATCCCGGCAACTATTTCTGGCGCGCGAGGTTCGAGGCC
>DASSBH010000060.1:0-4444 GCA_035698945.1 Oleiagrimonas sp.
CCCGGCTGGGCATGCTCAATCTGCATGAGGTGCTGGAGCGCATCCGCCGCCTGATGCTGGCGCAGGTGCCGCATCTGGACATCGCCGAAGACTACGACCCGAGTCTTCCGGGCGTGCAAGGCGACGTGGACCGATTGCAGCAACTGCTGCTCAACCTGACCCGCAACGCCGTCGAAGCGGGAGCGACGAGCCTGCGC
Organism: Oleiagrimonas sp.; assembly: GCA_035698945.1. Taxonomy (GTDB): domain Bacteria; phylum Pseudomonadota; class Gammaproteobacteria; order Xanthomonadales; family Rhodanobacteraceae; genus Oleiagrimonas. The sequence goes on from DASSBH010000060.1 coordinate 198, forward strand.
CTGCGCACCCGCGTGGCGCATCGTGTGGCACTGCCGACAGGCATCGTGCGTGCTGCCGTACGCGTGGATGTCATCGACAATGGCTCTGGCGTACCGCGGCGGCTCGAGGATGTCCTGTTTCAACCGCTGGTATCCGGGCGTGCCGACGGCACAGGGCTGGGTCTCGCGCTGGCGCGGGAAACCGCGTGCGATCATGGCGGCGATCTGCGCCATGCAAAGACCGACGAGGGAACCGTGTTCACGCTTTATCTGCCGCTTGAACGTTGCGATGCGCGACCAATGGACCTCATGGAGGCCTCGCCGTGAAGCCCGCCATATGGGTAGCCGAAGACGACCACAGCGTCCGCTTCGTGTTGACTACCGCACTGCGCGATGCCGGCTATCAGGTGCAGGCATTTAACACCGGTGACGCCGCGTTGGCCGCCCTTGCCGATGGTGCACCGGATGTTCTGCTGACGGATGTGCGCATGCCGGGCAACGACGGACTGGCGCTGCTGAGGCAGTGGCATCAAGCCAAGGCGTCGGCGCCGGTCATCGTGATGAGCGCCTTCACCGATGTGACAACGACGGCTGCCGCCTATCGTCTGGGTGCGGTGGAATATATCGCCAAGCCATTCGATCTGGATCAGGTGCTGGAAGTCGTCCGGCGCGTGCTGGCCGATGCGACGCCGATCAAGACGGCGGCGACCGAAAGCGTGCGCACGGAGCCGGCATTGATCGGGCAAAGCCCGGCCATGCACGAAGTGTTCCGGTTGATCGGCCGGATCGCCGCCAGCGACCTCAATGTGCTGGTGACCGGAGAAACCGGCACCGGCAAGGAACTGGCGGCGCGGGCATTGCACGAGGAAAGTGCGCGTCGCGACAACCCGTTCGTGGCGCTCAATACCGCAGCCATTCCGGCTGAACTGCTTGAAAGCGAGATGTTCGGACACGAGGCTGGCGCTTTCACGGGAGCACGGCAGCGACACGTTGGCCGCTTTGAACAGGCCGAAGGCGGCACCCTGTTTCTGGACGAGATCGGCGACATGCCGCTGGCGCTGCAAACCCGCCTGCTGCGGGTATTGGCCGGTGGCGAGTTCTACCGCGTCGGCGGGCGCACGCTGATTCGATCCGATGTGCGCATCGTGGCGGCCACGCATCAGGATCTGGAAGCCGCCGTGGCCGAGGGGCGTTTCCGTGCCGATCTGCTGCATCGTCTGGATGTGGTTCGCATCACCTTGCCGCCCTTGCGGCAACGGCGGCAGGATATTCCGGTGCTGGCGCAACACTTTCTGCTTGCTGCGGCGCAGATGCTGGATATTTCGCCCAAGCGATTCAGCCATGCCGCGTTGGAAGTGCTGGAGAGACACGACTTCCCCGGCAATGTGCGCGAGCTGGAAAATCTGTGCCGGCGTGTGGCGGTGATGGCGCCGGGGCATGAAGTGCAAGTGGCGGATCTTGGCCTGACGCCGGCGGATCGGGAAGCACCGACGCCATCGGACTGGACAGAGGCGCTGCGGACCTGGGCCGAAAACGAACTGGCCGCGAATCGTGACCAGCTCTATCGCCGGGCTTGCGGGGACATGGAGCGCACCCTGATCGATGTCGTGATGCGGCACGTCGATAGCCACCGGCAACGGGCCGCGCGTCTGCTGGGTCTGGGCCGCAACACGCTGACGCGCAAGCTGGCGGCGTGGCGGGAAGGCAAGCCCCGATGATGACCGGACAGGCGGCGGGTAGGCAAATCCGGCCGCTTGCGGCAAAGTGTGTGCCTGATTGACACAGGAAGTTTCCATGAACGCTCCATTGCATGTCGTCATCCTTGCCGCCGGCGAGGGCAAGCGCATGAAATCGGCTTCGGCCAAAGTGCTGCTGCCGCTGGCGGGCAAACCGATGCTGGCGCACGTATTGGCCACCGCTCGCGCCCTTGATCCTGCGGCCGTCCACGTGGTGTACGGCCATTGCGGCGATGCCGTGCGTGCGGCGTTTGCCGAGGCCGGCGTGGTCTGGGTGGAACAGGCCGAGCAGCTCGGCACCGGCCACGCGGTGCGGCTGGCCCTGTCCGGCATTCCCGACGAGGCACGCGTGCTGGTGCTGTATGGCGACGTGCCGCTGGTGCGTTCCGAATCGCTGGCGGGTCTGGTCGCAGCCGATGCACCCCTGGCGGTACTGGCCACGGAACTGGCCGATCCCACCGGCTACGGGCGCATCCTGCTTGGCGAGTCGGGCGACGTGCGCGGTATTGTCGAGGAGCGCGACGCCAGCGAAGCCGAGCGTGCGATCCGTCTGACCAACACCGGCATGATCGGCGCCGATGCGCGCCGTCTGCGGGCGTGGGTGGGCAACCTCAACAGCGCCAATGCGCAGGGCGAGTATTACCTGACCGACATTTTCGCGCAGGCCGCCGAAGTGGGCGAACCCGCGGCGTGCGTGCGCCTGGCCGATGCGGACGAAGCCATGGGCGCCAACGATCCATGGCAACTGGCGACACTGGAAAAAACCTTGCGTCTGCGATGCGCGAAGGCGTTGGCGATGAACGGTGTGCGCCTGTCCGACCCGTCGCGCTTCGATCAGCGCGGCGTGGTGGAGGCCGGACGCGATGTCGAGATCGACGTGGACGTCATCCTCGAAGGCCATGTGAAACTTGGCGACGGCGTGCGCATCGGCCCGTTCTGTCGCCTGCGCGATGTGGAATTGGCCGCCGGCACCGTGGTGCATGCGCATTGCGACATCGAAGGCGTGCGCGCCGGAGAGGCTTGCAGCATTGGTCCGTTCGCGCGTCTGCGTCCGGGCAGCGAACTGGCCGCCGGCGTGCACATCGGCAATTTCGTCGAAACCAAGAAAACCTCGCTGGGCCAGGGCAGCAAGGCCAACCACCTCACCTACCTGGGCGACAGCGACATCGGCGTGGGCGTCAACATCGGCGCCGGCACCATTACCTGCAACTACGATGGCGTCAACAAGTTCCGCACCCGCATCGGCGACGAGGCGTTCATCGGCTCGAACACCTCGCTGGTGGCGCCGGTGACCATCGGCGTAGGCGCCACCATCGGCGCCGGTTCGGTCATCACTCGCGATGCGCCGGCCGGGAATCTCAGCCTGGCGCGCGCGCGTCAGCAACACGTTCCGGACTGGACGCGACCGCGCAAGCAAGAGCCGTCACGTACGGGGTGAACCCGGTGAGTGATTTTTCCGAGCATCCATTCGGTCTGGAGATGTCGCCTTTCGCCGTGGCGCCCGACCCCCGTTTTGTCTGGCTGGGGGCGAACGCGGGCATGGTGCTGGAACGCCTGCAGCACGACGTCATCGAAGGCGGCGGCGGCATCGCGCTCCTGATCGGGGGCAACGGCAGCGGCAAAACACTGATCGCGCAGTGCCTGCTGGAACGATTGATCCATCACGACGTGCGCGTGGCGCGCGTGCTGCATTCGCGGGTAACGCCGATCGAGTTGCTGCAAAGCGTGTGCGATCGCCTGCGGGTGCCGATGGATGGGGTCGATCGCGACAGCGGTCGCGACATGGTCAATGCGCTGAGCCGGTTCCTGATGGACATCTACGCCCAGGGCCAGCGCGTGCTGCTGGTGGTGGACGAGGCGCAGAATCTTTCGGACGAATCGCTGGAACAACTGCGCCTGTTGACCAACCTGCAAACGCCGGCGCATCAATTGATGCACATCCTGCTGCTGGCCACGCCGGTGTTGCGCGAGCGCCTGCGCGGCGTCGCGCTTGGGCCGCTGGCGCAGCGCATCACCGCCTGGCATGAACTGTCGAACATGGATGCCGAACAGAGTGAGGCCTACATCCGCCATCGCCTGCAGGTGGCGGGCGTCGACAAGAATCCTTTCAGTCGCCTGGCGCTGCGGGACATGCATCGCGCCAGCCATGGCATTCCGCGGCTGGTGAACCTGATCGGAGAGCGGGCGCTGGCCGTGGCGGCAGCGCGGGATGCGCCGGTCGTCGGCGAACGCGTGGTGCAACAGGCGGCGCGCGAGGTGTTGCCGGGCCACGTCAGTTATTGGCTGCAGCGTTATCGTTGGTGGTGGCTCGTCGCCGTGTTGGTGCTGGCGGTGCTCGTGGCTTTTGCGTGGTGGGGATGGCGTGAAACCTTGCCGTCAAAACCGGCGGTAACCTCATTGGTCGTGGCGGGCGCGACCGCGCAGCAGCAGGCCGATCAATTGAAGCTCAGCCTGCCGCCGCCACGCGAGGCGCGATTGCAGGCGTGGAGCGAATTGCTGGCGCGCTGGCAGGTGGGGTCGGACAAGGTCGGC
>DASSBH010000061.1:0-13207 GCA_035698945.1 Oleiagrimonas sp.
CCCAACCCCTCTCCCGGAGGGAGAGGGGCTTTTCAGGCTGCGGCGGTGTCAGGTTGATGGACTCGCCCACGCAGCGAATTGCTCATGGCCTGGGTGATGACGACATCGACGAACTGGCCCTGCATGCGCGCATCGCCGGGAAAATTGACGAAGCGCATGTTCTCGGTGCGCCCGGTCATCTCGTTGGGATTCTTCTTGCTCGGACCTTCCACCAGCACGCTTTGCGTGGTGCCGACCATGGCCTCGCTGATCTTTTTCGCGTTGGCGTTGATGACGGCCTGCAGGCGCGACAGGCGCTCGTGCTTGGTTGCGTCGGAGGTGTCGTCTTCCAGGTTGGCGGCCGGCGTGCCGGGGCGGCGCGAGTAGATGAAGCTGAAGCTGTTGTCGAAGCCGATGTCGTCGATCAGCTTCATGGTTTTCTCGAAATCCTGTTCGGTTTCGCCGGGGAAGCCGACGATGAAGTCCGAGCTGATGGAAATATCCGGACGCACCTCGCGCAATTTGCGGATGCGCTGCTTGTATTCCAGCGCCGTGTAGCCACGCTTCATCGCCGACAGGATGCGGTCGGAACCGGCCTGCACCGGCAGATGCAGGAAGTTGGCCAGCTTGGGCACGTTGGCGTAGGCCTCGATCAGCGAGTCGGAAAACTCGACCGGATGCGAGGTGGTGAAGCGGATGCGACCGATGCCGTCGATCTCGGCGATGGCGTGGATCAGCACGGCCAGGTCGGCCACGCCGCCGTCGAACATGGGGCCGCGGTAGGCGTTGACGTTCTGGCCCAAGAGGTTCACCTCGCGCACGCCCTGTTCGGCCAGCATCGCCACCTCACCGATCACGTCGTCGAACGGGCGCGAGAGTTCTTCGCCGCGCGTGTAGGGGACGACGCAATAAGAGCAGTACTTGGAGCAACCTTCCATGATCGACACGAAGGCGGTCGGGCCTTCCGCGCGCGGCTCGGGCAGCGCGTCGAACTTTTCGATCTCGGGAAAGGAGATGTCCACCTGCGGCTGGTGCGTGGCGCGGTTGGCTTCGATCATCTCGGGCAGACGGTGCAGGGTCTGCGGACCGAACACCAGATCCACGTAAGGTGCGCGCTTGACGATGGCCTCGCCCTCCTGCGATGCCACGCAGCCGCCCACGCCGATGACCACCGGCTTGCCGTCCTTCTTGAACGACTTCCAGCGGCCGAGTTGGCTGAACACCTTTTCCTGCGCCTTTTCGCGGATCGAACAGGTGTTGATGAGGATGACGTCGGCCTCGGCTTCGTCCTGGGTCAATTCCAGGCCGTGCGAGGCCTTGAGCACATCGGCCATCTTGGCCGAGTCGTACTCGTTCATCTGGCAACCGTGGGTCTTGATGAAAAGCTTGCCGCTCATGGGTTTGCGTCGATTTTTGCAGTGAACAGCGCAGTTTACGCCGCTTGGCGGGCGCATGCCAGCCGCAAGCCCATGTTGTTCACCTGTGGCGGTAGGAGCCTGCCTGCAGGCGATTGTTTGACGTTGCGGTGAAATCAAGCAATCGCCTGCAGGCAGGCTCCTACAAAAAAACCGGTCAGGCGCGGCCGCCGCCGGTTTCCAGCATCGCGGTCAGGGCGGCAGTCACGGTCTTGGTGTCGTACGGTTTTTGCAGCACTTTTGCCGAGCGCCATTCCTCGGGCAATCGCTGGTCGTCGTAACCGGACGAAAACACGAACGGTATGCCCCGGCTGCGCAGTTTTTCCGCTACAGGGAAGCTCTCCTCGTCGGCCATGTTGATGTCCAGCAGGGCCACGTCAATGGATTCACTGGTGGCCAGTTCCAGACCCTTGGCGACACGCGGGGCCATGAGTACGCGATAGCCGGCGTCTTCCAGGCGATCCTGCAGCATCATGGCGACAAACATCTCGTCCTCGCAAACCAGAACGCAGATTTTCCCCCCGGCTTCTTTCATGGTGTCATTCCTTCAAGGCAAGCGGTACGTCGAAAATGCAGATGACGCCGGTGGAGGGGTAATCCAGCTTCACCTCTCCCCCCAGCTCATAGACGATGCCATCGGTGATCAGCCGCGTGCCGAATCCTTGGCGTGTAGGTCTTTTCACCGATGGGCCGCCCCTCTCGGTCCAGACCATGTGCAGCCAGGGACGCGTGTCGTGCTGGCGGATTTTCCACGTGACCTCCACCTGGCCTTCGCGCACGGACAGTGCTCCGTACTTGCCGGCATTGGTGGCCAGCTCATGGATGGCCATGGCCAGCGCCAGTGCGGCTTTGGAATCCAGCTTCAAATCGTCGCCGGTCAATGTCGCGCACTGCCGTCCTTCGTGCCGGTAGGGCGCCAGTTCGTTGTCGAGGATGCTGGCCAGATTCGCCCCCTGCCAGGCCTCGGAAGCCAGCAGGTTGTGCGTTTTGGACAAGGCCAGCAGGCGTTCGACGAAGACCGTGCGGAACTCGGACAGGCTGTGCGTGCTGGCCAGTGTTTGCACGGCGATGGCCTGCACGCTGGCCAGGGTGTTTTTCACCCGATGGTTGAGCTCGCCCAGCATCATTTCGTTGTGGCGTTCGGATTGCCGACGCTCGGTGATGTCGCGCGCGATGATCTTGCCGGCGATCATGTTGCCCTGGTCGTCGCGCACCGGCGAATAGTTGACTTCCAGCGGTACGGACTGGCCGTTCGGGCGTACCCATGACATCTCGAATATCGGACACTGTTGTTCGCGCTTGCCGTTATTGAAAAACGTCTCGGCTTCGGGAGAGGCGTCTTGCGGTTGCAGCATCTGCAAGGGCTGGCCGATGGCTTGGGCGGCGGGCAGGCCGAAAATCCGTTCGGCCGCAGGGTTCCAGCTGACGATGCGGTCGTCCGGGGAGAATCCGAAAATGGCGTCGCGCGAGGAGTTGACGATGGCGGCAAGCCGCGCGTGCTCCGTGTTTTCCTGTTGGCTATGGGTGACGTCGACAAAAGTCAGCACCAAGCCATCGACCATGCTGTCGGCGGTCAGGTAGGGCCGAATGCGCAGCAGGAACCTGGCATGGCCGTCGATGCCGCCCAGGATGCGCTCGATGACGTCGCGCTCGCGCAGGACGCGCTCCGCATCCTCGGCCAATTGCGGATAGTCCACCAGCGGCGAAATGTCGGCAATCGGGCGCCCCCTGTCGCTGTGGTTCAGGCGGAACAGCTCGGTCATGGCCGGCGTGAAATGGCGGATGCGCAGGCGCTTGTCCAGGAATACGACGGCAATGCGTGTGCTGTCTAGCAAGTTGTGGATGTCGTTGGCGATCTGCGCGAGCGAGGCGTTTTCGCTGCCGAGCTCGGTATTGAGGGCTTGCAGCTCCTCGTTGATCGACCGGTATTCCTCGCTAGTCTTTTCGTGCATGTCGGTTACGGCCTGCAACTCTGCGCGGGTGGCGCGCAATGCCTCCTCAAGGGCGCGAATGCGCAATGCTTTCGATTTGCCGACGATCGTCATGGGCATATCGGCAGGCCCGATATGCCCGCCGTCGCCAGATCCATGCCGGTCGGCGGCACGATTTTGGGGGGTGTTTATCCCCTTGCCGAGTATACTTGGCTTCAAGACCCTCATGAGGTGAATCGCCTCCCCCCTGAATGTTTCGATAGCGCGAACAATCAGTAATGTACTTTAATGATTTAATTTCGCATACGTATGAATAAATCGCAAATGTGAATGTTGGCTTCACGTTCATGTTCATGTTGCATTGGAAAATGCATCCTCATGATGAACGATCTGATTCCACCCCGAAGCAGCCGAAAGCATCTCGCCAACGCGTTGTCATATCGGGGATTTTCCAAAATAGAGGGGCGTTGGGGAGGGTATCTTCATGCCGGTTTTCACTGTCTGCATTTTGTTCGATTCGTCCGAGCACGTCTGGAAGGTATGCCGTGCTCATACCGTGATCGAAAAGCATGCCGAACGCAGCGACGCCATTTACGGCGCATGCACGATGGCTGTTTCATTGCGTCAGCACATGTATTGCGATCTGAGTTTCAGGATGAGGGATCGTCGCGGCCGCTGGCATACCTACGTATTTGCCAACGACAAGCGCCCGGCCTCGGCTATTGCCTCGTCCCTGCTGCGCAAACAACCGGATTTTGATGCGATGGATTTCATCCGCTCGCTGTCGGCATGGCGAACCTGCATCCATCCGTTTCTTGAGTGGAATGCGCGCTTTCTCCTGCGCCATATTGTCAAGCCTCGTTTCAGTTTGTGAGGGAAATGCGATGCCATACCATCACATCGGCGAGCTTCCCGATTCAGTTCGCGACCACGTGCCCAAGCATGCCCAGGAAATCTACAAGGAAGCCTTCAACAGCGCCTGGGACGATTATCGCGACCCGGACAAGCGCCGCGGCAAAGAGTCGCGGGAAGAGGCGGCACACAAGGTGGCGTGGGCGGCCGTCAAGCAGAAATACACCAAGGGCGATGATGGTGATTGGCATGCGAAATAGAGCCGGTGCCTTTGCGGTATTTCATGCGCCGGAGGACTCGAAGTCAGCGGATTTCCTCGCTCATCAAAGTCGAATCCATCCATGGATTCTCCCCGCGTACGTCGGGATGACGCTGGGGCGGATGGATGCCTGAGTGCGAGATCTAAAGATTTTCTCCGGACAGCAGTGGGCGCATGGGGAATGACGCCATCTGGTTGACTGCTTTCATACGAGATTCGAGATTTGGAGAGGTTCCCCTTCGCAGCTGTGGACGCCAGCCGTATTGATGGGCATGCAGAGCCAACAACAGGACTGATCAGGAGCCACGATGGCTGACAGCGCCAACCGTCTTGTCGTTTTCGTGGCCATTGGCGCCAATCTCGGCATTGCCGTCGTCAAGTTCATGGCCGCCGCCTTGTCCGGAAGCTCGGCGCTGCTTTCCGAAGGCATCCATTCGGTGGTGGACACCGGAAACCAGTTGTTGCTGCTGTTCGGCATCCATCGCAGCCGCCGTGCGCCGGATGCGGAGCATCCGTTCGGCTATGGCAAGGAGCTGTATTTCTGGAGCCTTCTGGTCGCGTTGTTGCTGTTCAGCGCCGGCGGCGCTGCGGCCATCTTCGAGGGCATCGACCACTTGCGGCAACCCGAGCCGCTGGAAGATCCCTTCTGGGCCTATGTGGTGCTGGCGATTGCCGCCGTGATGGAGACGGTGTCATGGAGTTTCGCGCTGCGCGAACTGCTGGCTTACCGGAAACCTGGCATGAGCCTCTGGCGCGCGCTGCGGCGCAGCCATGATCCTTCGGTCTACACCACGATCTTTGAAGACACGGCGGCGCTGCTCGGACTGGCGGTGGCTTTCCTTGGCGTGTTTTTCAGCCATGTGTGGGGCAATGCCTATATCGACGGCGCCGCGTCCGTGGTTATCGGTGTGGTCCTGTGCATCATGGCCGTGCTGCTGGCGCGCGAAAGCAAGGCGTTGCTGGTCGGCGAGGCGGCGTATCCGGAAATGGTGGCCGACATCACCGCGATGGCCCTGCATGAACCGGGCATCGTGGCCGTGCATCGTGTGCTGACGATGGTGATGGGGCCGGGCGAGACGCTGCTGAATCTGGATGTGCAATTTAGCCAGAGCCTGTCGGCCGACGAGGTGGCCATGACCGTCACCCAGCTCGAGAGCGTGATTTGCGAGCGTTATCCGAACACGCGCATCTTCATCGAAGCGAAGGCGGTGCGTGCCGATACCGGCCGCCATTCCACGCCGTGAGTCGATGCATCATCGTTTGGGGAGACCTTGGCGCGGCCTTGGCCTACACGTTGCCGCGACGTGGATAAACGCAACCCGTGCGAGCGCATTCGGATTGCCGCCCGGTTCATGGCGAACGTGTCATAACGCAACCATGCAAATCGTGACGGAAAGTTTGACCATGTATCCCGAGCTGGATGAGCTTCGCGATCAGCCGGGCATTGCCGAAGTGCTGGCGAGCTTGGCGCCGTTTCCATTGGACGCGGAGCGCTTGGTGCCAGCGCTCAATTGGTTGCTGGACAACGGCTACGGAAGGCTTCCGATTGCCGGCGGCGGTCGCGCGCTGGAACGCTGGAGCATGCTTTCGACCGTCGCTGCGGTGGATCTTTCCCTGCTCAAGCTTTACGAGGGCCATACCGACGCCATGGCCATTCTGGATGCGTTTGGCGCGAAAGCCGCCAAGGGGAGCTGGGGTGTGTGGGCCGCCGAAGCGCCGGGCAAGGCCATCTGTTTCAAGCCGGATGGAGGCGGAACGGGCGGACGCCTGTTCGGAACCAAGGCGTGGTGTTCGGGCGCGGACGTGCTGGACAACGCATTGATCACGGCGCACACGCCCGACGACCAGCCCGTACTCGTCCAGGTGGTGCTGAAACAACCCGGCGTCATGCACGATTGCCACGACTGGAAGGCGGTCGGCATGGCGGCGACGCACACGGGTGAAGTCACGTTCGACGCCGCCGTCGGACATCGCGTCGGCAAGATCGGGGGATATCTCGAACGGCCCGGTTTCTGGCACGGCAGCATCGGCATCGCGGCGTGCTGGTACGGTGCGGCTTGCGCGGTCGCGATGACGTTGCGCCATAGCCGACGTCTTGAACACGATCCACACGCGCAGGCGCATCTGGGCGCCATCGACGCGCGCTTGTTTGCCGCGCGTTGCGCGTTGCAGTCGGCGGCGGTGGCCGTCGATGCCGCATCCGACGAGGATGCGCAATTGCTGGCCTTGCGCGTGCGCGCCATCGTCGAATCGGCGGCCACCGAAACGCTGGATCGGGTCGGCCGGGCGCTCGGCGCCGCGCCTTTGTGCATGGATGCCGCACACGCCCGGCGCTGCGCGGATCTCACCACGTTTTTGCGTCAGAGCCATGCCGAATCGGATCTGCAGGAGCTGGGCGCAAGGTGCATGCGGGACGATGGCAACCTGTTGCAGGAGGCCCACCTGTGAGCGTCGTGGATGTCCAGCACGCAGTGGATGGCCGCCAATATCACCAGGCGCACGATCCGCAAAGCATGGATGCCGAGGAAATGATGCGCGATTGCCTGCGGGTTGTGGTCGTGGCGCCTCATCCGGACGACGAAACGCTGGGGGCGGGCGGCCTTTTGTCCGTACTGTTGCGGCGCGGCTTTCCGGTGGACGTCATCATGGTCACCGATGGCGAAGCCAGCCATGCCCGGCTCGCGCCCAGGGTGATGCGCTCGGTGCGTGTCCTGGAAAGCGCGCTTGCCTTGCGTCAGCTGGGCTGGGCGCGGCCGAACGTGCATCGCCTGCGCCTGCCCGATGGCAACGTGGTTTCGCAGCAGGATGTGCTGGTGCGACGGCTGGAACAGCTGCTGCGCCCTGGCGACCGCGTGCTGACGACGTGGGAGCATGACGGTCATCCGGATCACGAGGCAACGGCGCGCGCCGTCATTCAAGTGGCTGCCGGCAAGCGATGCGCGTGTGCGCAGTTTCCGGTGTGGGGGCGGTCGCGCCTGCTGGTCGACGAGACGGTCCAGGCTCCGGATCATGTATGCCGTTTCCCTCTCGACAGTGCCGCGTTGGTACACAAGTGCCGTGCGCTGAAAAGGTATCGCAGCCAGCTGGTGGCCGTTGCCGGCAGCGACGAGCCGCCGGTGGTGCCGCCATCGATGGTGAACGAATGCCTGGCGCCGTTCGAGGTGCTGCTGCTGTGAGCGTGGATGCACGCTATTTCGAGATTTTCTATCAACGTTCCGACCCGTGGGGTTATCGCACGCGCTGGTACGAGCAACGCAAACGCGCACTGCTGCTGGCCGCGCTGCATCGTTTGCGCTACCGGCGCGGCCTTGAGCTGGGCTGCTCGATCGGCGAAACCACGGCGGCACTTGCGCCGCGCTGCTCGGAACTGGTCGCCACCGATGCGAATGCCATAGCGGTCGAACATGCCCGCAGACGCATGGACGGGACGAGCGAGGTGAGGGTTTTGTGCATGCGTCACCCGCAGCAATGGCCGTCATCGCGCTTCGATCTGGTGGTCTTCAGCGAGCTGGGCTATTACCTGGATGCCGACGATTTCGATGCCACCATGCAATTGGTTGTCGACAGCCTCGAAGATGATGCGCTGGTGCTGGCCTGCCACTGGCGCCGGCCCATCGAAGGCTGCCCGTGGACGGGCGACGAAGTACATGCGCGGATGCATCGACAGCTTCCGCTGACGTGCATCTTTCATCACGAGGAGCAGGACATGCTGATCGACGGCTGGACGCGCGATGGTTGCTCCGTCGCGCACGTCGAAGGCATCGCATGATCGGCGTCATCATTCCCGTGCACAACGAGGTGTCGGTGCTGGAGGCCTGCCTCGGGCATGTGCTGCGGGCGGCATCCGACCCCCTGCTTGGCGGAGAACAGGTGCGCGTTTTCGTGGCGCTGGATGCCTGTTCGGACGGTTCGGATCGCGTGGCGCGGGCTTGGGGTGCGGATACCGTGACGTGCAACGAGCGCAACGTTGGCGCGGCGCGTGCATGCGCCGCCCACCTGGCCATGGATGCGGGCGTCCGCTGGCTGGCCAGCACCGATGCCGACAGCCTGGTGCCGGAGCACTGGTTGTCGGCGCAGCTTGCTTGTCGCGCCGAGGTGGTTTGCGGCACCGTGCGCGTCACCGATTGGGCCATGCGCAGCGGATACGTGCATGCGCGCCACGACCGTCATTACCAATCGCGCAACGGACATCGCCATGTGCACGGCGCCAACCTCGGTGTGACAGCGCACGCCTACCGCCGCGCCGGAGGTTTCGCCGCCGACTCGTGCGGCGAGGACGTGTCGCTGGTGTGCCGATTGCAGCAATTGCACGCATGCATCGCCTGGGTCGCGCACCCCTGCGTGATCACCAGCGCTCGACACTCGCGGCGTTGTCCGGGAGGGTTTTCTTCGCACCTCGATCAGCTCGAATGGAGCTTGCCCGTGTAGCCATTCCCGTCCCGGCCCTCTCTTTGAAGGGGAAGGAAACAGGGGGTATGGAGCGACACGGCAAACATCATCCCCTCCCCAGCCCTCCCCTTGAAGGGGAGGGAGCAAAAGCGCGACGTTGTTCGTGTCTCTTTCCCGCAAGAATGCCGCTTGCTTAAAGCCCTCCCCTTCAAGGGGAGGGTTGGGTAGGGATGGTTTCAAACTTGAGAAAACCTGGCTGACGAACGAGGCTGATCAGGTGGAAGTTTGCGTGTGCAGGAATCATGTCCCGAGCGATCCTTGAGACGGATGAACGCGGATGGGCAAATGGATCTTGATCCGTGTTCATCCGCGTGAATCCGTGTCCGCTTTTGGCTAACAGAAGGCCCAGAGCCCTGTTCGGCGGGCAATGTCCGCCCTGCTTGAATCCCTGTAATGTGACCGGTTGCGCTTGGCAGGCGGGCGTTGGCGGGGCACACTTCGCTTCATGCGTACCGCCGCTCGCCCGGGGGAAGGCGTCGGCCTGTTTTTGCGAGCTTTCCCGCTTCCTGCTTCCCGCCTTGGGCGGGTGGTTTGCATATGCCTGCTGCTCGGGCTGGCCGCGTGGTCGCATGCGGCCCGCGCCGACATGTACCGTTGCCAGGGAGCGCACGGTGAAATCGTGTTCACCGGACATCCGGAAGGCTACACCCACTGCAAACCCATCAACGTCACACCGCAGCAGCCGTTGTCGCAACACGCGATTTCCGCTTCCGCCGGTGCGGCGCCTGTCGCGACAAAGGCAAAGGCGAAGGCCGCCCGTAGAACAGGACGCGCCAGAGTGCTGCGCGGCGCGGTGTATCGGGTGGAGCATGCCGACGGCAGCATCGAGTACACCAACGTCAAGCCGAGCCATCAGCGCGGGCACAAGGTAACGCGGCTGTTTACCTACATCGACGTGTGCGCGGCTTGCGCCCTGCATTCGTCGATCGACTGGGCCACGGTGCCGCTGCACACCAAGGCCTATGGCAAGGCCGTGCGCGTGGCGGCGGCGGCTTACGGGGTCAAGCCCGCCTTCTTGCGCGCGATCATCCATGCGGAGAGCGCGTTCAATCCCAATGCCTTGTCGAACAAGGGCGCGCAAGGGCTGATGCAATTGATGCCGGGCACGGCCAGCGACCTGGGCGTAACCGACGCCTTCGACGCCGCACAAAACATCCGGGGCGGCGCGCAGTACCTGGCGCAACTGCTGAAGGATTTCCATGGCGACCGCAAGCTCGCCGCGGCAGCCTACAACGCCGGACCGCAAGCCGTGCGCAAGTACAAGGGCGTGCCGCCGTATGCCGAAACCCGTGTTTACGTGCAACGCGTGAACACGCTCTACCACCGCTACGCCAAGGCGCTGAGCGACCAGAAGCTGGCCGATACGGGGCAATCGAGCTGAGCCGGATTGCGGTCGAATTCGCAGGATTTTTTGACACGGATCGACGCGGATGAACGCGGATCAAGATCGATTGGCTTTATCCGCGTCCACTTTTTTTGATTTGCGGAAAGTGCCGGGCAGGAGCTTCCTGCGGCCATGTTCGGCGGGCATTGCCTGCTATGCTTTTCTGCCCCGGCGTCATTCCTTTCAGGTTCAACAAAATGGCAAGCGCGGAAAATGGACCTGACCAACCTCAAAGTTCAGCTGCACACCTCCTCTCCCGGGATGAAAAGACGGGGTTGAAGGAGTGGCTGGATTTGGATGTTGCGGCAAGAGCAACACCATTCCCATCCCGGCCTTCTTGAAGGGAAAGGAGACAGTGGGCATGGAGTGCACGGCAAACACCATCCCCTCCCCAGCCCTCCCCTTGAAGGGGAGGGAGCAAGAGCGGGGCGCTTCATGAATGCCGCGTGCAAAAGCCCTCCCCTTCAAGGGGAGGGTTGGGTGGGGATGGTTTTCAAGCTTGAGAAAACCTGGCTGGCGAACGAGGCCAATCAGGAAAATGGATACCGACTCGCGCGCAGCGCGATCTATCCGGAGCCTGCCGAAAGGCCGGAATGGGGCGAGGTTCGATCTGGCTTTTATCCGCGTTCATCCGCGTCAATTCGTGTCCACCTTTTCGAGGACGGCACGGATGTCGGCAGCGGCCACGTCGTCGACGATTTCCGCCTGGCCGATGCCGCGCCACAGGATCAGGCGCAGGTGGTCGGCGCGGTTTTTCTTGTCCAGGCGCATGCGCGCGATCAGGGCGTCGGCGTCGCAGCCGGAAGGCAAGGCGGTGGGCAGGCCGCAGGCATCGAGCAGGTGGCGCAGGCGTTCGCCGTCGGCTGCGTCGGCCATGCCGAGACGGGCCGACAATCTTGCCGCCAGCACCATGCCGATGGCCACGGCCTCGCCGTGCAGCAAGGCGCCGTAACCGGCTTCCACTTCCAGCGCGTGGCCAAAGGTGTGGCCGAAGTTGAGCAGCGCGCGCTCGCCGTGTTCGGTTTCGTCGCGCGCCACCACGCCGGCCTTGAAGCGGCAGCTGTGCGCGATCAGTTCGCCGAGGGCGACATGCTCGCGCGTCAGCAGGGCTTCGCGCATCGACTCCAGGCGCTCGAAAAAAACGGCATCGCCGAGGGCGCTGTGCTTGATGGCTTCGGCCAGGCCCGCCTGGTATTCGCGGTCGGGCAAGGTCGTGAGCGTGCCGGTGTCGGCGATGACGGCGCGCGGCTGGTGGAAGGCGCCGATGAGGTTCTTGCCGGCCGGCAGGTTGGCGCCGGTCTTGCCGCCGACTGAGGAATCGACCATGGCCAGCAGGGTGGTCGGCATCTGCACGAAGTCGATGCCGCGCATCCAGCACGCCGCGGCAAAACCGGCCAGATCGCCGACGACGCCGCCGCCCAGTGCGAAGATGCAGGCGTCGCGGGTGGCGCCGAGATCGGACAGGGCGTCGAAGATGTGCTCGATGGTGTGCAGCGTCTTGTAATCCTCGCCGTCGGGCAGGATCACGCTGTCGTGGTGCAGCCCGTCGAGCCCGGCTTGCACGCGTTCGAGATAAAGCGGCGCCACGGTGGTGTTGCTGACCACCAGCACGTGACCGCCGCGAATGGCGTGACGCCAGTGCGCGGCGTCGTCCAGCAGACCGGCGCCGATGTGGATGGGATAGCTGCGCGCGCCAAGCGCGACGTCGACTGTGTCCATGGTACTCACGAGATGCGGGAAGCGTGCCGTTGCCAGGCGCCGGCCAGGGCGTCGACGGCGCGGGTGAAGGCGCGCGCGACCGATTCGCTGTGGCCGGCGAAATGCAGATCGGCGGTGGCCTGGTACAGCGGCGTGCGCACAGCGGCCATGTCGGCGAAACGCTGGCGTCGATCCACACCGGCCAGGAGTGGGCGTTGCTGGTCGCGCGAAAGCCGTTCCAGTTGTTGTCCGATGCTGGCGTCCAGCCAGAGCACGAAACCGCGCGCGGCCAACCGTTGCCGGTTGCATGCATCGAGAATCGCGCCGGCGCCGGTGGCCATCACGATGCCGTCCTCGCGGCTCAGGGTGTCCAGCAGCGTGGCTTCACGCTCGCGGAAACCGGCTTCGCCCTCGATGTCGAAAATGGTGGCGATGTCCACGCCGGTGTGGCTTTCGATTTCGCTGTCCAGATCGATGAACGGCAAGGCGTGATGCTCGGCCAGTCGCCGACCGATGGAGGTCTTGCCGGCGCCCGAGGGGCCGATCAGAAACAGGTTGGGTGACGGGTTCATGGCGAGTCCGGGCATCCAGGCGCGTCGATAGTGCCAGATTAGCAGCCCCGGGAGGTTCGCTTGACTTTGGAACAAGATCTTTTGGATCCCGGTATGTCGTTCTGCGCGAGGTGGGTTGGCTGCGCTCCGTTTTTTGACGCGGATCTACGCGGATGGACACGGATCAAGATCATTTTTTCTTGTCCGCGTTTATCGGCGTAGATCCGTGTCCGTTCTTTTCGTCCATGCAGGCCGGGACGGTGGACCAAGGCCGCTCTACGGCAGGCTGGCCCAGGTTTCTTCGGGGGCGACATGGTCGCGGGTCAGCCATTTCAATCCCGGAAAGCAGCACACGCGGCGCATGCCGGAGGCGAGTTTGCTGCAGGTTTTTTCGACGCGGACCAGACGTGTCTCGGGCTTCTTGGCGGTGGTGATCCAGAGGATCCAGTCGCGCCGGGCCAGCGGCGTGATGTCGGTCCATGTCTGCCGTGCCTCGGATGCATCCGCCAATGCCTTCTCCAGTTCGGCCGGGAGCCGGGTCTCCGCTTCGTCATCGACGCGCGTGATTTCCACGCGGCAGGCGTCGCCCGGCTCGATGCCCGCACCCCCGCACATGCCCGTGCTCAACGGGATGCGGCGATGGGCTTCAAGACGGGATCGGAACGGAAAGCCGTTGACCGTGCCTTCCA
>DASSBH010000062.1:0-14472 GCA_035698945.1 Oleiagrimonas sp.
ATGTCCCGTACATTTGTTCGGAGTCGTCACGGAACCGTTACAGTGTCAGGCGGTCGTTTGCATGGCCAGCCTGAACCCCCAGGACACTTTCATACCCATGCCGCATTTTTACGGCGCCGTCGGCGCTCCCAACGTGGGCCATCACGAGTGGCAACCGCATTCGCGGCGACCGCTGGTAGCCGATGACGTGCGCTTCAGCCAGGGAGCGCGGCTGTTCCTGTATGAGACGCGTCTGTTCCTGAATGAAATCCGCTGGCGCAGGCGGCCTCCGGAGTACGGCCTGCGCATTGTCGCCTGCGCGATGGTGGTGCTGGTTCATCTGTTCCTGCTGTTTCTGATGCTGGCGGTGCAGCCTCCCGGCTATCTGCCGCCGGAAGGGTCGCCCGAGGTGACCACCCTCGACGTGCGCCTGATTTCCCAGCCCGAACCGCCGCCACCGCCACCGCCGCCGATCAAGCTGCCCAAACGGCATGTGAAAAAAACGGTTCGGCACGTGCCCGTGAAAGTCAAACGTGCGCCGGTGGCGGCCATGCCGCCGATACCGCAGGTCGCGACGGCCACGCCGACCATCAAGTTGACGCCGGCAAAACCGGACATCGCCCAGCCCAAGCCGCAGCCGCAACCGGTGCAACAGGCGGCGGCAAGCCCGCAGGTGCCGACCCCGACACCGCAGGTGGAGCTGTCGCCGGCGCCCCCCAAGGTGGTGCTGGAACCGTCGAAAATGGCCGTGTCGCCGCCGCAACTGGCCGACACGCAAATGGCTCCGTTATCGGTGCCGTCGCCGGCCCTGCAGGCGGTGCCGACCATGCGCACCGCGCCTGTCGTGGAGTTGGGCAATCCCAAGCTGGCCACGGTGCAGCCGGGGCAGATTCAGGGTGTGGCGGCATTGTCGGCCAAGGTCGAGGCGTCCACGCCGGAAATTCCGACCGTCGACACGTCGCCAACCGCCGTCCGGATCACGGCGACGCCGATGACGCAGCCGTCCATCAGCACGCCGCAGGTCACACTTCATGCCGTGACTGCGCCGACGGCCGAGCTGGCACCGATTCCGCAGACGCCGGACACCACGCCGGCGGCACCCTCGCTGGATTTGCCGATGGCGCAAGTGCCCGAACCGCAGGCGCCGGATGTGCAGGCGCCGTCCGTGCATGTGGAGATGCCATCGGTTGCGGCCGAAACCGTCAGCCAGCCGGCGCCGGCCAGCTCGACCCGCAAGATAACTGCGTCGCCGCGCACCACGGCGAAAACATGGGCGCCGGCCAACGACCAGTTCAAACCGGTCGGCAGCAGCCATCAGGGCGAGCAGGGGGCGACAAAGCGTCCCGGTTCGAAACCGGCAGGCACCGTGCAGCTGATGCCGCGCGGCAACTCCGACGTGATGACTCGCAACAGCGATCACCTCGGCTACAAGCCGACCATCTTCGACCAGTACTGGGCGCCGGACAACGAGAGCATCCTCGATACCTTCCTGCGACATCTCATCGAAAAGCTGACGGTGATGCACACCTTCCATCTGGCGCCCGGCGTGCGCGTGAAGTGTGCGCTGGGGCCGATGGCGATATTCCTTGCCTGCGGCGATGCCGATGGCCCGCGACCCAAGTCGGCCAAGAGCAACGACCCGCGTCTGAACATGGCGCCGGCGCGGCCGCTGGTGCCGGGTTTGGGCACATCGTCGCCAGCGCCCTCCACGACAGCGCCGCTGCATTTGGACAATTCGGTCAAATGCAGCGTGGCCCGAGTGGCGGGCGGTCCGCCGCCGCCGGGCTGCCCCGGCGCACCAGTCAAGCCGTCCCAGTCCGACCAGTGGCATGTGCAAGGCGAGTGAAAGGCGATTTCGAATGTCCGCGGTATCCATGTGAAGTTCATGAGCGACCTCGCATAGTGTTGCCTGGTGCCATCGCAGCGCATTGATCGGCAAGCCCCGGCGCGCCTGCAACGCCCTGCGCATGAGCGGGAACCCGCGAATGCGATCACGCGGGGCAAGGCATCTGAATCGGACAGGGCTGGAAAAGGGCCGCCATGGAGCGCCGAAACGCATCGCTGGCTTTCCCGCCGCACGTGCTGCGCGAATATGCGCTGCTCGCCGACGGTGAACGCGGTGCGCTGGTCGGGCCGCGCGGGGATGTCGTGTGGATGTGCGCGCCCCGCTGGGACTCGGACGCGGTGTTCTCCTCGCTGATAGGTGGCGCCGGAATGTACGCGATCACGCCGGTCGGCCGGTTTGTGTGGGGCGGCTACTACGAGAACGGCAGCCTGATCTGGCGTTCCCGATGGATCACCGAGGACGGAGTCATCGAGTGCCGTGAGGCATTGGCATTTCCCGGCGACCCCGACAAGGCGGTCGTGCTGCGACGGATCCTGGCTGTCCACGGTGATGCCAAAGTGCATGTGCGCCTTGATGCCCGTGCCGGGTTCGGTCATCACGCACTCGGTCGCTTGTCCCGGGACGACGGCATCTGGACGGGCAAGACCGGCAAGTTGCGGCTGCGCTGGAGCGGCGGCGACAGGGCCAGGCCGGGCGCAAATGGCGCCGACGAACACGTGCTGGCGATGGAATTGACCGTGCCTGCCGGTAGTCACTACGACTTTGTTCTCGAATTGTCCGAACAGGCGCTGGCCGATGCGCCAGCCGATCCCGACCACGTCTGGAATGCCACCGAACACGCCTGGAACGACTGCCTGCCGCCGTTCCGCGACACCCTTGCCCGCACCGACGTCCGCCACGCCTATGCGGTGCTGCGCGGCCTGACCAGTTCCGGTGGCGGCATGGTCGCCGCCGCCACCATGAGCCTGCCCGAACGCGCCGAGCAGGGCCGCAATTACGACTACCGTTATGTATGGATTCGCGACCAGTGCTTCACCGGGCAGGCGATCGCCGCCGCCGGTGCGCATCCGTTGCTAGACGATGCCGTACGTTTCGTTTCCGGTCGCCTGCTCGAAGACGGGCCCGACCTTGCTCCCGCCTACACCATCGTCGGCGGCCAGGTGCCGGATCCGCGCTCGTTGCATCTGCCGGGCTATCCGGGTGGCAGCGACATCCTCGGCAACCACGTCAATACCCAATTCCAGCTCGATGCATTTGGCGAAGCGCTGCTGCTGTTTGCCGCCGCCGCCCGTCACGATCATCTGGATGCCGACGGCTGGCGCGCGGCCGAGGCTGCCGCCGCGGCGATCGGCAAACGGTGGAAAGAACCCGAAGCGGGGATCTGGGAACTGGACAATCACAACTGGACCGAGAGCCGACTGATCTGTGTCGCCGGCCTGCGCGCGATCAGTGCCGTCGGTGCGCCGCGGAGCAAAAGCGCCCACTGGCTGGCGCTGGCCGATGCGATCCTTGCGGGAACCTCGGCCAGCTCCACGCATCCGTCCGGTCGCTGGCAGCGCGCGCCGGACGACGAGAGGCTTGACGCGGCGCTGCTGCTGCCGCCGATACGCGGGGCGGTGTCGGCATCCGACCCGCGCACGGTGGCCACACTGGAAGCGTTGAAGCAGGAACTGGCCGCGGATCACTACCTGTATCGGTTCCGTCACCAATCCGGGCCACTCGCGAACGCCGAAGGCGCCTTTCTGCTGTGCGGATTCATCATGGCGCTTGCCTTGCATCAACAAGGCGACGAGGTGGCCGCCACCCACTGGTTCGAGCGCAACCGCGCCGCCTGCGGTTCGCCGGGCCTGTACTCGGAGGAGTACGACATCGCACAGCGTCAGCTGCGCGGCAACCTGCCCCAGGCGTTTGTGCACGCATTGTTGTTCGAAACCGCGGTGCGGCTGGGCCAGCCCCGGGATGCAACGCTCAAAGCAACCTGAGCAGCTCCGGCATCAGCGGCAGGCGGCGGATGCGCACGGTGGTGGCGGCGTGCACGGCGTTGGCCAGCGCCGGGACGGCGGAGGATACGGCGACCGGGCTGGCGCCGCCGGGCGGGGCGTCCGATTCGACGCTGTAGACCTCGACCTTGTGCGGCAGTTGCGCCATGCGGGCCAACGGGTAATCGTGCAGGTTGTGCTGCTGGATTTGTCCGTCCTTGACGGTGATGGCCTGGCCCAGCGCGGTGCCGATGCCGAACAGGGTGCCGCCGATGGCCTGGGCTTCCAGGCCGATCGGATTGACCACGCGGCCGACGTCGATGGCGCACACTGCGCGGTGCACGATCAGGCGCTCGCCGCGCACGGAGACTTCCATGGCATGCGCACAATAGCCGCCGTAGCTGGCATGGCAGGCGATGCCGAGGCCATGGCCGTTGTGACGCGGTTTTTTCCAGTCGATGCGTGCGGCGGCCAGATCCAGTACGGCGCGCAATCGACCGATGTCCAGGGTGCCGCCGCGCTTGAGCGGGATCTGGCGCGGCTCGCCCAGCAACTGATGACGCGCCTCAAGCGGATCGCGTTTGATGGCCTTGGCGATTTCGTCAATGAAGCCTTCCACGACAAACGTGTTGACGACGTTGCTGCCGCCGCGCATGGGGCCGCGCGGCAGTACGCTTTCCAGGCTGTACCAGGTGGATTCGTAGTTGTCGACGAGTCCGGCGGGCAAGGCGTCGGGATCGACCTCGGACGCCCATAAATGGTCGTCCGATGCGCCGCGATGCCACAACGCCGATGGACTGGCCATGTGCTGCCGCCAGCCGATCAGGCGACCATGGCGGTCCAGCGAGGCCTGGAGCTTGTGCACCGTCAGCGGACGATAATAGTCGTGGGCAAGGCCTTCCCCACGCGTCCACATCAGCTTGACCGGCTTGCCCGATGCCTTGGACAGCATCACCGCCTCGGCCACGAAGTCGTGGTCAAGCCGTCGCCCGAGACCGCCGCCGACGCGTGGCACCGTGATGTCGATGCGTTCGGCGGGCAATCCTGTCAGGCGTTGCACCAGGGCCAGTGCCTGCTGTGGATCCTGGGTGGGCACGACGAGGCTGGCGCTGCGCTCGTCGATGCGCGCGGTGCAATTGATGGGTTCGGCGGTGGCGTGGGCCACGAAAGGCTGCGTGTAGACGGCTTCGACATGATGGCGGGCCTGTTTTTCCGCCTTCTCCACATCGCCGTCGACGCGCACGTGCGTGGTGGGCACGGACTTGCTGTCGAGCAGATCCCTGGCCGATTTCAGCAGCGCATCGGTATCGGCGTCGGCATCGGCGCCGGGCTTCCAGGTCAGCTTGAGCTGGTCGCGACCCTTGAGCGCGGCCCAGGTGTTTTTTGCCAATACGGCGACACCGGCGGCAATGGGTGTGGAGCCCAGTGGCTGTCCCTGCTCGGGCTTGATCTGCAACACGTGTTCCACACCGGGCACCTTGAGCGCGGCGTGGGTATCGATGGATGCGAGGCTGCCACCGGGCCACGGGCAATGCACGACGACGGCGGTCAGCGCTTCGTCCGGATAGTGGTCGATGGCGTAATGAGTCAGGCCTTGCACCACGGCTTCGGCATCGACATCGCCGGATCCGCGGCCGATCAGGACGTACTGATCGGGCGTCTTGAGCGCGGGCGGCGTCGAAGGCGGCGATTGCTTGGCTGCATCGGCAGCCAGCGTGCCATAGTCCAGGCGTGTGCCGTTGGGTGTGACGACGTGACCCTTCTCGCAACGCAGGCGGTTGGCGGGCACCTTGCCGACCCGGGCCGCTGTCTGCACCAGCAGCCAGCGCGCCAATGCACCGGCCTGACGCAGGTCGTCCCAGGCGGCGGGAATGGATGTGGCGTTGCCACTGCGCTGGTGGCCGTAGCGCCAGTGCGCGACGTTGTTGTCGCGGGTCACTTCCGGTCCCAGCGACAGTACGCTGACCTTGCTCCAGTCCGCGTCCAGTTCGTCGGCAATGATCAGCGGCAACGAGGTGTGCGTGCCTTCACCGCAGTCGGGATCGCGCGCACCGATGAAGGTACGCCCGTCCGGCTCGATGCGTATATAAGGCCCCAATCGCGTGAAATCGTCGCCGAGCAGGGCCAGCGGAATGTCGGCATCCTGCGCACGCACGGTGCCCACGCCAACAATCAGCGCGCCGGTGGCGCCGGCCATGACTTTCAAAAAGCGTCGCCGCGACAGGCGCACGATGCTGCTCATGGAGCCTTGTCCTTGTGCTGCAGGTCGGCCGCCGCACGCTTGATGGCCGCGCGGATGCGCGGCTGGCTGCCGCAGCGGCACAGGTTGAGCAGGGCGTCGATGTCGGCATCCGACGGCTGCTTTTTGCGTTCGAACAGATCCGCCGCGGCCATCAGCCAGCCGCTCTGGCAGTAGCCGCAGAGAATGGCGTCCTCGGCAATCCAGGCACGCTGCAGCGGATGCAATTGTCCGTTGCCGTCAGCCAGACCTTCGATGGTGGTGATCGCGCGGCCTTCCAGTTTGTGCATGGGCATCTGGCAAGCCAGCGCCCGACGACGGTCGATCAGCACCGTGCAGGCGCCACACTCGCCCTTGTCGCAGCCGTACTTGCAACCGGTCAGGCGCAGCATGTCGCGCAGATACCAGATCAGCGGCATGTCCGGATCGCCCGTGTGCAGGAAATGTTCGCCGTTGATGCTCAGCTTGATTCCCTTGCGCGGGGCGACCGGCGTTATGGTGTCGGGTGGTGTCTGTTGTGCCTGCGGCATGAGGTTCTCCACTCAATCGACCCATTCTCGCAAAGTCGAGCGGCAGGTGGGCGGTTGTTGCCTGAATGGACAATTGACGCACTGCCTGCCATGGAACTACCGATCCCGCATGGCGTTTGATTTTTGACACGGATCGACGCGGATGGACACGGATAAAAAAGTGGCTTTGATCTGCGCTCATCGTCGTTGATCCGCGTCCAAAGCACCTGTCCCGCTTATGGCGAACACCCCGTTCCGCGCAATGCCACTCGGCGGGCAGTGCCCGCCCTACGTGCATGGTTGCGCGTAGGGTCATGGTCAAAAGCCATATCCCGGACAATTGCGTTTTGTCTTCACTGGCATGAGACTGACGGGCTATCAAATCGCCGGCCCGATTCGCTTAGTGAACGCCACCGTATCCGCATCATCGCTTGCCGCCAACGCACCCTGGATTGTCATGAAATTCGGGGGCACCAGTGTGGCCACGGTCGATCGCTGGCAGACCATCCTGCAACTGGCACGTTCGCGTCGTGAGGAAGGGGCCAGGGTACTGCTGGTGGTGTCCGCCCTGTCGGGTGTGACCGACAAGCTGAAAGCTCTGTGCGACATGGACACCGCCGATGCGCGGCAGGCGCAGGCACGCGACATCATCGGGCAGCACCAGGCCTTGCTGTCACACATGAAACTGGACACGCCGGCGTCGCTGGAAGTGCATTTCGCGCGCCTGCGGGAATTGGCCGCAGGGGAGCCCGGCGGTGAGGCGCTGGCCTGGAAGGCCGAGGTGCAATCGCATGGCGAGCTGATGTCCAGCACGCTGGGCGCAGCGTTTCTTTCGGCAAATGGACTGGCGACGCAATGGGTGGATTCGCGCGAATGTCTCAAGGCGATCGCCTTGCCCAACCAGAATGCGCGCACACGCATGTTGTCGGCCATGGTCGACGCGCACCCTGATCCGCATCTGTCGGAATCCCTGGCGGCGCGTGGCGAGGCATTCATCGCCCAGGGTTTCATCGCGCGCGATGCGGACGGCCGCACGGTGCTGCTCGGGCGTGGAGGCTCGGATACCTCGGCGGCCTATTTCGGCGCCTTGTTGCGAGCGGGACGGGTGGAAACCTGGACCGACGTGGCCGGCATGTTCAGTGCCAATCCGCGACAGGTGCCGGGCGCGCGCCTGCTCAAGCGGCTGGATTACGAAGAGGCGCAGGAAATCGCCTCCACCGGCGCCAAGGTGCTGCATCCGCGCTGCCTTTCGCCGTTGCGTGAGCCGCGCGTGCCGCTGTCGATCAAGGACACCAACCGGCCCGAACTGGAAGGCACCGTGATTGGCCCGCGCGAGCGCGACAGCGCCCCCAGCGTCAAGGCCATTTCCACGCGCAAGGGCATCACCCTGGTGTCGATGGAATCGGTGGGCATGTGGCAGCAGGTGGGGTTTCTGTCCGACGTGTTCGACGCCTTCAAGCGTCACGGTTTGTCGGTGGATTTGATCGGTTCGGCCGAGACCAACGTCACGGTGTCGCTCGATCCCACCGAAAACCTGCTCGATTCGGACGCCGTGGCCGCGCTGGCGGCGGACCTGGCCAAGGTGTGCCGGGTCAAGGTGATCGCGCCATGCGCGGCGGTCACCCTGGTTGGACGCGGCATGCGCGCCATGCTGCACCAGTTGTCCGCGGTGCTGGCCGAATTCGGCCAGATGCGCGTGCACCTGATTTCGCAGTCGTCCAACAACCTCAATCTGACCTTCGTGGTCGACGAGGGCGTGGTCGACGACATCGTGCCGTACCTGCACGAATTGCTGGTGCGCTCGGGCAGTTTGCGTGGCGATGATGCCGAGTTGTTCGGCGCCAGCTGGCAGATGCTCTACGGCAGTGGCGAAGCGCCTTTGGTGCCGGCGTGGTGGAAAGCGCCGGTCGAGAGCGAGCGGCTGCTGGCGCTGGCGGCCGAACGCACGCCGCGCTATGTCTACCATTTGCCGACGGTACGCGAACGCGCATGTCGGCTGAATACGCTCAAGAGCATCGACCGGCGCTGGTATGCAGTCAAAGCCAATACGCATCCGGCGGTCATGCAGGCCGTGGCCGCCGAAGGCTTTGGTCTGGAATGCGTGTCGCCCGGCGAGCTCGAAGCCGCCGCCCGGGTCGCGCCCGATGCGCCGCGCCTGTTCACGCCCAATTTTGCCCGACGTGGCGATTTTGCCACCGCTTTCGATGTCGGCGCGCAAGTCACTGTCGACGCCCTGTATCCGCTTGAGCATTGGGGCGAGCTGTTTGCGGAGCGCGAGATTTTGCTGCGTGTGGATCTGGGGCGCGGCCTCGGCCATCACGAAAAAGTCCGCACGGGTGGCGACGGCAGCAAATTCGGGCTGCCGCTGGATCAGCTGCATGCCTTTCTGGAGCTGGCATCGACGCACGATGTGCGCGTGACCGGCCTGCATGCGCATCTGGGCTCGGGCATTCTCGACGCCGCGCACTGGGGCGAAGTGGCCGCGCAGCTGGCGGCCCTGGCCGAACGCATCGGCAGTATCGAAGTGCTCAACATCGGCGGCGGACTCGGCGTGCCCACGCACCCGGGCGAGCAGCCGCTCGACCTGGACGCCATGAATGCGGCCCTGCAGGAGGTCCGGCGCGCCTATCCGCACTATCAGATGTGGATCGAGCCGGGCCGCTACCTGATTGCCGAAGCCGGTGTGCTGCTGGCGCGCGTGACCCAGTTGAAGCACAAGGGCAGCCAGCATTATCTCGGTGTGGATGCGGGCATGCACAATCTGATTCGTCCGGCGCTCTACGACGCCTGGCACGAAATCGCCAACCTCACCCGTCTCGACGAGCCGCCCTCGGTGCTGTACCAGGTGGTCGGCCCGATCTGCGAAACCGGCGACGTTCTGGGCGTCGATCGCCGCCTGCCCGAAACCCGGGGCGGCGACGTGATGCTGCTGGCCCAGGCCGGCGCGTATGGCGCCAGCATGGCTTCGCACTACAATCTGCGCGATGATGCCGACGAGATCGTGATCGAGTGATGAGTTTTCTGCGACAGGGTCGAAACATGACGCGTAGGGCGGGCATTGCCCGCCAACAAACTCCATGGTGGCGGGCAGTGCCCGCCCTGCGGGAGACGTATACGGGAGTCTTCGCATGGCCTTGAACGACCCACGCCAGGCGCAAGCCTTCCGCTTCGTGCGCGCCAACTACGCCGATGGCGTGGCCGAGCTGGTCTATGCCTTCGACGACGGCCCGGAACTGGTCGAGCGCATCACCTTTCCGCATGCGCCGGCTTTGCCTCCCGAACGTGCCGAGGCCTTTGCCGCCGCCCTGAAATGGCTGCATTTGGCCGCAGGCGTCAGCTACTACAAGGCCGGCGTGCCTGCGCGCATCGAAGTCGATGACGGCGCCCCGGACGCGGCCACGGCAGAACTGCTGGATACCCTCTACCTGCACGGTCTGGCCGAGTTTGCCTACCGCAACAAGCTGGATCTGCGCGAGCGCATTCGTTTTCCGCGGATCGAACTCCTTCAAGGTGGAATGTCTCCCGGCACCGTTCGTCCCCGGATCAAGGCCGGGGCAGGCTCTGAGCGTAGCGAAGCGGAGTCGAAGGACCCGAAGTCTCCAGCCTCCCGTCTCGACCTGCCGCAACGCACGCTGATCCCCATCGGCGGCGGCAAGGACTCGCTGGTCGTCATCGAAGCCATCAAGCGCTCCGGTGGCACGGGCACGGTGGCCTGGGTCGGGCATTCGCCGCTGATCGCGGCCTGTGCCGAACGCACCGGGCTGCCCACGCTCAACATCGGTCGCGAACTCTCGCCAATCCTGTTCGACTACAACCGCATGGGCGCCTGGAACGGCCATATCCCGGTGACCGCCGTCAATTCGGCGATCCTGGTACTGGCCGCGCTGCTGTATGGCCACGACACCATCGCCTTTGCCAACGAGCGTTCCGCCTCGGCGGCGACGCTGGAATACGAAGGGCAGGAGGTCAACCACCAGTGGAGCAAGGGGTTGGCCTTCGAGCGCGCCTTCGCCGACTGGCTGCACACGCACGTGGCGACGGATCTCGATTATTGCTCGCTGCTGCGCCCGTTCTCCGAATTGGCGGTGACGGCGGCTTTCGCGCGTCTGGGCAACGACTACGGCGACGTATTTTCCAGTTGCAACCGCAACTTCCGCATCCTCGGTCCCAAGCCCGCCGACCGCTGGTGCGGGCAATGTCCCAAATGCCATTTCGTGTTTCTGGCGTTGGCGCCGTTCATGCCCAAACCGAAGCTGCTGGCGATCTTCGGGCGCAACCTGCTGGACGACGAAGACCAGGCGGCCGGTTTTGATGCGCTGATGGAATACCACGACCACAAGCCCTTCGAATGCGTCGGCGAAGGCAGCGAGGCACGCGCCGCCATGGCCACGCTGGCGGCGCGCCCGGAGTGGGCTGAAGATGCGCTGGTCAAACGCTTTCGCCGCGAAATCCTGCCACAGCTGAATGTCGCCGAGCTGGCGCTGGAACCGTGGCTGGCGCCCTCCGCCGAGCATTACGTTGCACCCCGGTTGCAAAAGGCACTCGATGAAATTCGCCACGCTTGAAGGTCGTCGTGTCGCGGTCTGGGGTCTCGGTCGCGAGGGACGTGCCGCGCTGGCGGCGTTGCTCCGACACTTGCCCGATCAATCGTTCACGCTGTTCTGCAATGCGCAGGAGGCTGCGTCGCTGAGCGTCGCGGAGAGTATCGAAGTGCGCACCGAAGCGCCCGATGCGGCGGCCCTGTCGGCCTTCGATGTCGTCGTCAAGTCGCCCGGCATTTCCATCTACAAACCGGAAATCGTGGCCGCGCAAGCACAGGGCACGACATTCACCTCCGGCACCGCGCTGTGGTTCGGTGAAAACCCGGATGCGCGCGTCATCGGCATCACCGGCACCAAGGGCAAAAGCACCACCGCCGCCTTGACTGCCCATCTCGCACGCGCCGCCGGTGTGCGCACCGCCTTGGCTGGCAACATCGGCCTGCCGTTGCTGGAACTGGATGGCCAGCAGGCCGATTTGTGGGTCATCGAACTGTCCAGCTTCCAGACCGGCGAAGCCGGTGAACTGGAGGTCGGTGTCGTCACCAGCCTGTACGAGGAGCATCTGGACTGGCACGGCACGCGCGAACGCTACGTCGCCGACAAGCTGAAACTGGCCGATGTCTCGCGCACCTTGGTCGTCAACGCCACGCAGTCGCGTCTCCTGGAACTGACAGCCAATCACCCGCAGCGCGTTCTGTTCGGCTCCGGTGATGGTTGGCATGTCCATGACGGAGATCTGTATCGCGGCAGTTACGTGATGGATCCGTCATTGGTTTCGATCAGACATCTGCCGGGCCTGCACAACGCATCCAACGCATGCGCCGCACTGGCTGCTTTTGAGCTTGTGCACGAGTTCGGCCCCGGCTTCCCGCTCGATGACATTGTCGCTTCATTGACGAGCTTCAAGCCGTTGCCGCACCGCCTGCAGCTCATTGGAAAAAGGGATGGCCTGCATTATGTCGACGACTCGATCAGCACGACGCCGGAGGCCACGATGGCCGCCTTGCGCAGCCTGCAACCCGGAACCACGGTGATTCTCGGTGGCCATGATCGTGGTCTGGATTGGAAGCCTTTCGCGCAGTTTGCCGAACGTTGGCCCGCACTGCGTTGTGTGGTGCAGGGTGCAAATGGCCCGCGCATCCGACAGTTGCTGCACGACGCAGGCGTATCGCCGACGACGGTTTTCGCGGCGGATGACCTGTCTGAGGCTGTTGCTGTTGCCAGACGCATCACGCCGATGGGCGATACCATCCTGCTTTCCCCGGGCGCACCCAGTTTCGACCAGTTTCGTGATTACGCCGAACGCGGCCTTCATTTTGCCAGACTGGCCGGCTTCGATCCCGACACGACCGGAACCATCGAAGGTCTCGGCATCTTATAGAAGCGAAAGTAGGGCGAGCACTGCCCGCCGAACGAGGTCTGCGCATGCATGAGCCTACCTTGGCGGGCAGTGCCCGCCCTACCTCATCCACATCGGTCATCCGGCGTACCGGGACACCTCGATCAGATTCCCGTCCGGGTCGCGGAAATACACCGAAGTGATGGGCCCCGTTGCACCGGTGCGAGGCACCGGGCCTTCCTCGACGGTCACGCCGGCTTGCGCCAGCTCGGACACGACGGTGTCGATGGGCGTGTCGGTAACGAGGCACAAGTCCGCAGAGCCGGGCGTCGGTTGCGTGGCATGCGGTTCGAGTGGCGCATCGGCAGAGTGCAAGTTGATCTTCTGCCGACCAAAAGTCAGTGCGCGACGGTCGTTGCCGAAGGTGATCGCTTGCATGCCGAGTACACGCTCGTAAAAAGCCACGGTGGCTTCCACGTT
The DNA here is from genome assembly GCA_035698945.1 of Oleiagrimonas sp. Classification (GTDB taxonomy): domain Bacteria; phylum Pseudomonadota; class Gammaproteobacteria; order Xanthomonadales; family Rhodanobacteraceae; genus Oleiagrimonas. The sequence goes on from DASSBH010000062.1 coordinate 12,913, forward strand.
TCGCACGGTCAGTACCAAATGATCGAGGCGTTCAATCTTCATGCGTCTACTTGAATGATTCCGTTGACGGTGTTCGATGATCCATGCTGTTTCGATTGCCGTGCACGATGCCGGTGCTGCTTGGCAAGATTGCCGCAGGTTTTCATGTTGCACCAGGTGCGGCTGCCGTTGCGCGAGCGGTCGAGGAACAGCCAGCCGCAGCCTTCCGGAGGTGGGCAGGCTTTCAGACGTGCAAGGTCATCGGAGCGCAGCAGTTCGACCGCGGCAAAGACGAGAGGCGCAAACAGGCTGTGCGGATGGGTCGGAGTGATTTTGTAGCGCCAGACAAAGCCACCCTGTGACGGCTCCAGCGTTCGCCATCGGGCCAGCCTTTCCAGTTCGCGATTAAGCCGGGCAAGGGCGGCGGTGGCCGGTCGATGCTTCAGATAACCATCGAAGACGGCATGCAAGGTGGTGCGCAGTGCCCGCGATTCTGCCAGCAGCTTGTCGTGCCGTGGCGCGGAAAGAGAGGCCAGCTGGCGCGCCTGCGGGGCATCGATCAGCCCCTGGTGCAGATGCCAGCCGATGACGTGCCCGCCGCTTTCCAGATAATCCCGTGGCTCGTCTTCCGTGTACGAATGCAGGGTATTGACGAAATCCACGGCAGGGTGCCCACCGACGATCTCGATGCGATCCAGCCATGAGGTGTCCGGCGCCTGCTTCATGGTAACCAGTATAAATTCGTTGACAGGTTAAGCGCGATGGCATTAGCCTGCATAACCGTCAATTTGTTTTTTGATGGTTACATCGGGAGGCGCCATGCACCGCAGTCGACTTTCCAACCTCGTCATCGATTGCCTTGAAGAACACTTCGAGGCATGCATCGCCTTCTGGGCCCAGGCTTTCGGTGCGCCGCCGCCGCGCAAGTTGCGGGCAGGGCAGCGTTATGTTGCCCTCGAAACCCGCCCGGGCGATCCCGAGGTACTGCTGCAAATGGTCGAGCGCGATCCGGGCATCCACCTGGATTTCGAGACCGACTCGGTGGTGAAGGAATCCGCACGCATGGAAGCCGCCGGTGCGCGGCGCAAGTACAGGATCAAGACCTGGCAGGTGATGCAGGATCCGTCCGGCAATGCCTTCTGCGTAATTCGCAAGCAACATCCGGAGCTTCTGGAGCGCATGCCGGCATGGCCGGATCAGGACAAGGGATGAGCGCCATGGCGGCACGCGATGGCGCGCTCAGACATACCTTCGCACCCGGCGGCAATACGCGGCATAGGTCTCGCCGTAATGCTGCTTCGAGAACGCTTCCTCACGTAAAACCTGGCGATGGAACAGCCATGTGCCCGCGCCGAGATAGACCAGCAGTATCCAGTTCGGAAATATCAGGAACTGCCCGCACAGGATCAACCCGAACGACACATAGATGGGGTTGCGGCTGAACGCGAAAATGCCCGTCGTGACGAGCCGGTCGGGATGATCCGCATCGATCCCCACCCGGAAACTCGACCCGAACGAAACCAGGCTCCATGCCAGCAGCGACAGGCCCGTCAGACAGAGCACCACGCCGATCCAGGCGAC
>DASSBH010000063.1:0-3291 GCA_035698945.1 Oleiagrimonas sp.
GGCGCGGCCACGGTGGACGCCATGGTGCTGGCATCCGCACCCGGTTGGCTGGCGGAAACGAAGATTGCCGGAAACGACATCTGCGGCAACGCGCTGATGCCCAGCAACGTGTAGCAGATGGCGCCGATGGCCAGCAGGCCCGCCGCCAGCAGTGAAGTGCCGATGGGGCGGCGGATGAAGGGCGCGGCGATGTTCATTGGGGCGATCTCGGGCCGTGCGACTTTGTTGAAGCGAACGGCAATCGTGTTGCGCTGCGCTCTGATCCTGTGCGGAACTCGGACTGCGGAGGCAGGATGCCGGAGCGAACATCGGCGCAGCCGATGGCCCGAAGCCCAAGCCGCAGGAGCGGCAAGTTACTCGGGACTCGGGACGCATGGATGCTCCGCGACATCGCCAATTCACAGGCACGCAAACCGCTCCGGTTTCGAAAAGCCGGCAACGCGCGCGTAGGGCGGGCATTGCCCGCCATGGAAGTCCCATGCGAATCGATGGCGGGCAATGCCCGCCCTACCCGAGTTCCAAAGCCCGAGTTCCGAGTCCTGAAGCCAACCGCCCACATCACGCCACGCCTCCGTTCTCGGCCTCCAGCCGATGCGCCCGCTTCGCCTTCACCCAATCCGAAAAGCGTTCCATGTACAGGTAGATCACCGGCGTGGTGTACAGCGTCACCAGTTGCGACAGCAGCAGGCCGCCGACGATGCTGATGCCCAGCGGACGTCGCAGCTCGGCGCCGATGCCGGTGCCAAGAGCCAGCGGCAGTGCGCCGAAAAGGGCCGCGAAGGTGGTCATCATGATCGGCCGGAAACGCAGCAGGCAGGCGCGACGAATGGCGTCGTGCGCGTTCATGCCCTTGTTCTTCGCCTCGATGGCGAAGTCGATCATCATGATCGCGTTTTTCTTGACGATGCCGATCAAGAGCACGATGCCGACGATGCCGTCCACCGACAGGCTCATGCCGAAAATCATCAGCGCCAACAGCGCGCCCACGCCCGCCGGCGGCAGGGTGGAAATGATGGTCAGCGGGTGGATGTAGCTTTCGTACAGCACGCCCAGCACGATGTAGATCACCACGATGGCGGCCAGGAGCAGCAGCACCTCGTCGCCCATGGAACCGGCGAATTCCGCGGCCTTGCCGACGAACTGGCTCCGCACCTGCGGCGGGAACTTCATGTCGGTGTTGAGCTGGTTGATGGCGTTGATGGCCTGGGACAGCGAATAGCCTTCCGCCAGGTTGAACGAGATGGTCACCGCCGGCAGCTGGTTCTGGTGGCTGATGACCAGCGGCGCATTGGTCATCTCGGCAGTGGCCAGCACCGACAGCGGCACGGTGCCGCCGCCGCCGGTGATGATGCCGGTGTTGGACTGGCCCACGCCGGTGGCGGTGGACGAGTTGGACGACTTCAGCATGCCGTAGCTGGTGGCGTTGGTGCCGGTCAGCGCGCCGCCGCCGTTGCTGCGCACGCGCAGCTTGTTCATCAGCGACTCGGGATTGCGGAACTGCGGCGCCACTTCCAGTACCACGCGGTACTGGTTGAGCTGGGTGAAGATGGTGGAGATCTGGCGCTGGCCGAAGGCGTCGTACAGCGTGTCGTCGATGGTCTGCACCGGCACGCCGAGACGGCTGGCCTTGTCGCGGTCGATGGTCAGATGCAGCGCGCGTCCCTTGTCGGCCAGGTTGTTGCTGACGTCGGTAATCTGGGGCAGATCACGCATGGCCTGCGTCATCTTGCTCGCATAATCGCCCAGTTCGTCGGCGTTGACGTCGCTCATCGCGTATTGGTATTCGGTGGCCGAGACGCGGTTGTCCATGGTGACGTCCTGCACCGGTTTCAGGTACAGCGCCACGCCGGGAATATGCGCCACGTCCTGGTTCAGGCTGGTCAATACCGAATCCAGATCGCCGCGCTCGCCGCGATCCTTGAGCACGATGCTGATCTGGCCCTGGTTCAGGGTCGGGTTGATCGATCCGGTGCCGACGAAGGCGGCCACGCCGGACACCGCCGGATCCTTGCGGATGGCGGAAGCCACTTCCTTGACGCGCTGTTCCATGGCCGGGAAGGCGATGTTGTCGTCGGCCTGCACCACGCCGGTGATGAGGCCCGTGTCCTGCTCGGGCAGCAGGCCCTTCGGAATCACGATGTACAGCCACACCGTCACCACCAGGGCCAGCGCGAACACGCCGATGGTGAACAGGCGATGGTCGAACACCCAATCCAGCGAACGCGCGTAGACGTCCACCGTACGCGTCCACCAGGTGCGCTTGCCGGCGGCGGCGTGGCGCTCGTGCGCATCGTCGCCCTCGGGCAGCTGGTCGGGCTTCAAGAGGTAGGCGCACATCATCGGCGTCAGCGTCAGCGACACCACCATCGAGATGGCCACGGCGATGGACAGCACCCACGCGAATTCGTGGAACAGGCGTCCGGTGACGCCCGGCATCAGCAGCAGCGGCAGGAACACCGCGATCAACGACACGGTCAGCGACACCACGGTGAAGCCGATTTCGCGCGCGCCGATCTCGGCCGCCTCCTTGCCGCTCTTGCCCTGCTCGATGTAGCGCACGATGTTCTCGATCATCACGATCGCATCGTCGACCACGAAACCGGTGGCGACCGTCAGCGCCATCAGCGACAGGTTGTCCAGCGACATACCGGCAAACGACATCACCCCGAACGTGCCGAGCAACGACAACGGCACCGCCACCGATGGAATGACCGTGGCCCACAACCGTCTGAGGAACACGAAGATTACCGCCACCACCAGGAACACGGTGAGAATCAGCGTGAACTGCACGTCGTGCACCGAGGCGCGAATGGTCACGGTGCGGTCGGAAAATACCTTCAGGTGCACCGACGCCGGCAGCACGCTGCGCAGCTGCGGCAGGATGCGGTGGATGTTCTCCACCGTCTGGATGATGTTGGCGCCGGGCTGGCGGCGGATATCCAGCAGCACCGCCGGCTCGCCATTGGCCCAGGCCGCCAGCTGGTTGTTTTCCACGCCGTCGATGACATCGGCCACGTCCTTGAGATAGACCGGCGAACCGTCCTTGTAGCTGATGATGGTGTCGGCGTACTCGGCGGCGCTGGAAAGCTGGTCGTTGGTGCCGATGGAGTAGGTGCGCACCGCACCGTTGAGCGTGCCCTTGGCGGCATTGACGTTGGCCTGGGTGAGCGCGCTGCGCACGTCCTCCATGGTCAGGCCCATGTTGCCGAGCTTGGCCGGATTGACTTCCACGCGCACCGCCGGACGCACGTCGCCGGCGATCGACACCAGGCCCACGCCGGCCACCTGCGA
>DASSBH010000064.1:0-7893 GCA_035698945.1 Oleiagrimonas sp.
GCTCTACCGACTGAGCTACATGAGCGAGATGCTGTACGCCCCCGAGAACCGAAGTGACTCAATGGAGCGGGAGACGGGAATCGAACCCGCACAGTCAGCTTGGAAGGCTGAAGTTCTACCATTGAACTACTCCCGCCCTGCGGGGTGAAACCTTACCCTTTCGGGCTTGTCGACACGCTTCCTGCGTGTCGTCTTGTTGGTGGAGGGAGGTGGATTCGAACCACCGAAGGCGTAAGCCAGCAGATTTACAGTCTGCCCCCGTTGGCCGCTTGGGTATCCCTCCGGGAAATCTATTCAATTGTCCGATGCATGGCCGATGCATCCTGGTGTCATCCGACAAGTGGTGCTGCGCACCACCGGGAGGTGGATGACTCCGGGCTTCCTGCCCTCCGCCCTTCGGGCCGCGCCGCTTTCGCGTCGCGTTCAAATTCGCTCCCGGCGAATTTGTCGAACCACCGAAGGCGTAAGCCAGCAGATTTACAGTCTGCCCCCGTTGGCCGCTTGGGTATCCCTCCGGGAAATCTTTTTGCTGTCGCTGTCGGAGGGAACACTGTATGGGTGTCCGCCCAACAAAGGACGGGCATTTTCGTGGGCCGGCCGCGAACTGTCAATACTGAATTGCCACATGTGCGCAAATCCAACGGTGGGTGGCACCGTAAAGCACGCGCCGCCGACGACAGACATTGCGCGAAACGGCAGACATTCATCCGAAAGGCAGCTACATGAATGCCGCGTGTCGCCGCGCAAGTCGCTTGCCGCAAGGGCGTCCATGCAGGGACAACGCTTTGGCAACATTTCATGCACATCTTCTGAAGGTGATGTTGATTGCCGTGGGTGCATGACTGCCCCCTCATCCGCGCACAAAAGGCGTGATCCCTGGCTCGACAATGCGCGTTTCATCCTGATCGCCCTGGTGGTGTTCGGCCATTCGCTGGAGCCTCTGCTGGATGCGCACCCCTGGCTTGGCGACTGCTACCGGTTTGTCTACACCTTTCACATGCCGGCGTTCGCCTTCCTCTCGGGAGCTGTGTCGCGCGCGCATGTGGACGGTCGGCTGTTGCGCAGCGTGGCGTTTCGCCTGCTCTGGCCGTACCTGGTGTTCCAGGGTCTGTATGCGCTGGCGGCGTTGTCGCCGATCTGGCCCGGCGATGGGCCGGGCAGTGTGACCACCCCTTACTGGCTGCTGTGGTACCTGCTCAGCCTGGCCTGCTGGCGGGTGCTGCTGCCGTTGTTCGCACACCTGCGCCATTGCTTCGTGATCGCGGTCGCCGTGGCCTTGCTTGCGGGTTGTTTCGGCGATATCGGCTATTACTTGTCGCTGTCGCGCACGCTGGTATTTTTCCCGTTGTTCCTGATGGGATGGATGTGGGCGTTGCGCTGGCGCAGACGCAGCGGGACATGGCCTGTACGGTTGCTGGCCGTGGCCACGCTGGTTGCCGTGTTTGTCGCCGTTGCGCGCATCAAACCGGATCCACGCTGGCTGTATGGCAGTTACGGTTACGCCGCGCTGGGGGTGAACCTGTTGCCAGGCGTGGCGATTCGGCTGTTGCTGCTGTGCGCGGCCATGGCCTGCACGCTGGCGTTTCTGAGCCTGGTGCCGCGGCGGCACAAGTTCATCAGCGGCCCTGGATCGCGCAGCCTGGGCGCCTATGTGCTGCAAGGCTTCGTCATCAAGTTCGCCGTAGGCGGCGGGCTTTTCGCACTATTGGCCACATGGCCAGGCGGCTGGTTGACGCCCTTGCTGCTGCTCGGGTCGGCGGTGGTGGCGCTGGCGTTGTCGTCAGGTCTGGTGCAGCGTCTTCTGAATCCGGTCACCACGCCGCGCTGGCTGGAACACCGGCTGTGGCAAAAATCCGTAGTGCATGTCCAGGACACGAGCTGAGTCTTCCGTAGGGCGGACACTGCCCGCCGGATGCACCGTGCGCAGACTTGAACCTTCCTTGGCGGGCAGTGCCCGTCCTACGCTTCCGTCGCCAGGCGTGCCTGGGCTTCCATGGCGCGCGACAGCTCGGCGATTTTCAACGCCCTGTCGCGCAGCTCGCGGTCGCGACTGTCGCGCGGCTCCCATTTGGGGACGCTGGTCGGCTTGCCGTCGGGGCCGTCCAATGCCACGAACACGATCACGCAGCTGGTGGCCAGACGTTCGGCGCCGGTTTCAAGATCGCGAGCCAGCACGTCCACGGTGAAATGCATGCTGGAAGTGCCGGTATGCGCCAGCCGGGCATGCACACTGACCAGATCACCGATCAGGATGGGTGCGACAAACTGGATGCCACCCACGGACACGGTCACGCAATAGGCGCCGGCCCAGCCCACGGCGGCGGCGTAGCCGGCCTGGTCGATCCACTTCATCACCATGCCGCCGTGCACCTTGCCGCCGAAATTGACGTCGCTGGGCTGCGCCAGAAAACGGAAGGTCACTTCGCGTTGCTGTCCCGACATGATCGCTCCCCCTCAGGAAACTCAGACGTTGAACAGAAAGTGCAGCACATCGCCTTCCTGGACGATGTAGGTCTTGCCTTCGGTACGCAGGCGACCGGCCTCGCGCGCGCCGGCCTCGCCCTTGTACTTGACGAAGTCGTCGTAGCTGATGGTTTCGGCGCGGATGAAGCCTTTTTCGAAATCGGTGTGGATGACGCCGGCCGCCTGGGGCGCCGTGGAGCCTTTCCTGACCGTCCAGGCGCGAACCTCTTTTTCGCCGGCGGTGAAATAGGTTTCCAGACCCAGCAAGCGATAGGCGGCGCGGATGACGCGATCCAGACCGGGTTCTTCCAGACCCAGATCGGCCAGGAATATCTCGCGATCGGCGTCGTCCAGCTCGATCAGCTCTTCCTCGATGGCGGCGCACACTGGCACCACTTCCGCGCCTTCGGCCTTGGCGCGCTCACGCACCGCATCCAGATGCGGGTTGTTCTCGAAACCGTCGTCACGCACGTTGGCGATGTACATCAGTGGTTTGATGGTGAGCAGGAACAGCTCGCGCGTCAAAGTCTTTTCTTCGTCATCCAGATCCACGCTGCGTGCGGCGCGCCCCTCGCCGAGGGCGGCAGCCAGCTTTTCCAGCACCGGCTTGCGGGCGATGGCGTCCTTGTCTTGCCCCTTGGCGGCGCGATCGTTGCGGTAGATGGCTTTTTCGACGCTATCCAGGTCGGCCAGGGCCAACTCGGTGTCGATGGTGTCGATGTCGGCCAACGGGTCGACCTTGCCGGCCACATGCACGATGTCGCCGTGCTCGAAGCAACGCACCACGTGGGCAATGGCATCGACTTCACGAATATGAGCCAGAAACTTGTTGCCCAGACCCTCGCCTTTCGACGCACCGGCCACCAGCCCGGCGATGTCGACGAATTCGACCGCCGTGGGCACCAGTTTCTGCGGATGCACGATGTCGGCCAGCTCGTTCAGGCGCTTGTCCGGCACCGGCACCACGCCCACGTTGGGCTCGATGGTGCAGAACGGAAAATTGGCCGCGGCAATGCCCGCGCGGGTCAGCGCATTGAACAGGGTGGATTTGCCGACGTTGGGCAGGCCGACGATGCCGCATTTGATGCCCATGGGGTTACTCCAAGGTTTCGAGACTCTGGACTGCAAAATACAAAAACGGGAGGCGCAAGGCAGAACACACAAGTGTCCGCCCGCCATGACCGCCGTGTGGCTATGACGCGTCCTGCGTATGCAACCGCTTCATGGCTTCGTTGAGGTCCCCCGCCACGGCCAACGGCAACACATCCAGCGCGGCGGCAATGGCATCCACCATGGCGTTCTCGTCTTGCGCGGAAGGTCGTCCCAGCACCCACTTGAGCACGGCGTCGCGATGGCCGGGGTGGCCGATGCCGACGCGCAGACGATGGAACTTGCCATGGCCGACATGGCTGACGATGTCGCGCAAGCCATTCTGACCGCCATGACCGCCGTCGAACTTGAGACGCGCCACGCCGGGCGGCAGATCCAGGTCGTCATGCGCGACCAGGCACTGCTCGGGCTCGATTTTGAAATAGCGCAATGCCGAGGCCACGGCGATGCCGCTCTTGTTCATGAACGTGGACGGCTTGAGCAACCACACCTGGCTGTCGCCGACATTTACCTGACAGGCTTCGCCGTGCAACTTGCCGTTGCTGCGGAACACGCTACCGGCGCCTTGCGCCAGCGCATCGACAAACCAGAACCCGGCATTGTGCCGGGTTCGGAGATATTCGGATCCGGGGTTGCCCAGACCGACGATGAGACGTAATCCAGTCATGACATGCGGCGCGTTGGCAACGGTTCAGATGAACGTTGCCGATCCGCCGACCCGCCATGGCTGGCGAATCGGCGATCATGCGCAGGGCTCAGTCTTCGCCCTTGGACTCATCGTCCTTCGCTTCGGCGGCCGGAGCCTCGCCTTCCGCCGGGGCTTCGCCTTCGACCGGGGCCTCGACCTCGGCCTTGACCGCGTGCGCGCTGACGACCGTCTGGTCGTGTTCCTTGCCCAGCTTGAGTGCCGGCAGGGTCACGCCTTCGGGCAGCTTGAGATCGGACATGTGGATGAGGTCGCCCTCTTCCAGCGTGGCCAGATCCACCTCGATGTACTCGGGCAGATCCTTGGACAGGCAGGCCACTTCGACTTCGGTCAGGTTGTGGCTGATGACCACGCTGGAAGCCTTGCCGGCCGGCGAGCTTTCCTGGTTGAGGAAGTGCAGCGGTACGCTGACGCGGATTTCGGCCTTTTCGTCGATGCGCAGAAAATCCATGTGCAGCATGTGCTGCTTGTACGGATGCATCTGCCAGTCGCGCACCAGCACACGCTGGAGCTCGCCTTCGACGTCCAGATCCAGCACCGAGGAGAAGAACCACTCGTTGCGGGCCGCGAGAATGAGATCCTCGTGGTCGAGCTGGATGTTCAGCGGCTCCACGTTGTTGCCGTAGAGAATGCCCGGCACCTGGCCCGCACGGCGCAGGCGGCGGCTCGCACCTTTCCCTGCATCGGTACGGCGGGTGGCCGTGATCTTGTGATTTGAAGCCATGGCTTGATTACCTTGGTTGATGAAGCCGCCTCGCGGCGACGAATGGCTTTCCCGCGACCAGGAAAGCCGGTTGAAAACGACGGCTGGCGGACGGCGCATTCACGCCTTTCGCCACGAAAACAGCCGGTTATTGTAGCACCATTATGGAACCGCAGCGCCAGCGCACGCCGGCATCGCGGCCTCAGTCCACGTACAGCGAACTGACCGATTCGCCGAAGGCGATGCGGCGGATGGTTTCGGCCAGCAGCTCGGCCACGGTCAACTGCCGTATCTTTTCGCAGGCACGGGCCGGCGCGGACAGCGGCAGCGTGTCGGTGACCACCAGGCGGTCCAGCATGGAACCATTGATGTTGTCGATGGCCTTGCCGGACAGCACGGGATGCACGCAGTAGGCCTCGACCGACTTCGCCCCCCGGTCCTTCAGCGCCGCGGCGGCGGCGCACAGGGTGCCGGCGGTATCGACGATATCGTCCACCAGCACGCAGTCCTTGCCCTGAACGTCGCCGATGATGTTCATCACCGTGGCCACGTTGGCCTTGGGACGACGCTTGTCGATGATGGCCAGATCGGCGTCGTCCAGGCGCTTGGCAATGGCGCGCGCGCGCACCACGCCGCCGACGTCCGGGCTGACCACGATCAGGTCTTCCATGGAATGCCGACGCCAGATGTCGGCCAGCAATACCGGCGAGGCGTAGACGTTGTCGACCGGAATGTCGAAAAAGCCCTGGATCTGGTCGGCATGCAGATCCACGGTGAGCACGCGGTCGACGCCGGCGGCGTCGATCATGCGCGCGGCCAGCTTGGCGGTGATCGGCACGCGCGTGGAACGTGGGCGGCGATCCTGGCGGGCGTAGCCGAAATACGGCATCACCGCCGTCACCGACACTGCCGAGGCGCGCTTGAGTGCGTCGGTGAGCACCAGCAGTTCCATCAGGTTTTCGGCGCTCGGCGCACCCGTAGGCTGCAGCACGAACACTTCCTGACGGCGGACGTTTTCCTCGATCTCGACCTGGACTTCGCCGTCGCTGAAATGGCCGACCAGCCCCTTGCCCAGCGGGACGCCAAGACGATGCGCGACATCCTCGGCCAGCTTGCGATGGGCATTGCCCGTGAACAGCATCAGGCCAGCCTTGTCCACATCAAGTCCCCGTGAATCTGTTCCGCTCATCGTCTCACCCGGTTGACGTGAAGCCGCGGATGCCCACCCGCGACAGGCAGAAAATGGCTGGGGCGGCAGGATTCGAACCTGCGTATGCGGGGATCAAAACCCCGTGCCTTACCACTTGGCGACGCCCCAACATGAATCGACCGCCGTGACGGTCAAGCACCAGCCGGAGCATTATCCCGGCTTGCGCCAAATTTCTCCACCGCGACAGACAGTGCGGACACGTTCACGCCGTTGGCGACGAAGGCGCTGAATGGCGGCGGACACTGCGCCGCGACACGTTCAGCCTCGGCGCGGGTGGCCGTTTCCAGAAACACGCATCCGCCGCTGCCCGAAAGCCGCGCCGAACCGAACCGGTCGAGCCAGTCCATCGCCGCCGCCACGGGCGGACAACGCTTGCGCACCACCGGCGCGAAGGCATTGTCCGTGATTTCGCCGCGGAGAAAGGCGCGAATTGTCGCGGGCGCGGCATGGCGTGTCAATTCGGGCGCACGAAAAAGTTCGGCGGTGGACACGCTGGCGTGCGGGTTCAGGATGACATAGCTGCAAGCCGGCAGATCAAGGGCCGTCAGCTGCTCGCCCACACCCTCGGCCCAGGCGCTGCGGCCACGCACGAACAGCGGCACGTCCGCGCCCAGCTGCAGGCCCAGCGCCGCCAGCGCATCCTCATCCAGGCCCAGCTGCCACAGGCAGTTCAATGCCACCAGCACCGTGGCCGCATCGGAACTGCCGCCGCCGAGGCCGCCGCCCATGGGAATGCGTTTGTCCACGGCGATGTCCACGCCCGGCAGCGCCTGCGTGGATTGCCGTCGCAGCAGGCGCGCAGCGCGCATGGTCAGATCGTCGTCCGGCAGCACGCCGGGCACGTCATTCGCGCGTTGGATGTCCGTGTCGGCACGCAGCCGCAGATGCACCGTATCGCCCCAGTCGAGCAGGCGAAACACCGTTTCAAGGCTGTGATACCCGTCCGCACGCTGCCCCGTGACGTGCAGGAACAGGTTGAGCTTGGCCGGGGCCGGCCAGTCGCTCCAGCTCATCGACGCGTCCAGCTGCTGATGGACAGGCGCACGTGGTAATCGCCATGCGCGGCGTATACCTTGCGCGGCAGGGCCGGCGTGATGTCGGTGAACCAGTCGCGGTACTCGACCGTCCAGCCGTCCTGCTTGAGCAGCGAAGGCAAACCGTTGGCGCCGAAACGCAAGGTCGCATCCGATGTCGCACCGCCGGCACGCAAACCGCGCACCCAGTCATGCAGCGGCTTGATCGGCACGCGCCAGCCGAGTACGCGGGCCAGCAGCGCCTGCGCGTCCGGGCCGCGCACCGTGCCCTGATCCAGGCCCTCGAGCACGGCGCCATCCGGCCCGCCGACGAGGCGGAAGCTGCGTCCGGTGATGGGCGCGCGCACGGTGAACTGGAAGCGGTCGCCGTTCTGCACCCAGGTCAGCGAGCCGCTGCCGCCGTGATGCCCGTCGGAGACGCCCAGGTGCCCGCGCAGCACCCAATGGTCACTGTGGGCCAGTTGCTTTTCGCGCGCTGTCTGGGTGCCCAGCGTATCGGCATTGCCCTTGATGCGTACCGGTGCGCAGGCGGCCATCAGCACCACGACCAACGCCACCGCAAGCCAGCGCATCACGGGCTGATCTTCCGCGCCAGGGCACGCAGGGCGGCATCATCGGGAGCCAGCTTGCGGGCCGCCGCCAGCACCTTGCGCGCCTCTTCGCTGCG
>DASSBH010000065.1:0-3135 GCA_035698945.1 Oleiagrimonas sp.
TCAACCATGTCGTTGCGCGAAATCACGCATGAAAGCCACCAGCGCTTCGAGGGCTTCGGGCGGCACCGCGTTGTACAACGATGCGCGCATGCCGCCGAGCACGCGATGGCCCTTGAGGCCGATCATGCCGGCCGCCTCGGATTCCTGCAGGAACAGCGCGTCCAGGGCCGCGTCGTGCAGGTTGAAGCGCACGTTCATGCGCGAGCGCGCGGCCACGTCCACGTCGTTGCGGTAATAACCGCCCGAACCGTCGATGGTCTGGTACAGCAATGCGGCCTTGGCCCGGTTGCGCTTGCCGATGGCGGCGAGTCCGCCCTGTTCCAGCAGCCATTTGACGGTCAACCCGGCGAGATACCAGCCCCAGGTGTTGGGTGTGTTGAGCATGGAATCGTGCTCGGCCTGGCTGGCGTAGCGGAAGATGTTGGCCATCGGTCGGCTCGCGCGATCCAGCAGGTCGCGGCGAATGATCATCAGCACCACGCCGGACGGCCCGAGGTTCTTCTGCGCGCCGGCATAGATCAGTCCGAAGCGGCTGACATCCAGCGGCTGCGAAAAAATGTCCGAGGACATGTCGGCCACCAATGGCACGCCTTCGGAGACTGCCGGAATATCGGCAAACTCCACGCCGTGGATGGTTTCATTCGGTGTGTAGTGCAGATAGACCGCATGTGGATCGATATGGGTCGCCTCGGGCAACGTGCGGTAATCGTCGCCAGCGCTGGAAGCCGCGACACGCACGTTGACGTAGGGCGCAGCCTCGCGGGCGGCCTTGTCGCTCCAGTGGCCGCTGACGAGATAGTCGGCACTGTCGCCTTCCGCCGCCAGGTTCATCGGAATCTGCGCGAAATGCTGGGTGGCGCCGCCCTGCAGAAACAGGATCGCGTAGTCGTCGGGGACGGCAGCCAGCTCGCGCATGTCGCGATCGATCTCGGCAGCCAGTTGCATGAACGGCTTGCCGCGATGCGACAGCTCCATCACCGACGCCCCCTGCCCGCGCCAATCGAGCAGTTCCGCCTGCGCCTGGCGCAGCACGGCTTCCGGCAATGCCGCCGGACCCGCGCTGAAATTCCACACTCTGGCCACGGCCATACCTCGTCGCGTCACGATCCGGTCATTATGCGGCGTCAAGGATGGCTGGCAAGCGCGCGCTCATGGCGGGAAGCCATAACGGCATATCACCTCAACGACACACCGATACGTAGGGCGGGCACTGCCCGCCGTGGAAGCCCCATTGGCGGGCAGTGCCCGCCCTACGCAAGGGTTCCATGCAGCAAGCAGCACTTATCCCACACGTATGTGATGCCTGGTCAAAAATGGAGAAACAGGGCTGCGGCCAGCACCAGCGCCAGCACGGCCGCCGTGACGATCAGCCACCACATCTCGGGATGACGCGCATTGCGGCGGCTGGCCGCGTCATCGTCCGAAACCGGCTCCGCCTCGTCGGATGCCGGCGGCAACGGCGTGTCGGCACTGATGTCGAGCACGAAACGAAGCGTTCCCATCACGACCTGGTCGCCGTCTTCCAGCAACGCCTGCCGTCTGTCCCGACCGTTGACGCTCACGGTCCGCGATGACGGCAATCTGCTGGCATCCAGCTTCACCTGCCGTCCGTGGGGTTCGAGCACCAGCGCCCCATCGCCACGAGGAACGGCCATCGGCCCGTGGTCGTCCAGCGCAAGCGTTTCGTCGAGTGCATACACCCGTCCGGACAACGGCCCGGCCACGATGCGCAACGCCATCACGGCTGCCGCATCCGCACCCGGCTCGGCATCCGTCGGATCGGACACCGCATCGGCGACAAGATGCAGGCGGCACTCGCCGATGCCCAGGCTGTCGCCGCATCGCAACAAGGCCTTCTCGCGCACCGGGCGGGCGTTGACGTACACGCGGCCGGCGCCTTCGCAAACTTCCAGCACCAGTCCGCGTGCATCGCGCGACAGCGTCACATGGTGATCGGCCACCCCCCGGTTTCGCAGCGACACATCATTGTCGGCGGCACTGCCGATGCGCAGCGGAGCTCCCGACCAGGACAACGGAGGATGGACAGCGTGTGCAAACTCGATCCGCATGAAAGCACTTCAGTTGCGCAATGCCAGCGCGGAACATAGCAGAATGCGGCTGACCCGTACCGATCCCTTCTCCCGCCCGGAGGAATCGCGCGACGTCCAGGCATTGTCAGCCCAGGTGATACCGGCCATCATTCCCTCATGGCATCCCTCATCGACATCAAACGCCGGCACGCCCTCGGCGCCGACCAGGCACGAACCGTGATCGGCCACATCGCCGAAAGTCTGGAAGAAAAGTTCGGCGTCACCCCCACGTGGAAAGGCAATACCCTGCATTTCGCCCGCAGCGGCGTGGACGGATTCATCGCGGTCAGCGGCGACGAAGTGCACGTCAGCGCCCGGCTGGGCCTGCTCCTGACGCCCTTGAAGCCGACGGTGGAGGCGGAAATCCAGCGCAAGCTGGATAAATATTTTCCATCCGAGCCATGATGCATCCTTAACGCTGCCGGCCATTCGTGTCAAAATAGTCCGATTGTGCAACCTCAACTGACAGACAGGCCATGGCCAAAGACGACGTAATCGAAATGGAAGGCACGGTGCAGGAAACCTTGCCCAACACCATGTTTCGCGTGGAGCTGGAAAACGGCCACGTGATCACCGCGCATATCTCCGGACGCATGCGCAAGCACTACATCCGCATCCTGACGGGCGACAAGGTGCGCATCGAAATGACACCTTACGACCTTACCAAAGGTCGCATCACCTACCGTTACCGCTGATCACGGGTGGGGGGGGGTGTACCGGCTTGGCCGGTTGTTTTTGATGGGGCTTCGCCCTGATAGTTTTGCGTTTGCTTGAGTAGTTTTGCCGCCGTGCGGCGGCGTATTGCGCCCTGCGGGCGCTCGTTTCGCCTGACGGCGGTATCGCGCCTGTCGGCGCTCGTTCATTTCTCTTTTGTGGAAAAGAGAAACGAACCAAAGAGAAACCACCCCAACAGACAGCGCCCTTCGGGTGCGCTCCCGGGTTCCGGGGTTTTTCCGAAGGGCCTTCCTGGCCCTCGGAAAAAGGCCGGCATCCCTGCCAGCCCCCTGCGGGCCTTGTCCTCCACCCGTCCGCCGCTGTCTGAAGG
>DASSBH010000066.1:0-17822 GCA_035698945.1 Oleiagrimonas sp.
CCAGCACGCGCAACGTGGCGGACATGATTTCGGGGCCGATGCCGTCCCCGCGAATCACGGCGATGGTCTTGCTCATGGGAACTCCTCAAGGCGGCTCGCGGCACGCCAAATCAATGACAACAGCCGCCCATTATATCGTGATCGCCATGCGGCATGATGGATGGGTATTTATGACACCCCATTTTCGCGGACGGTGTTAAGGACGGCGGTAGGAGCTGCCTGCAGGCGATAGCCTCAACGCATGATGATGCCTCGACGCCGGTCGCCTGCAAGCAGGCTCCTACCCCGATTCATTCATATCCAAGAGACGCGCCAATTGGCCATTGCGGTCGGCAGCCACCAGATCGTCGTAGCCGCCGACATGGTGGCCGTTGACGAAGATCTGCGGCACGCTGCGGCGTCCCTGGCTGCGTTCAAGCATCAGTTCGCGCTGTGCCGGATCGGTGTCGACGAAGACCTCGTTCCACTCCAGCCCCTTGGATTTCAACAAGTTCTTGGCCGCCACGCAATAGGGGCAAACATGGGTGGTGTACATCTCTATCTGTGCCACAACAGGCTCCCTCGGAAGGATTGGCAGGATGCTATTGAATATGGGGCTGCGCCCGGCGCACGCAAGGTTGGCCGCGCATGCGGTCATAGTGCATGAACCCGGGCTGGGTTATTGTGGTCATATGGTCATGCTGCCATCGGTTTGTCGCCCCCCATGTTGATCCGCCAACTCGCCGCCGGATTGCTCGGCACCTGCCTCGCTCTCGCCTCGGGCGCGTCCAGCGCGCAGGATCACGTGCGTCTGCCCGATCTGGGCGGTTCGGCGCAGGCCATGTTGTCGCCGCAGGAAGCGCGTCAGTACGGCGCCAGCATGCTGCACCAGATGCGCGCCATGCACATGGTGCTGGACGATCCGCTGGTGCACGATTATCTCAACGACGTCGGTTACCGTCTGGTGGCGCACAGCGACCAGCCCACGCAAGAGTTCACGTTTTTCGTCGTCAACACCCCGGTCATCAATGCCTTCGCCGCACCCGGTGGCTACATCGGCGTCAACGCCGGGCTGATCGACCTGACCCACAGCGAAGACGAGCTGGCGGCGGTGATGGCGCATGAAATCGGCCACATCACCCAGCATCACCTGGAGCGCGCCTTCGAGGCCTCCAAAAAGGACGCGCCGCTGATGGCGCTGGTGCTGCTGGGCGCCATTGCCGCCGGCGCCGCCGACAGCGGCAACCATGGCTATGCTGTCGGCTACAACGGCTACAACGACGGCAGCAGCAACGCCGCGATGGGCGTTCTGGCCGCCGGCATGGGCATGATCCAGCAGCGCCAGATCAACTTCACGCGCAAGGACGAGATCGAGGCCGATCGCGTCGGCATCCAGACCCTCGCCGCCGCCGGCTACAACCCCGTTGCCATGGCCACTTTTTTCCAGCGCATGGAAGAAACCCTGGGTGGCGGCGGCAACATTCCAGCGTTGCTGCAGACCCATCCGGTCACGCTCAACCGTATTGCCGACGCCAAGTCGCGTGCACGCATGCTGGAAAGCGACCGCGAAAAGAACAAGGTGCCGCCCATCAGCCTCAAGCAGTGGCAAAAGATCACCGCGCCGATACGCTACGTGTCCAGCCCGGGCGAACTGATGACCCCGGGCGATGGCCACGGCGGGCAAATCGAGCTTTACGCGTTGATGCGCGAGCGCGTGCGCGTGCTCAGCCAGGACGCGTCCAAGGCCGTGGATTACTACCGTGGGCACATGCAGCGGTCCGGCTTCGACACGCCGGCCAACCGCTACGGCTATACGCTGGCGCTGACGCGAGACCATCAGAGCAAGGCAGCGCTGGCGCAGATCAAGCCGCTGGCAGCCAGGTACCCGTCCAGCCTTCCGCTGCAACTGGCTCTGGCCGGTGCACTGGATCAAGGTGGCCATCAGGCCGAAGCCCTGGCCATCTATGCCCGATTGAATGCCGGCACGCCGCACAACCGCGCCATCGTGCTGGCCTATGCCGACGCACTCATCGGCGACAAATCCAAAGCCCATGCGCGCAAGGCGGCGGAGCTGGTCAAGCCGCTGCTCAACGACGCCGACGAGCCACAGATTTTCGAAACCTATGCGCGCGCCAGCGAGATTGCCGGCAGCAAGGTCGACGCCGGCGAGGCATGGGCCAATGCCAGCTACCTGTCGGGCCGGCCCTTCGACGCCATGGAGCAGCTGAAGCGCCTGCTCAAGCGCAAGGATCTCAACTATTATCAGCGCGCCCGCATCCAGGCCGACGTCAACCAGTTGCGCCCGATCCTGCTGGAATTGCAGAAACGTCATATCCAGACCAAGGATCGCAACCAAGGCAATCCCGGGCGCACGGGCCTGGAATGATCTGAATGCCATGCTCCTCAGCTGAAATTTTCCGTTCGTCCTGAGCGTAGGCCCGCAAGGCCGAAGTCGAAGGACTGCCCGCAATCACCCGATGGCCTCGGCACGTGCGCGCGCACTTGCGTATCATGCAGGCCAGCATCCCGCGAACCCATGCCGTCATGTTGAAATCATTGCTGACCCTCCTGTTGCTGGCGCCGCTGCCGCTCATGGCCGCGCCCTCGGCGACGCAGACGCCCGCTCCGGCATCCAGCACCGCGTCAACCGCGACAGCCCCGTTGCCCAAGGTGCTGCTGCACACCAGCGCAGGCGACATCGTCATCGAGCTGTATCCCGACAAATCGCCCAAAAGCGTGGCCAATTTCCTGCAATACGTGCGCGCGGATTTCTACAATGGCACGGTATTTCACCGCGTCATCAAGGGCTATCTCATCCAGGGCGGCATCTACACCCGGCAGCTGACGCAAAAGCGCACGCGCGATCCGGTATCCGCCGAATCCGACAACGGCCTGAGCAACCTGCGTGGCACCGTGGCGGTGGCGCGCGGCGGCGATCCCGATTCGGGTACGTCCCAATTCTTCATCAACCTGGTCGACAACCGCCGTCTGGACTACGTCGGCAAGCAGAGCGGCCTGACCTGGGGTTACACCGTGTTCGGCAAGGTCATCAAGGGCATGGACGTGGTCGACAAGATCGGCGACCTGCCCACCCACGCCCAGGGCCCTTTCGCCGGCGACGTGCCCAAGCCGCTGGTGGTCATCGAAAGCGCCAGCGTGATCGGCGAAGCCAAGCCTGCCAGCGCGGCCAGCGCCTTGGCCAGCGCATCGAGCACGGTCGCCCCGGCAACGAAGAAAAAGCCGAAGACCCACTGATGGCCACCCTGTTCATCGCCGACCTGCACCTGGACGACAGCCGCCCGCACATCACCCGCCTGTTCGAGGATTTTCTGGCCAGCGACGACGTCCGTCGGGCCGACGCCCTTTACATCCTTGGCGACCTGGTCGAAGCCTGGATCGGCGACGACGACGATGCCGAATTGCCCACACGCATCGCCGCCGCCATCCGTGCGCTGTCCGATAGCGGCGTGCCGGTGTATTTCATGCGCGGCAATCGCGACTTTCTTCTGGGCGAGACTTTTGCCGAACTCGCCGGCATGCGTCTCATCACTGACGATACCATCGTGCACGACATCCAGGGCACGCCCACCCTGCTGATGCACGGCGACACCCTGTGCACCGACGACGCCGTTTATCAACAAGTGCGCGCCCAGGTACGTTCGCCCGAGTGGGTGCACCAGGTTCTGGCCACGCCTCTGGCAGCGCGCCGCGCGTTGGCAACCAAATCGCGCGAGGAAAGTCGCGCCCACACCGGCAGCACCGACCAGACCATCATGGACGTCAACCAGGGCGCCGTCGAAAAAACCATGCACACAGCTGGCGTCACGCGCCTCGTCCACGGGCATACCCACCGCCCCGCCATCCACGATTTCACGCTGGATGATCAGCCCGCGCAACGCATCGTGCTCGGCGATTGGTACGAGCAAGGCTCGGTGTTGCGCGTCACCCGCGACAAGGTGGAACTGGTCGGCCTCTCCGCGTAACCCCACATCTTCGGAAACCTGAACACTGATGTCGGGCAGTGCCCGACCTACGGTCTGTGGCAAAGGTGCGGTATCGCGCGCTACTCGGGGAATCGTAGGGCGGGCACTGCCCGCCGAACGTCCGATGGCGATCGCATGAGACGCCACGAACGTGGCGAGAAAATGGACACGGATCAATGCGGATGAACACGGATCCGAATGCGCTTTTCCTGTATCCGTGTTCATCCGCGTCGATCCGTGTCAAAAAATCAACTCTGCGCCAATCCGCCTACCCAACGGCGGCAGTTGGTGGCTGTCAGTATCGCTCCCATTAACCCGCGACTGGCTATGGTGGGCATCTGTGCCATCCACCCGGAGGACGCCATGACAACCCGCATCCAGATCGTTTTCTATTCGATGTACGGCCATATCCATACCATGGCCGAAGCCGTCGCCGAAGGCGCTCGCGCATGCAAGGACACCGAGGTCACGCTGTTGCAGGTGCCGGAACTCGTGCCCGATGAAGTGCTCGAAAAATCCGGCGCAAAAAAAACACGTGAAGCATTCGCGCACATCCCGACGGCGAAGCCCGAACAACTTGTCGAACCGGATGCGATCATCTTCGGCACGCCCACACGTTACGGCAACATGTGCGGGCAGATGCGCAACTTCGTCGACCAGCTCGGGCCGTTCTGGGCCAAAGGCGCTTTCGAGGGCAAGGTCGGCAGCGTGTTCACTTCCAGCAACACCCAGCACGGCGGCCAGGAAACCACCATCACCAGTTTCCACACCAGCCTGTTCCATCTCGGCATGGTGGTGGTTGGTGTTCCTTACAGCGAGGCCCGCCAGATGACCACCGATGAAATCACCGGCGGCAGCCCCTATGGCGCCAGCACCATCGCCGGCAACGACCGCCGACCCAGCGACAACGAGCTGGCCATCGCCCGTTTTCAGGGCAAGCACACGGCCTCGATCGCGGCGGCGCTCAAGCGTGGTCGGCAAGCCGAAGGCTGACAGGTTTCCGCTCCCTGCGCGGGAACCGTCGGCAGGTTTCGGCAACGCTGATCAACTAGGCGCTGCCTTATATAATCGATGGCGTGTTCCGCACGCGGAGTCAGTGCCATGAGCTTTTTGCAGGAAGCCCCGCAACTGTCGCATCCCCTGCATGCCGACCGGCTGTTGCAGCATCTGCTGGCACACGGGTTGCCGGCGGCGCGGCGCAAGGCGGTCACGCCCGATCTCGAAGCCCTGGCCGACTATGCGCACATGGCCTGGCGTCGGCGCATGCACAAGCCGGCCGAAGTGCCCGTGCACACGCCATGGGATGCCTGGGGCCGGCGCGTGGATCGCATCCATCCGACCACGGCCTGGTGCGAAGGCGCTGCCATCACGGCCCGGCACGGCCTGGTGGCCACCGGCCACGACGGAACCATCGGCCCGACGGGACGATTGGAACAATTCATCCGCGTGTACCTGTATCACGTGGCCAGCGAGTTCTACACCTGCCCGCTGGCGATGACCGACGGCGCGGCCACGGCAATCAAAGCCAGCGGCAACCGCGCCTTGATGGAACGGGCCCTGCCCCATTTTCTCAGCCGCGACGCCGACACGCTTTGGCTGTCGGGGCAATGGATGACGGAAACCATCGGCGGCTCGGATGTCGGCCATACCGAAACCCGCGCCCGTCAGGACGGCACCGGGCAATGGCGACTTTACGGGCGCAAATGGTTCACCTCGGCGATCGTCGGCGAAGCGGCCATGGCGCTGGCCCGACCCGAGGGCGTCGACGATAACCTGGCATTGTTCTATGTGGAAACGAAGGATGCCGAGGGCCGCTGGAACGGCGTCACCATCGACCGCATCAAGGACAAGCTGGGAACCCGCGAACTGCCCACCGCCGAGATTCATCTGGACGGCGTGCCCGCCTGGCCGCTCGGCGAACTGGCGCATGGCGTGCGTCAGGTGGCGCCGATGCTCAACGTCACGCGCACCTGGAACGCCGTCTGCGCGGTGGCTTCGATGTCGCGTTGCCTGGCGCTGGCCGGCGATTACGCGCGCAGGCGCCGGGTCTTCGGCAAGATGCTGATCGAACAACCCCTGCATGCGCGCACGCTCGCCGACATGCAGGCCGAATTCGCCGGAGCTTTCGCGCTGACGTTTTGCATTGCCGATTTGCTTGGCCGCGTGGAAAGTCGTCAGGTCGCGGATCACGAACCGGCGCTGCTGCGCCTGCTGACGCCGCTGACCAAATTGTGGACGGGCAAACTGGCCACGCGCATCGCCAGCGAAACGCTGGAGTGCTTCGGCGGCAATGGCTACATCGAGGACACCGGCTTGCCGCAGCTGCTGCGGGATGCGCAGGTGTACTCGATCTGGGAGGGCACGACCAACGTGCTGTCGCTGGACAGCCTGCGCGTGCTGGGCAAGAGCGGTCTTGATCCGTTGCGCAAGGGCATCGATGGCTGGCTGAAGGATGTACCCGCCGACTCGCCCGTCGTGCATGCCATCGGCCATGCGCTGGAGGTTGTGCAGCAGCGGCTGACGGCGGCAACATCCGACGCCGACAAGCTCGAAGCCCAGGCACGCGGCGTGGCCCTGACATTGGCCCGCGCCGGCGCCGCTGCCCTGTTGACGCGCAACGCCGCCCGAGAGCCCGATGACATGCGTGCGCGGGCCACCCTCGCCATCTTCCTCGATCATGGCCTTTTGCGCCTGCCAGCGGAAGACGACATCGATGCAGTTCGCGCCTTGTGCCAGCCCTGATGGAGAATTCGGAAACCGTCTTCCACACAGGGTATCCGGCACGGAAAACTTGCAGACTGCCCCCTTCGACAGGCCCAGGCAGGCTTCGATACGCGCAGCGTCATGCTGAGCTTGTCGAAGCATCGGAGCGAACGGACTCCATTTATGGCAATCGGGGTTGAAATGGACGTCGCTCGCCGGCCAGGTCGCCAACCGGGCGGGTTCACGCGATAATGGCGGCTGTTCTCGTTGGACGGCCATCCCGACATGCAGTACCTGAGCATCATCACCACCGGCGGCACCATCGACAAGATCTACTTCGACGCCAAGTCCGACTACCAGATCGGTGCGCCGCAAATCGGCGACATCCTGACCCAGCTGGGCGTGGCGTTCCAGTTCGACGTGGCGTCGATCCTGCGCAAGGACAGCCTGGAGATGACCGATGCCGACCGCCAGCTGGTTCGCGCCACCATCGAGGCGCAACCGCATCGCCACGTGCTGGTCACCCACGGCACCGACTCGATGGTGGAAACGGCACGTGTGCTGGAGGGCATTCCGGGCAAGGTCATCGTGCTCACCGGCGCGCTCAATCCGGCGCGCTTCCAGGGTTCGGATGCGGTGTTCAACGTCGGCTGCGCCGTGGGTGCGGTGCAGACTCTCGACGAGGGCGTGTGGATCGCCATGAACGGCCGCGTGTGGGATCCGCGCAAGGTGCGCAAGAACCGCAAGGCCAACCGCTTTGAGGCGGTCGACGGCTGACCGTTTTGCACATCATTCGCCGTCGTAGGAGCCTGCCTGCAGGCGATTGCTCGACCTTGCCGTAATACCAACCATCGCCTGCTGGCAGGCTCCTACACAAGACAACAAGAAAAAGAGCCCGATCGGTTGACCGGGCTCTGGTGTTTCATTCCCTGAAAAAACACGTCCCTGTGCACGGTATACCTCGTCAGAACTGCAGGCTCCAATCGTCGATGTAGCCGATGTAGCCGGTGTACACGTCGTCCACCTTGAGCTTCCAGGTGCCGTTGCCCTGCACGGACGAGGCGTCGACCGTCCAGGTCTGGTTGACGTTGCTCGTGGAGTCGTAATAGTCCGGCTGCTTGAGCACGACGCTGGCGCCGCTCGGAGCAATCAGCGTGATGCGCAGGTCGCCGCTGTACGGATGCACGATGCTGACATGCACCTTGAGATCCGACGGCGCCGCGCCGGATTCACCGCTCACGCTGAGGTTGCTGGTGACACTGCCGCCATCCGGGATCTGCGCGTCGACGGGATTGTCGAACAGGCCGTTGTTGCCGCCAGGGGTGGACACACCCCAGGTCGCCTTCAGCGTGACGCCCGAGAAGTTCTGGTAACCATTGAGCTTGACGTAGTACGTACCCGCCTGCGGGGCGCCGAAGCTGCAGGTTTCATTGTTGCCGGTCATCCACGGACGGCAGTCGTAGCTGCTCAGGGTAGGTGCGGAGCCGTACTTCACGTACAGGTCGGCATCGCCCGTACCGCCGGACGCGGTGATCACGAGATTGTAGGCATTCGTCGGCACCGTCACCGTATAGGTCTGGGTGAACTGGCCCTGGCTGCCGGAAATGCCGGTGATCGGCACGCCGTTCTGCAACGCGGTACCGCCACTGCTGCCGCCGGAAACGGTCACCTGCTTGCTGGTGCTGTCGCTGGCGCCGTCGTTGTCGGTGACGGTCAGCGTGACGGTGTAGGTGCCGCCGCTGGCGTAGGTGTGGCTCGGGTTGGCCGAGGTCGAGGTGGCGCCGTCGCCGAAGTTCCAGGAGCGCGAAGCGATGGAGCCGTCGCTGTCGCTGGAGGTGTCGGTGAAGCTCACGCCAAGGCCGCTGACGCTGTCGGTGAAGCTGGCAGTCGGCGGGTTGTTGCTCGGCGGGGTGGAGCCACTGCCCAGATCCGACATGGCCTGACCCATGATGATGCTGCCCAGGCCGCTGGCCAGGTCGTAGCCCGAACCGGCCTGCTCGCCGCCGTTGTTGCCGGAGGTGATGTCGTGGAAATCCGACGCCGGCAAGGCATACAGCAGCGGCGCGGCAAAGCCGATGTTGCTGCCCTTGGTCGCGATCACGCGGGCCCAGAAGCCGGCAAACATCGGCGCCGAAAGGCTGGTGCCGCCGATCTGTTGGGTCTGGCCGTTGACGATCACCAGGGCGCCGGAGCTCGGGTCGCCCGGATAGGCCACGTCGGCCACGCCGCGATGGCTGCCCGAGAACAGGCCATTCTGCCAGCTCGGCTGCGGTTCGAAATTGCTTTCGCTGCCGCCGGTGCCGCTCCACACCGACTCGCTCACCCAGCTCGTGCCGGAGGTGTTGACCTGGGTACCGGCCACCGCCACCACGTACTGCGAGGCCGCCGGCCAGCTCGGCGTGGTGCCGCCGTCGCCGCACTCGTCGGCGCCGCTGTCGCCGGTGGAAATGGAGAACGTCTGTCCCTGCGCGATGGCCTGCTGGAAGATCTGATCCTGGGCCGCGGCCGAACCATCCTGCTGGGCATAGGTTTCACACTCGCCCAGCGAGACGTTGATGATCTTCACGTCATTGTTGTTGACGATGGTGTTGAAGTCCGCCGTCAGGTTGGAGTTGGACAACGAGGGAATGTTGTAGAAGATGATCTTGCCGACCTGGCCACCGGCCATGCCGACGATGTCCTGGCTGTCCAGGTTCCACTCGCCCACGCCGCTGGTGTCATTGCTGGTGCCATTGGTGTTGACGATCTGCGTGGTGACCTGCGCCAGACCGTTGTTGGAGGTGAAGGTATTGAGATCGGTGATGGTCTGGCTCAACGAACCGGACGTCACGATGCCCACCGGCACACCTGCGGCTGTCTGCAAAGTGGTGCCGCCGTAGATGGCCGGCCAGTCCATCGGGTTGTGTCCGGTCACGCTCATCGTCTGGGCGCCGCCGGCGTAGACCTTGGCGAAGGTGTGCGCGTAATGCACGTTCTGCAGGCCGATGACCGACACCACGGAACTGGCCAGATTGGCGGGAAGATGCGCCGCCGCCGTGTTCAGATAGCCCACATGCCCGCGGGCCGTCCGTACCTTGGCAAAATGCGTGGAGAATGCGGTTTGCGCATCGGCCGTGGTGCCGTCGGCCGACACCAGCATGCGGTTGGCCGAAATCCTGACGTTGCTGAAACCGTGGCTCTTCAGATACGCCGCCACCTGCTGCGCCTGCGCCTGGGTCGGCGAATAACTGGCGCGGAACTCCTTGGGCGACAACGCGCGCTTGGCGATCAGCTTGCTCGGCGAATGCGCGTTGTGGATGAAGGTGTGCAGCTGAGCCTTGTTGCGCAGCTTCAGCGCCACCTCGATGTGAATGGGGTGCGAGCTGGATACCACGCCGAGAACGTGCATCCCCGGCTTGATCCTCGTGGCCTGGGTCACGGCCACATTGCCCGTGGTTTGCACCTGAGTGGGCATCATGGCCATTGCTGCGGAAGCAACCCCCATGCTCACCGCGGCAGCCAACAACTTCAAACGAAAATGACCTTGCATCAAAAAATCCTCCTCCGAAAAAGGCACGAGCGAGCCCGATGCGGCCCGACTGGAGCCTCATGACTGGTATGCCGCAAGCGCGGCGCGTTTTTTTGATGAATCGGCTCCACGTGCACCCCGGGATCACTGGCTCTGCCCTGTAGTCCATTCAGAGTGGCAGCTGCCGGGTGTTGCAATGCGGGACGATGCTCGATGAATCGGCATCGCTGTGGAGCCATCCGCCGACCTCCCCGCCAGCGGACCCATGGAAACTAAAGGGAATATCCTCAGGTTGTCAATACGAAAATTTGTCAGACATGGACAAAATGCGTCATGTGACGAAAGTCACAGGAGAAAATGTGAATCCTGTCACGCTTTTCATGGGTCAAAGACGGAACTTTCCCGCTTTTATCCACCTCCTCTCGCGCCGAGGAAGCATCCCGCGATGCGGAAAGCGATGTCATGATCGCCAATATATGCTTATTTATCAAACAGGTATGTTCAAACTATTCCTGCAAGTCCATTATTTGACCAGACCCGGCAAAAGCCACCTTTTCCTGAGGAAACAACTGCTTGAATACGCCGGCGTATATCCATTCCAGCGCGCCGGAACCGCTTCATCCTGACCGGAATGGGTATTTTCGGGCCAGAACGGCTACGGGCGTGTCAACTGTTTCAGCTGCATTTTGGTCAACTGGCCATTGAGCGCCTTCACGTCGCCGCTGGCGTCGATGACAAGGGTGTGCGGCGTGGTGCCGGCCCAGTCGGGGTCGATCAGGTAGTTCAGCCGCTGCGGCGTGGCCGTGGCGTAGGCCATGGCTGGCAGATGCGCGGCGCCCGCCGCGCGCAGGCGTTGAAGGATGGCTTTCTGTTGGCTGATGTCGTCGATGGCCACCGTGACCACCTCGATGTCCGGATGTTTCCGCTGCATGGCATTCAGCGCCTTGAGGTCGGCCTCGCACCAGATGCAGTCCAGCGCCCACAAGGCGATGACACGCTTGCCCTTTGACGGTGCGCGCAACAGCCTCGGCACACCGGCTGCCGTCAATGGGCGCAGCTGCGCCGCTGCAGACGTCTGCGTGGACATGGGCAGCAAACGGAATCCGTGATCCGTATTCCAGGCGACATATACCTGCCGGCCTTCGCGCAACAGCTGCGGCGAGGCGACGGCTCCCGAGGCATGCGCGATGGCCTTTGCATCGCCGAAATGGTCGCCGCCATCGTGCGACACGCGACGCATCAATGACATGCCCTCGGCACTCACCTGATTCCAGACCACCCATACCGTCTGCCCGTCGGCGATCACGTCGGCATGCGATGCGCCGGCATGGGCCATTGCCTGCAGGTGACGGGGATCATGTCCCGGATCCAATTGGCCGTACCAGATGGTCGGCTTGCCGCCGGCCGCGGAAAACCAGACGCCGTGCCGCGTGCCGTCGCTGGCGATGGCCAGCCCCGGCCCCTGATGCGGGCAACCGACGATCTTCCACTGCGTGTCGGTGGCGCGCGCCGGCGCTGCCGTTACTTTGCCGTTCTTCCATTCGGCATAGGTGTGGTCGCGGATGTCGCCGGGATAGACCGAACGCCAGAAGATGCCGATACCGCCATCGGGCGTGTGCGCCATGGCAATGCGGCAGCATTCGCAGCTGTGGTCGGCCAGTTTTTGCTCTATGGCAAAGCTGGCGCCGCGGTTGTCCGACCACGCGTAGTACACGGCCGCGCCCCGGTAGGATTTGCCCTCGGCCTTGGCCGCCGCGAGATCGCGCTTGTCGATCCAGGCGATCAGGATGCGTCCCCTGGCGTCCACCGCCATGGTGCCGAAGCGATGGGTGATGACGGCGCGATCGTGATGCACGGTGATCGGCGCGCTGAAATGCCTGCCGCCGTCCGTGGAGCGCGCGAAACGGATGCGCCCGGTGTACGGCTTGGCCAGCGGTTCCGTCCAGCTGACGTAGATATCGCCCTGCGGCCCCAGCGCGATCTTGGGCCGGTTCTCGCCGCTGGCGGAAACAGGCTCGGGTTTGGCGTTGACGATCACCGGCGCGCTGAGTGTTTGGCCGGCGCCGTCCGAATGGCGCAGCACCACGTGCTCGCCTTTCACGCCGACCACCCACAGCCTGCCGTCCGGCGCGAACGCGGCGCTGGCGCCCAGCGCAGGTTCGTGGCTCATGGACATGTGCGCCATGGCCGACGTGGCGAACGCCAGCAGCAACAGCAGGCCGGCGGCGCGCACGACGTGTTTCACGTGACGATGATGGGACAGGCGATTCATGGTTTGCTCCAACGCAGCGTGGCCAGCCAGGTGCGCCCCGGCCACGGGTGATATACCCAGTAACGACGATCGGTCAGGTTGTCGACGCCCAGGGCCGCCGTCCATGCCGGCGAAGCATGCCATTGCAGCTTGGCGTCGAAAACGGTGAAGCTGCTGATGGCGCCAAAAGTATCGAGACGATCCGTGTTGTCCAGCGAACCGTACTGCAGGCCACTGTGGCGTCCGGCCAGGCTGACTTGCCAGGCGGGTGCAAACCGCCAGGCCACGCCCAGCTTGGCACGCACACGCGGAATGCGCGGGAACTGCTTGCCGTC
Organism: Oleiagrimonas sp.; assembly: GCA_035698945.1. Classification (GTDB taxonomy): domain Bacteria; phylum Pseudomonadota; class Gammaproteobacteria; order Xanthomonadales; family Rhodanobacteraceae; genus Oleiagrimonas. Next base: position 12,760 of record DASSBH010000066.1, read on the forward strand.
GGCCGACGGATGGGCGGCATCACGCTCGGTGACGGCATCGTTGAACGCCACGCTGGCGTTGACGTCCACACCGGGCCAGATGTCGCGAAAGCGCATCGCGCCGGCGACGCCGAAAATGCGCACGCGGTCGATGTTGCCCACGCGCCGCACATGGGGCGTAACGGTCACGTCGGTCTGTTTGTAGAGGCTGTCGCTGATGGCGTAATGAAACAGCGAGACCCGCCAATAACCGTTGTCGACATGACGGTCCAGCGTGAAATCCTCCGCCCAGGCGCGTTCGGGCGCGAGATCGGGATCGTTGTCGACGATGACGTGGTGCGAAAGACTGCCCTGGAACAGTTCGCCCACGGTCGGAAAACGCACCGCGCGACCCACGGACAGACGCAGCTGCCAACTGTCGGCGAAGTACCACGCCAGAGCTGCCTTGGGCGACAGCGCCGACATCTGACGCGAAGGATAACGAACACGGCTGTCGGCATCGGCCAGCACACCGTCACTGGCGCGCCAGCGTTCGGCGCGCAGCCCCAGCGTCAGCAGCCAATCGGGTTGAAAACTCCAGGTGTCCTGGACATAGATCGCACCGGTGGTCGTGCGTCCGCCGAAGGCACTGAGCAACGCGCCATGGTCGTCGCCGCGCCAGTTGTCGGTGGCATGCACGCGACTGTCGAGCAGGTAGCGATCCAGATGCATGCCGGCATACAGGGTGTTGTCCGGTCCCAGCGGACCATGCGTGCGCAGATCCCATGTCCACCAGCCGCTGCCGCCGTTGTCGGCCAGCGTGCCTGCATCGGTTCCGGGCATGGCGGCATCGCCTTCGCGGGCGAGCAGTTCGTCGTAGCGGCTGGCCACCGCCTGCCATTGCCAGGTGGCGCCGACATGGCCGTCCAGTTGCAGGCCAAGCAGCCGTTGTGAATCCTGACGGCGCGAAGGCGCAAAGGCGTCCTGCGGCAATGTCCAGGTATCGCCATCGATGCGAATGGAACCGGCATCCACGACCTGGCCGTCCGCGTCACGCAGCAGCGAGCGGCCATGAAGATCGCTGCGGTTGTGCCACCAACCCAGGGTGAAACGGGCCTTGAGGCGCGGCGTCAACGTTACGCCGACTTTCAGCGACGCCTGCGTCTGCCGGGTGTGGTCCATGCCGGTCGGGCCGGCGACCAGGCGTTCGCTGCCGTCGGGGTTCCGGTCATACGCACCGCCGTCGACGGGAACCGCCGTGGCGTCATCGCCACCCTTGCGGGCGGTGGCGTAACTCATCGGCTGGCCGTGGTTGTCCAGGCGGCTGACCGACAGCTCCCAGCTCCAGCGGCCATGACGATTGCCGATGAACGCGCGCCCGGCGCGCCCGTCGAGATGCGTGTCCTCGCCATAGACATCGCTGAAATGCTGCGAAAAAACCTGTGCCTCCGCGCCGGCCCGGAAGCGATCCGGCATGCGGGTATGCAGCAACACCGTCGTGCCCATCGCATTGCCCGGATACAGCGCCGAAAACGGCCCGTAGAGGATGTCGATGGACTCGATGTCGGCGGCATTCACCATGCCCCAACGCGGCGGATTGGCATAACCCGAGTCGAGAAAGTCCGACAGCAGCAAACCGTCGGCATAAACCAGCGAGCGGGCGCTCTGGGTCGTGCCGGAAGCACGCCCGCCGATGATGGCGTTGCGATCGCCGATGTAGCGCTTGCGGATGGTGAGGTTGGGCGCGAAAGCCAGCACGTCCTCCGCTTCCACGATGTTGTGGTGTTCGAGGGCCGCGCGATCGATATGCACCTGCGTGCCCTGGGCGGGTGGTGCATTCGTGGCCGTGGCGGTGACCGTCGTGCCTTTGAGCGTCACCGCCTGGATGTCCGTGTCGCCTGCCCATGCCGTGGAAGCAGCCGCGGCAAACGCCAGTACGGCGACAGCCAATAGGCGCAGAAACCCGATTGGATGGGTGAATGCATCGCGTGGATGATGTTTCAAGGACGTGCCATCCCGACAGGTCGGAAAGCGCCATGGACGATGGCGAAGCTCAGGCGCGGACGTTTCGGGGGCAGGCGTGTCGGCTCACGGCAGCCATGCTGTTTGCTGCGCCGGGGAAAAAGTGGGGTTGTCGGCTGCATGATGCATCCGTCCATCTTTTGTGGCAACGCGGTGCATTGTCGCTGTGCGCGGGAAGAACACTCTTTCATTCTCGAAATGTTATATTATATCATTTCAAACTTCCTGCCTGTTTTGAATACCCCTCATGAAAATCTCCCCACTTGTCCTGGCCCTGTCGCTGGCCCTTCTGGCGCCAGGCCCGAAAGCCGTCGCCCACACCGACGCTTCCATGCACGCCATCCACTCCCCGACCGACCCCACGACACCGCAGGAATCCGACGCCACTGATCTCCATGCCGTGCAGGTCACGGCCACGCTGGATCGGGCCCGCAACGGATTGTCTCCGGGGACCGGCTCAAGCCAATACGTGATCGATCACGAGGCCATCGCCCAACTGCCGCTGGGCAATGCCACGCCGGTAAACCAGGTGCTGCTGCAGGCGCCGGGGGTGGTGCAGGATGCACACGGCAGCCTGCACGTGCGCGGCGACCACGCCAATCTGCAGTACCGCATCAACGGGGTGATCATCCCGGAGTCGATCGGGGGCTTCGGCCAGACGCTGGATGCGCGCACCGTCCAGAACATAAAACTGCTGGACGGCGCCCTGCCCGCCCAGTACGGACTGCGCACCGCCGCCGTGGTGGACATCACCACGAAAAACGGCCGCAGGCTTGGCAACGGCGGCAGCGCAGGCATCACCGGCGGATCGTTCGGCACGCTCAATCCACACGTCTCGGTCTGGGGCAACGATGAACGCTTGAGCTGGTTCTTCACCGCCAACTACCTCGAAAGCGACATCGGCATCGAGAACCCCACCCCAAGCCGCAAGCCGATCCACGACCATACCAACCAGTTGAAGGCTTTCGGCAATGTTTCCTGGCTGATCGACGAGGACACACGCCTGAGCTTCATGTTCGGCATGGCAAACAACCGTTTCGAAATTCCGAACAACCCGAACCAGAAGCCCGGTTACGGCCATCTGAACCGCACCGATTTCGATTCACGCGCGCTTGACGAACGCCAGCGCGAACAGACGCGTTTCGGGGTACTTTCCCTGCAAGGGAAAATGGGCAAGACGGACTATCAGGTATCGCTTGGGCAACGCTATTCCGGCCTCGATTTCATGCCGGACCGGATCGGCAACCTGATGTTCAATGGCGTGGCCTCGACCATCTCGCGCGGCAATCGCGCCAGCACGTTGCAAGCGGACTTCGCCACGCCTCTGGGTAGCTACAACACCTTGCGCTACGGCATTTACGGCAGCCACGAAAGCGCGCCCAGCACGAACGACGCCTGGGTCTTTCCTGCCGATGCCGATGGCAACCAGACCAGCACCACGCCGATCAACATCGTCGACACCAACCGCATTGTCGCCAAAACATGGTCGGCTTACGTCCAGGACGAGTGGAGCATCAACGACAAGCTGACGATGAACTACGGTCTGCGTGGCGACGTGTACAAGGCATTCCGTACCGAAAGCCAGCTCAGCCCCCGCGTGGGACTTGTCTACCAGGCCACCTGGGACACCACGCTGCATGCCGGTTACGCGCGCTACTTCACCCCGCCAGCCACCGCGGCCATCACCGCCACCGACATTGCCAGGTTCGACGGCACCACCAATCAGGTGCCGGACAACGGCAACAACACGCCGCTGTCCGAGCGCTCCGATTATTACGATGTCGGCATTCAGCACCATGTCGGCGACTCACTGACCCTGGGCCTGGATGCCTATTACCGGCGCATACAACGTCTGCAGGATGAAGGCCAGTTCGGCGCAGCCCTGGTTTATGCCACCTTCAATTACGCCAGGGGCCGTGTCCATGGCGTGGAGTTCACGGCCAACTACGACCGTGGCCCGGTGTCCGCCTACTTCAACATGGCGCTGTCCCGCGCCCAGGGTACGCGCGTCATCACCAGCCAATACAACTTCGACCCGGTCGATCTCGCCTACGTGGCCAGCCACTACATTCATCTCGACCACGATCAGAAACTGGCTTCATCCGGCGGCATCACCTATGCCGTCACCGACGACACGCGGATAGGGGCGAATTACCTGTACGGCAGCGGCTTGCGCCGCGACGGCAAGGTGCCCAACGGCGCCACCATGCCCGCCTATTTCCAGCTCAATCTGAGCTTGTCGCACGATGTCCGATTCGGCAACACGGGCAAACTGCATGTCCAACTGGCGGTGATCAATGCGCTGGATCGCGTGTACGAATTGCGCGACGGCACGGGCATCGGTGTCGGCGCGCCGCAATACGGGCCGCGCCGCGGGTTCTATCTCGGCATCGACAAGGATTTCTGACGCGCAACGTCGTGGCTGCCGGCACCGCCCGGCAGTCACATCATGCCTGTTTCCAGCTTGGCCTCGTCGGACATCATGGAGTAGTTCCATGGCGGGTCGAACACCATGTCGATGTCCGCCTCGACGATGGTGGGAATCATTTCCAGCTTCTCGCGCGCATCGTCGACCAGGATGTCGCCCATGCCGCAACCCGGCGCGGTCAGGGTCATCTTGACGTAGACGCTGCGCTGGCCGTCCTCGGTGTGTTCCATGCTGACGTCGTAGACCAGCCCCAGATCCACCACGTTGACCGGAATCTCGGGGTCGAAACAGGTGCGCAGCTGCGCCCAGACCAGTTTTTCCACGTCCGAATCGTCGGCGTCATCGGGCAGAACCAGCGGCTCGGGCGCCGGCTTGCCCAGGGCGTCGTGGTCGTCACCGGCCACGCGGAAGAGATTGCCTTCGACGTAAATGGTGAAGCTGCCGCCCAGGGCCTGGGTGATGTAGCCGATCTGCCCCGCCGGCAGAGTGACGCGATCGCCCTGGGGCACCATGCCCGCGGGGCAGTCGCGTTGCAGGGTGAAAGGTTCGCTGTTGAGACTGAAACCACTCATGTTGCTCTCGTCGGACGGGAAATCGGGCCATTATGCCTTCCCTGTATGCGGTTCATGCCCACGCAGATCAAGCGCGCGCCGAA
>DASSBH010000067.1:0-11330 GCA_035698945.1 Oleiagrimonas sp.
GCCGGTGGAGGGCGACCGCCTGGCGGCCTGGTTCCCCGCCGTCGATGGCGGCGTGCGCAGCCTGCCGCTCTCGGCGCTGCCAGCCCACGACAGCGCCTTCGCCATGACCATCCACAAAAGCCAGGGCTCGGAATTCGACGAAGTGGTCATCGTGCTGCCGCAGGAAGACGCCCGCGTCCTCGGCCGCGAGCTGCTCTACACCGCCGTTACCCGCGCCCGCACCAACGTCCATTTGGTTGCCAACGACAAGGTGCTCACCGCCACCATCAGCCGCAGCACGCGCCGCTTCAGCGGTTTGGCCGAGCGGCTTGTTGACGCGTAGGAGCGAGCTTGCTCGCGACCGGGAACCATGTGAGTCGTTCGCCGGCAGGCTGGCCCCTGCGAAGGTATGTCCGAGGGCGGCAAACGTTGACAGGGGGCGATGCGGCAGCTAGCTTTCACCCTTGAATCAACATCAGACAAAGGTGGCTTGCAGGCAACTGCCGGTCGAGCGTGCGACATGGACACTACGTGTTTTTCATCCTGAACCTGTAACGCCCAGCCATCTTCGGGACGCTTGGCGTCCTTTTTTTATGCGCGGGGTGTATTCAAGGCCGTCCTCCTTGACGGCAAAGATCAACCCGCCATCCCTGGCGGACTTTTCAAAAAAAGCACACACATACGCACCATGATCGAGATCACACTCCCCGACGGCAGCAAGAAGCCCTTCGACCACCCTGTCAGTGTCCAGGACGTGGCCGCCTCCATCGGCGCCGGGCTGGCCAAGGCGACGTTGGCCGGCAAGGTCGACGGCAAGCTGGTCGATGCCAGCCGCGTCATCGACCATGACGCCAGCCTGGAAATCGTCACTGACAAGAGCTCCGAGGCGCTGGACATCCTGCGCCATTCCACCGCGCACCTGCTGGCGCAGGCCGTGCAACGGCTGTATCCGGGCACCCAGGTCACCATCGGACCGGTGATCGACAACGGCTTCTATTACGACTTCGCGCGCGAGACGCCGTTCACGCCCGAGGATCTGCCGAAGATCGAGGCGGAGATGGCGAAGATCGTCAAGGAAGACTTGCCGCTTTCGCGCACGGTGAAATCGCGCGACGAGGCGGTGGCGTTTTTCCGTGGCCTGGGCGAGGACTACAAGGCCGAGATCATCGAGTCGATCCCGGCCGACGAGGAACTGTCGCTGTACACGCAGGGCGAATTCACCGATCTTTGCCGCGGTCCGCACGTGCCGTCCACCGGCAAGCTGCGCGCGTTCAAGCTGATGAAGGTGGCCGGCGCCTACTGGCGCGGCGATTCGGACAACGCCATGCTGACCCGCATCTACGGCACCGCCTGGCACAACGACAAGGAGTTGAAGGCCTGGCTGCACCAGCTCGAAGAGGCCGAAAAGCGCGATCACCGCAAGCTCGGCAAGGCCATGGACCTGTTCCACCAGCAGGACGAAGGCCCGGGCATGGTGTTCTGGCATCCGAAAGGCTGGGCCATCTGGCAGCAGGTCGAGCAGTACATGCGCAAGGTGTACCGCGATTCCGGCTATCAGGAGGTGCGCGCGCCGCAGATCCTGGACGTCAGCCTGTGGAAGAAATCCGGGCACTGGGACAATTACAAGGAGAACATGTTCTTCACTGAGTCGGAAAAGCGCGTGTATGCGCTCAAGCCGATGAATTGCCCCGGCCACGTGGAAATCTACAAGGCCGGCCTGCACAGCTATCGCGACTTGCCGATCCGTTACGGCGAATTCGGTTCCTGCCACCGCAACGAGCCTTCGGGGGCACTGCACGGTTTGATGCGCGTGCGCGCCTTCACCCAGGACGATGGCCACGTGTTCTGCACGCCCGACCAGATCGAGTCCGAGGTGACCGATTTCCACGCCCAGGCCATGAAGGTCTACGCCGACTTCGGTTTTACCGACGTCAGCGTGAAGATTGCCCTGCGCCCGGATGACCGCATCGGCGACGACGCCGTCTGGGACAAGGCCGAGGACGCCTTGCGCGGCGCCTTGCGTGCGGCCGACGTGAACTGGGACGAACTGCCGGGCGAGGGCGCTTTCTATGGCCCCAAGATCGAGTACCACATGAAGGATTCCATCGGCCGCGCATGGCAGGTGGGTACCATGCAGGTGGATTTTTCCATGCCGGTGCGCCTGAACGCCGAGTATGTGGATGAGCATTCCAATCGCCGGCATCCGGTCATGCTGCACCGCGCCATCGTCGGCTCCATGGAGCGCTTCATCGGCATCCTGATCGAGAACTATGCCGGCAACCTGCCGGATTGGCTGGCGCCGGTTCAGGCGGTGGTGATCAATATTACCGATGCCCAGGCCGACTATGCCGGTGAGCTGGCAAAAACCCTTGTCGGCAAAGGCTTGCGTGTGGAGGCCGATTTGCGCAACGAAAAGGTCGGCTATAAAATCCGCGAACATACGCTGAGCAAGGTGCCATGGCTTCTCGTGGTCGGTGACCGCGAAAAAGAGGCTGGCACCGTGTCCGTACGTAGTCGTGACGGCGAAAACCTGGGCAACATGACCCTTGAGGATTTTGCCGCGCGACTGGAGAGCGCAGGGCACTGACGGCTTTGCGTTCACTTGACTGAAACTTGCAGGAGATACACACATCGCCACCCCAGACAACAAGCGTAATCGTCGCAATCTTGAAATTCGCGTGCCGCGCGTACGCGTCATTGATGCCGAAGGCGAACAGGCCGGCATCCTTACTCGCGACGAGGCGCTGGACATGGCCCGTGAGTCCGGGCTCGACTTGGTGGAAATCCAGCCCAACGGCGATCCGCCCGTATGCCGCATCATGGACTTCGGCAAGTTCATGTTCGAGCAGCAGAAAAAAGCCAACGCCGCGCGCAAGAAGACCAAGCAGGTCGAGATCAAGGAAGTGAAGTTCCGTCCGACGACCGATATCGGCGACTATCAGATCAAGATGCGCAACGTCTTCAAGTTCCTGGACGAAGGCAACAAGGTCAAGATCACCATCCGCTTCCGCGGCCGCGAAATGCGTCACCAGGAAATCGGCCGCGAACTGGCCGAGCGCATCCAGCAGGACGTCGGCGAGCAGGGTCAGGTCGAGCAGTTCCCGCGCCAGGAAGGGCGCCAGATGAACATGATGATCGGGCCGCCGAAGAAGAAATAAGCCGCTTTCGCTGCTTTTTTGTAGGAGCCAGCCTGCTGGCGATTCGGCGCAACAGAATGTATCAGGCACGCCGAATCGCCTGCAGGCAGGCTCCTACCTCGTTTTCCGCTTCCCAAATGGGTTCGAGCTCGCGTATAATCGCCCGTTCGACCCGCCTGGATGGGTCGATCACCGATCATGGCAGGAAGGAAAGCGCGGCCAGAACGCCGTCGCCAGATCAGTCAATCACCGGATACGGAAGCATTCCCATGCCCAAGATCAAGACCAATCGGGCCGCCGCCAAGCGGTTCCGCAAGACGGCCACCGGCAAGTTCAAAGCCGGCCACGCCTTCAAGTCGCACATCCTTACCAAGAAGTCGACCAAGCGCAAGCGCGGTCTGCGTGCCACCAACCATGTGCAGGACTGCGATACCCGCAATGTCCGTCGCATGCTGCCGTACGTCTAAGGGAGGATCACGACCATGGCACGTGTAAAAAGGGGCGTCATCGCCCGTCGCCGTCACAAGAAAATCATCGGTCGCGCCAAGGGCTACTACAACGCCCGCCGCAAGGTTTTCCGCGCCGCCAACCAGGCCGTCATCAAGGCCGGCCAGTACGCCTACATCGGCCGCAAGCAGAAGAAGCGTCAGTTCCGCCGCTTGTGGATCGTGCGCATCAACGCCGGCGCCCGTCAGTTCGGCCTGAGCTACAGCCGCCTGATCAATGGCCTGACCAAGGCCGGCATCACGGTGGATCGCAAGGTGCTGGCCGATCTGGCCGTGCACGACATCAAGGCGTTTGGCGCCATCGCCGAAAAAGCGAAGGCCAGCCTGTAATTGCTTCAATCGTCCCGGCGCCTGCTGCCGGGCGATATGATACGAGCGAGCGGGGAGAAGGCCTGACCTTCTCCCCGTTTTCGTTTTGTGGGGCGGGTATTGCTCGCCCTGCGATGGTGGTGTGATGGGGATACCTTAGATGGGTGCTGTGGACAACATTGACGACAGTCTGGGCGAGATCGCCGCCGCGACGACGCTGGAGGCGCTGGAAGCCCTGCGCGTGGCGCTGCTGGGCAAGAACGGCTCGATCACCGCGCAGCTCAAGGCTCTGGGCAAGCTGGCGCCGGACGAGCGCAAGGCGCAGGGCGCGGCCATCAACCAGGCCAAGCAGCGTCTGCAGGCGGCCCTTGGCGAGCGCCGCGAAGTCTTGCAGCGCGAGGCGCTGGATCGGCGTCTGGCCTCCGAGACCATCGACGTGACCCTGCCTGGCCGGCGCGGTCAGCGCGGCGGCCTGCATCCGGTCACGCGTGCCATGGAACGCATGGCCGGCATTTTCGAACGCCTGGGCTACCAGCGCGCCGAGGGTCCGGAAATCGAGGATGACTGGCACAACTTCGAGGCCCTCAACTTCCCGCCGCATCACCCGGCGCGAGCCATGCACGACACCTTCTACTTTGGCGACGGACGCCTGTTGCGCACGCACACTTCGCCGGTGCAGATCCGCGCCATGGCGGGCCGTCAGCCGCCGATCCGCATCATCGCGCCGGGCAAGGTCTACCGCAGCGATTCGGACCAGACGCACTCGCCCATGTTCCACCAGATCGAAGGCCTGCTGGTCGACGAAACGTCCAGCTTCGCCGATCTGAAAGGCACCCTGGCCACCTTCGTGCGGGCCTTCTTCGAGCGCGATTTCGAGATGCGCTTCCGCCCCAGCTTTTTCCCTTTCACCGAGCCCTCGGCCGAAATGGACATCCGCTGGCAGGCCGCCGACGGCAGCGAGCGCTGGATGGAAGTGCTGGGCTGCGGCATGGTGCATCCGAAGGTGCTGGAAAACTGCGGCATCGACCCCGAACGCTACACCGGCTTTGCCTTTGGCTTGGGCGTGGACCGCTTCGCCATGCTGCGCTACGGCGTGGAAGACTTGCGCGCGTTTTTCGAGAACGACGTGCGGTTTCTCGAACAATTTGGTTGATCGAAACAAGAAGGATCAAGGCCTCGGGCAGGCAACGACCTCACCGTCATTCCGGCCCTTCGACAAGCTCAGGATAGACCGCGCTGCGCGCGAGCCGGAATCCATTGTGGACTTGCGGCGAGGTCGGAAAATGGATTCCGGCTTTCGCCGGAGTGACGGAGATGAAGCCTGTGGCAAGGAACCGACTCGATACACTCGCGGCTTGGCTGAAACCATGCATTCAAAGCGTCACCCGGAACTCCCATCATGAAATTTTCCGAAAACTGGCTGCGTGATCTGGTCGATATCAAGGTCGATCGCGACGAGCTGACCCACCGCCTGACCATGGCCGGGCTGGAGGTCGAGGAAGTCCAGCCACTGGGCATCGCGCTGGACGGCATCGTGGTCGGCGAAATCATCGTCGCGGAAAAACATCCGGAGGCCGATCGCCTGCAGATATGCAAGGTGGATGCGGGGCAGGGCGAGCCGCTGCAGATCGTCTGCGGCGCGCCCAATGCACGCGTCGGCCTGAAAGCGCCGCTGGCCACCGTCGGTGCGCACATGCCCGGCGGCATGGTCATCAAGAAGGCCAAGCTGCGCGGTATCGAGTCGTTCGGCATGCTGTGCTCGGCCAAGGAGCTGGGCGTGGATGCGGACGCCTCGGGGCTGATGGAGCTGCCAGCCGATGCCCCGGTCGGCGCGCCGCTGGCCGCATACCTCGGCCTGCCCGACGCCAGCATCGAGATCGGCCTGACGCCCAACCGCCCCGACTGCCTGGGCATGCTGGGTCTGGCCTGCGACGTGGCCGCCGTTCTGGGCGCCGAACCGATTGCTCTGCCGGAAGCGCAGGCGCCGACGACAAGTCAGGCGACGCGTGGCATTCGGCTTGAAGCCGGCGCCGACTGCCCGCGTTACCTCGGCCGCGTGGTCGAAGGCATCGACCCGACGGCCGCCACGCCCCTGTGGATGGCCGAGCGCCTGCGCCGCGCCGGCGTGCGTCCGATCAGCGCCGTGGTCGACGTCACCAACTACGTGATGCTGGAGCTGGGCCAGCCCATGCACGCCTTCGACAACGACAAGCTCGAAGGCGACATCCTCGTGCGCCATGCCGGCAAGGGCGAAAAACTGACCCTGCTGGACGACAGCGAGGCTGTGCTCGACGAGGGCTTCATGGTCATCGCCGACGCGCGCGCGGCGCTGGCCGTGGCCGGCGTCATGGGCGGCAAGGCTTCGCGCGTCACCGACGCCACGCGCAACCTCTTTCTGGAGAGCGCGCACTTCGCGCCGCCCGCCATCATGGGTCGGGCGCGCAAGCTGGGTCTGCATACCGATGCCTCGCATCGTTTCGAGCGCGGCGTCGATCCCGAATTGCCGCGCCGCGCACTGGAACGGGCGACCGAACTGTTGCTGTCCATCGCCGGCGGCAAGGCCGGCCCGGTCTGCGTGGCCGAAAACATCGAGGCGTTGCCGGCCAACGCGCCGGTACGCCTGCGCCGCGCGCGCCTGGCCCGCGTGCTGGGCCTGGCCATCGGCGATGCCGACGTCGAGCGCATGCTGCGCGCCCTCGGCATGCAGGTCGAAACCACCGACGAAGGCTGGCAGGCCATCGCTCCCAGCCGCCGCTTCGACATCGCGCGCGAGGAAGACCTCATCGAGGAAATCGCCCGCGTGCATGGCTACGAGCACATCCCGACGCGCGCCCCCAGTGGCGAACTGGTGCTCGGGCCGCAACCGGAAACCCGCCGCACGTCGCTCGACATCGCCACCGACCTCGTCGATCGCGATTATCACGAAGCCATCTCCATGGCCTTCGTCAACGCGAACCTGCTGACGACCTGGGGCATGAACGGGCAGGGCGTGCCCCTGGCCAACCCGCTGACCGCCGACCTGGCCGTGATGCGCCCCTCGCTGCTGCCGGGGTTGGTGGAGGCGCTCAAGCACAACCTGGCGCGCCAGCAGACCCGCGTGCGCCTGTTCGAGCGCGGCCACGTGTTCGCCGCGCCCGCCACGGCGGGCGATGCGCCAACCGAAACCGCGCGAGTGGCCTGGGTCGCCTGCGGCACGGCCAGCGCCGAACAGTGGGGCGTCAAGGCGCGTGCGCTGGATTTCCACGACATCCGCGGCGACCTGGATGCCCTGGTGGCAGCCACGGGCGTCGCCGACGATTGGCAACTGGTTGCCGACGGACTGCCCTCGTGGCTGCATCCGGGCCGATCCGCGCGCATCCGGCGCGACGGGCGCGACGTCGGCGTGATCGGCATGTTGCACCCCGAGCGCCTGGCCGCGCTGGATCTCGATCACGACGTCTACGTGGTCGAAGTGGAACTGGACGCCGTATGCGAACGACATCTGCCACGGGCGGCCGTGATCGGGCGTTTTCCCTCCGTGCGCCGCGACATCGCCATGGATTTGCCCGAGGATGTCCGCTGGGCCGAAGTGGCCGCTTGCATTCGCCGGACACTGGGCACACGTCTCAAAACGCTGCGATTGTTTGACCAATATCAGGGCGAAGGCGTGGATACAGGTCGCAAAAGTCTGGCTATAGGCTTGATTTTGCTGGACGAATCGCGCACCCTAACCGACGATGACGCAAATCGCTGTGTGGCCGATGCCTTGGCTGCGCTGGAGCACGATTGCATGGCACGACTGCGAGGATGAGATGACCCTGACCAAGGCAGCCATGGCTGAACAGCTGTTTATCGATCTCGGCCTGAACAAACGTGAAGCCAAGGAGTTCGTGGATGCCTTCTTCGAGGCCATCCGCGAATCGCTGGAGCGCGGCGAGCAGGTGAAGCTGTCCGGTTTCGGCAATTTCGATTTGCGCGACAAGAATCAGCGGCCGGGGCGCAACCCCAAGACGGGCGAGGAAATTCCCATTTCCGCGCGCCGCGTGGTGACATTCCGACCAGGGCAGAAACTCAAGGTGAGGGTGGAAGGCTATGCTGGATCCAGGCAATAACGCCGAACTGCCGGCGATCCCGGCCAAACGCTACTTCACCATCGGTGAAGTGAGCGAGCTGTGCGCGGTCAAGCCGCACGTGCTGCGCTACTGGGAGCAGGAATTTCCGGCCCTGAGCCCGGTCAAGCGCCGCGGCAACCGCCGCTATTATCAGCGCCACGACGTGCTGATGATTCGCCAGATCCGTTCGCTCCTGTACGAACAGGGCTTCACCATCACCGGTGCCCGCGCGCGTCTGGATGGCCCGGAGGCCAAGGCCGAAGCGAGCATGTCGCACCAGATCGTGCATCAGGTGCGCGTCGAGCTGGAAGAAGTGCTCAGCATCCTGCGTCATTGATGTGCCACCCCTCTCCGGCCGGGAGAGCGGTAGGGCGGGCATGCCCGCCAATCAAGTTTCGTGCATGCACGAGCCTTCCATGGCGGGCAGTGCCCGCCCTACTTGGCTGAAATACCATCCCCTCTCCCGCCGGAAGCGGGTTAGGGTTCGGTCTTGCCGATGACGGCATCACGATTCGTGCATCAACCGGTCTTGCGCGTATGCGTACCCTCATCCGTCGCTGCGCGCCACCTTCTCCCGGAGGGAGAAGGAATATGATCGACAGGCTTCCAGCTTCCGACATGAACCTGCTAGAATCCCCGCTCTTGCCGCCCGTCGGGGCGTAGCGCAGCCTGGTAGCGCACTACAATGGGGTTGTAGGGGTCGCGAGTTCGAATCTCGCCGCCCCGACCAATGCGGCAAAACATCAACGGTGCTTCGGCACCGTTTTTTGTGCCCGGCCGAAAAGATTCGGCAGCGCAGACAGGTGTACGCCCCCTGTCCGCCACGTGTCCGCGGACACTGCCCGTGGCGACGTGCCTCATGAAAATACCTCAATAAAACAGTGACATGTATCATTTCATGTGGTTGGCACGCCATTTGCTGAATCATCCTTGTACGCGCCAACAGGCGTCTCCGACACAAGGTTCCCATGATTCGCGATACCTCTGCCCAGGACCGCATGGTCGAAGTCAAACCCACACGCCGCCGCCTGATATGGATCGGTGCGGCCGTCGCGCTCATCGTCCTGATTGTCCTGGTGGTGCCGTGGGCTTCGCGCATGCTGTCCGCCGGTGCTTCGGTCGATGCTTCGCGGCTGGCCTTCGCCACCGTCGAGCGCGGCCCGTTCACGCGCGACATCGCCGCCGAAGGCCGTGTCGTCGCGGCGGTGCGGCCCACACTCTATGCGCGTTCGCCGGGCGTGGTCACGCTCAAGGTGCATGCCGGCGACACGGTGAAGAAAGGCCAGGTGCTGGCCATCGTCGACAGCCCCGAGTTGACCAACCAGTTGGCCCAGCAGCAATCGGCGCTGGATGGCATGCAGGTGGACTACAAACTGGCCAAGGTCGATGCGCGCACGCAGCGGGCCCAGCTGCAAAAGGATTATGCCGACGCCAGGATCGACGCGGTCAGCGCAAAAAGCGACCTGGCCCGCTACGAAGCCGCCTTCAAGGCCGGCGCCTATTCGAAGGTTCAGGTGGAGCACCAGAAGGATCTGCTGGCCAAGGCCGAACTCACGCTCAAGAACGCCAAACAGGCCATCGAGCTGCATGGCGACAGCCTCGATTTCGGCATCAAGGCCAAAAAGCTGGCGGCTGAGCGCCAGGCGCTGCTGGTGAAAAACCTGCAGCGCCAGGTGGACGACCTCAACGTGCGCTCGCCGGTCGATGGTCAGGTGGGCCAGGTGTTCGTGGCGCCCAAGGCCACCGTGGCCAAGAATGCCCAGCTGATGAGCGTGATCGACCTGTCGGCCCTGCAGGTGGAAGTGCAGGTGCCGGAAAGCTTCGCACGCGACCTCGGCGTGGGCATGAAGGCGCAGATCAGCGGCAACGGCCAGACCTGGGAAGGCGCCGTCAGCGCGATTTCGCCGGAAGTGGTCAACGGCCAGGTGGCCACGCGCGTGCGCTTCGTCAAGGCCAAGCCCGAACACCTGCGCCAGAACCAGCGCCTGTCGGTGCGTATCCTGCTCGACCATCGCAACAGCGCGGTGACCGTGGCGCGTGGCTCCTTCGTCGACGAATCCGGCGGTCGCTATGCGTACATCATGCATGACGGAATCGCCGTAAAGACGCCCATACAGATTGGCGCCACCTCCATCGACAAGGTCGAGATCCTCAAGGGACTCAAGCCGGGCGACAAGGTGGTGATTTCCGGAACCGACAATTTCAATGGAGCGCAGCGTGTCGTCATCAGTCGTTGAGTTTGTGGGGGTGTTGGTGGGTACGGCGAACACCATCCCCGCCCCGACCCTCCCCTTGAAGGGGAGGGAGCAAAGATCGGCTCTCGTCTTGAGAGAAGAGCCTCAAGCAAATGCCCATCCCTTCAAGGCGGAGCCTCAGCCAAAAGCCCTCCCCTTCAAGGGGAGGGTTGGGTGGGGATGGTGTTCAACCCGCCCCACACCCACCCATCAACCCATCCACCCGTAAACCCATCCAACAGCCACCACCAGGAGCGCCAGCCATGCTCAAAATGACCCACCTCTCCAAGGTCTACCGCACCGAAGTCGTCGAAACCTACGCACTGCGCGATTTCAACATCGACGTCAAACCGGGTGAATTCGTCGCCGTCACCGGGCCGTCCGGTTCGGGCAAGACGACCTTCCTCACCATCGCCGGTCTGCTGGAAACCTTCACCGGCGGCGAATACATGCTCGATGGCGTGGACGTCAGCGGTCTCAACGACAACGCGCGCTCGAAAATCCGCAACGAGAAGATCGGCTTCATCTTCCAGGCCTTCAACCTGATTCCCGATCTCAACGTGTTCGACAACGTCGAAGTGCCGCTGCGCTATCGCGGCATGAAGGCGGCCGAGCGCAAGAAGCGCATCATGGAAGCGCTGGAACGCGTCGGTCTGGCCTCGCGTCTGAAGCATTACCCGGCGGAACTCTCCGGCGGTCAGCAACAGCGTGTCGCCATCGCCCGCGCCCTGGCCGGTTCGCCGCGCCTGCTGCTCGCCGACGAGCCCACCGGCAACCTGGACACGCAAATGGCGCGCGGCGTGCTGGAGCTGCTGGAAGACATCCACCGCGAAGGCGCCACCATCGTCATGGTCACGCACGATCCGGAACTGGCCGCACGCGCACAGCGCAACGTGCACATCATCGACGGCCAGGAAGTGGATCTGGGCGAGGAGCCGCGTTTCCACACGGCGCACACCACCACCAGCTCCGCATCGGCCAACTGAAGGCGGTCGCCGGGCTGCGGCGAGGGGATGGGGTACCCATCCTGCCTTGTCAGCCTGATGCGTCGGGGGACGCTTCACCGCGTGCACC
>DASSBH010000068.1:0-20621 GCA_035698945.1 Oleiagrimonas sp.
TTCGTGGTTTGTGGCAACGTACGCAGCCTGGTTCATACTGGATGACAGCCCACCATCCGCCGCCCGGAGAGTATGCATGAATCTTGCCATCGCCGTCCTGATGGATCCCATCGAAGCCATCAAGGTGGCCAAGGACTCCACTCTTGCCATGCTACTGGAGGCGCAACGCCGCGGTCACGTGTCGCACTATCTCCAGCAGGGCGGGCTGGAAATCCGCGATGGCGAACCCTGGGGGCTGCTGCGTCCGGTGACGGTGCGCGACGACCCCGCGGACTGGTTCACCCTGGGGCCGGCCGCATGGCGCCCACTCGGCGAGATGGACGTGATCCTGGCGCGCAAGGATCCGCCTGTGGACACGCAATTCCAGCACGACACGCTGGTACTCGAGCTGACGCAGCGCGCGTTCTCCGGAAGCAGAAAACCGCTGGTGGTCAATACGCCGCAGGCGCTGCGCGACTGCAACGAAAAGCTTTACGCCATGCAATTTCCGCAATGCATCCCGCCGACACTGGTGGCCCGCGATGCGGACGAGCTGCGCCGGTTTGTCGCAGCCCACGAGGAAGTCGTGCTCAAGCCGCTGGACGGCATGGGCGGACGCGGCATCTTCCGCGTGCGCGCCGGCGACACCAACGTCAACTCCATGCTGGAAACTCTGCTCGGCCCCGAAGGACGTTTCGTGATGGCGCAAAAATTCATTCCCGCCATCAGCGCCGGCGACAAGCGCATCCTGCTGATCGACGGCGAGCCGGTGCCCTACGCGCTGGCGCGCATCCCGCGCGAAGGCGAGTTCCGCGGCAACCTGGCCGCCGGCGGCCGTGGCGAAGGCGTGCCATTGAGCGACCGCGACCGCTGGATTGTCGAACAAGTCGCCCCTGATCTGCGTCGGCGCGGCCTGCTGTTTGTCGGCCTGGATGTGATCGGCGACTGGCTCACCGAAATCAACGTCACCTCGCCCACCTGTATCCGTGAACTGGATGCGCAATTTGGGCTTAACATTGCGGGACAATTGTTTGATGCCATCGAGGCCAGAGTGGTGGGTGGTGATGGCAGTCGGGTCCCGGGCCCGTAAAAGCCGACGTACACGCTCCGGAAATCACGCTTTTCAGCTTTTAGCCACATGCCAGCCAACAGCCTCGTACTCACACATTTCCCGCATGGCTCCTTGAACACCGGGTTCCGGGATCCGGATCCCGGATCCCGTGCAACCCACGGAGCCCGCCGTCCGTGACCGCCACCGCCTCCACTCCCGGCAGCGCCGACCTGCTCAGCGCCACCCTCCTGTTTTCGCTGATCCTGCACGGCGTGCTGATCCTCGGCATCACTTTCGTCATCGCCAAGCCGAAGCCGCACCTGCCCACGCTGGACGTGACCCTGGTCAATACGGCCAATCGCCAGACGCCCGAGCACGCGGATTTTCTGGCGCAGGCCAGCAACGCCGGTGGCGGCAACAGCGACAAGGTACACAAGCCTTCGCAACCGGTATCGGGCCTGCTGCCCACGCCCATGAACGGACTGGCGCCGCGCCCGCTGTCGCCAAGCGCGCCTTCGCCCAGCGATGCCAGCGGCCCGCACCGCATCACCACCACGGCCACCAGCGATTTCACGGTCACCACCCAGACCGACCAGCGCAAGCACGACGCCAAACCGCTGCCGCAAGCCAAGGCCGATCTGGATCGGCGCATGGAAATGGCTCGTCTGGCGGCCGAGATCAACGCCGCGTCCAAGGCCTATGCCAAGCGCCCGCACAAGAAGTTCATCTCCGCCAACACCAAGGAATACGCGTATGCGGCCTACATGCGCGCCTGGGCCAAGCGCGTGGAGCGCGTAGGCACGCTCAACTTTCCCGACGCCGCGCGCACCGGCCGCCTCAACGGCAACCTGATCCTCACCGTCGGCATCGATCGCAACGGCTCCATCCACAGCATCGACATCATCCGCAGCTCCGGACGCAAGGTGCTCGACGACGCCACCATCCGCATCGTGCGCATGGCCGAACCATTCCCGCCGATTCCGAAAACCGGCGAAAAAGTGGATCTGCTCTACATCACCCGCACCTATCAATTCCTGCGCGGCGGGCAGCTCAAGACCCACTGACGCCCGCGGCATGGTTTCCGTGCTTCAGGGCCGCAGCACCGAGCTGTGGCTGATTCCACCCGGCCACAAGCCCGTGGACGTCGGCCTGCTTCCGGCTGGACAGCAGGCCGTAATGCACCTGCCCGCCGACCTGGTCGCGCAGTTGGGCCCCAAGGCCGTACTGGCTGTGTCGGTTGAGCCACAAGGCGGCTCGCCCACCGGCCCCGTCATCGCCAAAGGCGCCATCAGCGCCGCCTCATCCGGGTAATCCCTGCGCCGTCGTAATGGTCGCCTTTCGATACCTCAGGACGAACAGTATCGTTGGGTGATTCCGTGCGTGGGGAAGTATCGAACCCTCATGACGGAGTTTCGACCGACGCGACACTGCATACGCTTTGCCAGATCCGTCTGCGCACGACATGGCGGCCCTCCGTGCAAGCGCAGAACCGCCATTGGTTTCAAAAGCCCATCAAACAGAGCACTCAATCCATCTTGCGGCGACGCCATTCGCGCCGACCCAGGCCGACCAGCACGAACACCACGCCCAAGCCGGCCAGCATGTCGTAGAACGACGACGGTTCGGGTACTGCGGTCACCGCCATGATCTCGCCCGATGCGACCGGCAGTGTGCCGACGTAGGTGCCCGCCGCGAAAAACGTCTGACCGTCGAGACCGCCGTTGGTTATGTCGATCGGTGTCGTCATGCCGTGAAGCACGATCTCCCGAAACGACAGCGGAAAGAGATCGTCTTTTGTGGCGGTTCTTCCAAGCGCGGGGCTGTCGAAGTAGATGTCACTGTCCAGATTGTACGTTTGGGTGAAGTTGATCGTGCCATCCGGAGCCACCGGAAACGGCGTCAATGGCACCAGGATCGGCCCGTAGGTCGCGGCGCCCTCGGTCACTTCAAGGAGGCCGTCGCCATTCGCGTCTTGCGCCATGGTCGGCGTGGTGGCGTCGGTGGGGTTGCCGGACGCATCGAACGTGCCGTGGATATGCTGCGCATGCGGCTGATTCAACTCAAGGCCGCTGGCCGTGATCTGCACCGTCAATAAATTGCCGTCCAATGTCAGATACGCCATACCGGTGACGCCGGAGTCGTTGAGCGGCGTCAGTGTGGTCTGAAAATTCAGCGTCGTCGCGAACGCCAAAGCCGGTGTCGCCAACAGTGCAACCACAAGCGTGGAGACAAGCCACCGTGGCTTTAAAGAAAATTTCAAGCGATACATTTTGTTTTCCTCCAGATACAAATGATTTTTCGATGGTGCCCGGGCGGTACCTGGAACACGCGAGCGTGTCCCGATCGATCCAGGCTGGCCAGCCATGTCAGCCAGTCGCAAGGCATGATGCATATTGCGTGCCGCGAAAAATATCCAGATAAAACAGTCGTATAACGATGAACAACTCCTGCGAACGCCATGAGTTGTAAGGCTTTCCGTCGTGATGCAGAAGACATGCATCGAGATCCGTACCCGAAACAGGCGAACGGCCATTTGCAGGAGCCGATATGGCGGTCATCGCCCATCAAACTTTCGCGAAGGCGATGCCCTATGCGTTCACTCCACACCCATGACCCCGATGCGTTCAGGCGAGCAACGCCCCAGTCAACCTGCCGCGACCAACGCACCATCCGACGCTCCATGACGATGCTTGATGCAGACCGGCATGCCAGGTCATGCATTTATTGCGGTCATGTGCATCCATTTGCGTGCCATGCACGTACAGATGGCATCAAACCCAACTCCCGGACGATGACAATCGGGGTTTACCATGTCCGCACAACACATCATCATCCGACCCGACAACCAGGAGCGAGCAATAACTCGAGGCCATGCCGACACCCGCTCAAACATCGAAAGCGCGCTCGTGGTCAAAGGAAATGAGCTGCATTGCCGTGCAACGCGATCACGACAGTTTCCTTCGCATCTACGACCATTTCATGCCTCGGTTGTGCATGTACCTGAAGCGCCTCGGATGTACGCCTGCCGTGGCCGAAGAATTGTCCCAGGACGCATTGCTCAAGCTTTGGCAGCGTGCCGAACTTTACGATCCAAGCCGCAGCCAACTCTCCACATGGCTGTTCCGCATCGCACGCAACTGCTACATCGATCAGGTGCGCAAGGAGCCCCACTGGGTGGACATGCAGGACGCGCTCGATCAGGTAGGCGCACATGTTGACTCCGGTGCACCCACAAGCGCCGAAGAACAAGCCGAACAGGGAGAACTGCACCGATACATCCAGAGCCTGCGGGACACGCAGGCAAGACTGATTCACATGGCCTACTTCCAGTTCAAGACCCACCAGCAAATCGCTGCCGAGCTGGACCTGCCGCTGGGGACGGTCAAATCCGGACTGCGCCGCGCATTGATCAAACTTCAAATCCGCATGAAAAGCACATCATGAAACCGCAACATCACCTCGACCCCGCAACGCTGGTGAGTTACGCCGCTGGCGCCATGACCGGCGCCATGGCAGTCGTGGCGGCCGCGCATCTCGAGGCATGCGAGCACTGTCGCCAGGTACTGGCCGAGGCCGAACGACTCGGCGGCGTATTGCTGGATCAACAAGCCCCCCGGGCTGATGAACTGGCGCGTGCCGCAGCATTGCGCGAGCACATGCTCTCGCGGATCGGTGCGGCCAAATCCGGTGTCGCCACCAGCGGCACGCGTATCGTCGATGCCGCCTTGCGCACCTGTGCCGACAACATCGGCGACACATTGCCGCGTGCCTTGCATCCCTATTTCGGCACGTCGCTGCATCGCCTCAAGTGGCGCTGGATCGCCCCCGGTATGCACTTCATGCATGCCAGAAACGTTTCTCACGGCAAGCTTTTCATGCTGAAGATCGCCCCCGGCAAAAGCATGCCGACGCACGGCCATCACGGAAACGAACTCACGCAGGTGCTGCAGGGTGCCTATGACGATGGCTTGGGCCACTTTGCCGTCGGCGACATGGCCGACCTGGATGCCGACATCAGGCACCAGCCCATCACCGCTTCCGGCCCTCCTTGCATCTGCGTGGCTGCGCTGGATGCCCCACTACACTTTCCCGGTTGGTTCGCGCGCGCATTGCAGCCCCTGGTCGGGCTTTGACTGAAGCTGGAAACCGTCTTGTTGGCCGGACTCGATCACAAGCAATGTCTTTTACGCTTTCCAAATGGATGTGGCCTGGCTGCGGCAAGCCGCAGCCGCTGACTGGATTGACGGCGCGCGCTGCGCTCGAAACATGGCCCTGACATGTCGCAAACACCATCAGAACGAGTATTGATAGCCGGATG
Source organism: Oleiagrimonas sp. (assembly GCA_035698945.1). Lineage (GTDB taxonomy): Bacteria > Pseudomonadota > Gammaproteobacteria > Xanthomonadales > Rhodanobacteraceae > Oleiagrimonas. The sequence continues at coordinate 5,349 of DASSBH010000068.1, forward strand.
CGGCGATGTCGGCACACGCATCGCCGCGCAACTGCAACAGCGTGGATGGGACGTGCTCGGCCTGCGCCGATCACCATCACCCGCTCTCGGCAATGCGGCAATGATTGCTGCCGATCTGACCGACCCTCACAGCTTGAACAAGCTGCCGTCAGGCATCACCCACGTGGTTTACATGCCGACACCCGACAGACGCGCGAAGGCTGAATATCGTGCCGTGTTCAAGGATGGATTACGCCACTTGCTCATGGCATTGAATACGAGCCGGCTTGCGCGCGTCATGCTTGTTTCATCCACGGCGGTTTATGGCAACCATGAAGGCGACTGGGTAGACGAAAACACGCCAGCGAATCCGCCCCGATTCAATGGTGAAGTGCTTCTTGAAACGGAGGGTTGGCTGGCAGCGCAAAACCTGCCCGCCATCATCGTGCGTCTTTCCGGTCTATATGGCCCGGGTCGAGCAGGTTTGTTTGAACGTCTGCTTGCGGGCAAGGTGTGCGTACCAAGGCGCCAGCCATTCTGGAGCAACCGTATGCACGTGGATGACGCGGCAGCAGCGATCGTGCACCTGCTTCACCTTGCTTGCCCGCAACCGCTGTATCTGGGCACGGATGACATGCCATTGCCATTGGACGTGCGCTATGACCACCTGGCTCGACTATTGGGAGCACCGCGACCCACGGATGGCCCTGCGCCGGCGGGCGTCGGCAACAAACGCTTGAACAATGCCCGACTGCGGCACAGCGGCTTCTGCCTGCAATGGCCGGATGCAAGAAAAAGCTATGCCGCGCTATTGCAGCAAGCCAATTATTGATTGCGTGGTCGACCGCAAACCTTCTCCCATGCAGCCAGTGCATGCTTGCGGGATGCCTTGGGATCGGCCAGTGGCGCGGGATAGCCGCGGGCGGCCAATGCCGCCCGGTCGCGATCCGGCTCGTGCAGCAGCTTGAGCGGCACATCCGCCAGCTCCGGCAGCCAGCGTTTCAGATAGATGCCGTCCGGGTCGAATTTGCGTGCCTGCGTGTAGGGGTTGAACACGCGGAAATATGGCGCGGCATCGGCGCCGGTTCCGGCCACCCACTGCCAACCCAGACTGTTGTTGGCCAGATCCGCGTCCACCAGCGTGTCCCAGAACCAGTGCGCGCCCTGGAGCCAGTGCTGGCGCAGGTTCTTGGTCAGATAGCTGGCGGCCACCATGCGCACACGGTTGTGCATCCAGCCGGTATGCCACAGCTCGCGCATGCCGGCGTCGACCAGGGGAATGCCGGTGCGCCCATGTTGCCAGCGCTGCATCGCCTCGGCGTCGTGGTCCGCCCACGGGAACGGGTCGAATCGCGGATTGAGGTTTTCTGTCGGCGCGTGCGGAAAGTGGAACAACAGGTGGTTGGCAAATTCGCGCCAACCCAGCTCGCGCAGGTAAGGCTCCAGATCCGGATGTTGCCGGGTTGTCGCGTTGACCATCCGCTGATGCAGATGGTGATGAATCTGCTGCGGCGTGATTTCGCCGAAATGCAGATGCGGCGACATGCGCGATGTGCCGTGCCGGGCCGGCAGGTCGCGGCCGTAGGCGTAATGGTTCAGGGCGTCGTCGGCAAACAGTTCCAGCATGTTCATCGCGCCGATTTCCCCCGGCTGCCAGACATCGGCCATACCTTGTGTCCAGTCGATCTCAGGCAGAAGATCCAGTGCCCGGAGTGGCACGGTATTTTCCATCGTCATCCATTGCGACGGGCTGGCGGATGGCAACGGCATCGCCACGGTCACCTGGGTGCGCAGCCTGCTCCAGAACGGCGTGAACACGCGGTAGGGTTGGCCCTGCCCGGTCTGGATTTCCCAAGGCTCACGCCACACGTTGCCGGGCAGGCTGCACGCGGGGATGCCTTCGGATTTCAGCGCTTGCTTGATACGGGTATCGCGACGGATCGCTGCCGGCTCGTACTCGCGATTCCAGTACACGGCATCGGCGCCGCTGGCACGCACCAGTTGGCGCAGCACAGTCAGGCTGTCGCCCACGGCCAGATGCAAACGTCCGCCTTGCTCGCGCAGCGAGGCATCCAGCGCCGTCAGGCTGTGATGCAACCACCATCGGCTTGCGCCTCCGGGTTGCCAGGGTGCGCGTTCGTCCGGCGCATGGATATAAATGGGGCAGACGCGATCATGCTCGCGACAAGCCGCATCCAGCGCCGGTTGATCGGCCAGACGAAGATCCCGGCGAAGCCACACCAGCGCTGTGCTCATGAACCGGTGTCGCTCGTGCCCGGTTGCTCGCCCGCGTAGACGTAGCTGCCGCCACGTTCGAGCACGCGACGATAGGCAGGGCGTGCATGGATACGCTCAAAAAAACGCCACAGGTTCGGCCGTCCGGCATCCAGGCCGGCGCGCGCGGCGGCGGCTTCGAGAGGAAAGCTCAGCTGGATGTCGGCCACGCCGAAGGTGTCGCCGCCAAACCATTCGCTCTTGGCCAGCTCGCCTTCCATGTAGTCCAGGTGCAGCTTCAGTTGCGGATCGATGAAGGCGGCGTTGACCTTGTTGGCAATGCGCTTGACGATCGGCCGCACGAAAAACGGCGCCGGCGCCTTGCGCACCTGGCCGAATACCAGCTTCAGCAGCAGCGGCGGCATGGCCGAGCCTTCGGCGTAATGCAACCAGTAATTGCAACGCAGACGCGCGGGCGTGTCGTGGGCGGGAATGAGCCGGTTCTCGGTGTCGTAGCGGTCGGCCAGGTATTCGGCGATGGCGCCCGATTCGGCCAGCGTCAGCCCGTCGTCCACCACCACCGGCGATTTGCCCAGTGGATGGATCGCACGCAGTTCCGGCGGCGCCAGCATCGTTTTCGCGTCGCGCTGATAACGCCGGATGATGTACTCGCAACCGAGCTCTTCCAGCAGCCAAAGGATGCGCTGGGAGCGCGAGTCATTGAGGTGATGCACGGTAATCATGATGCTCTCCCGACGAGTCCGACCGTCAATCGCACGACTGCGCAAACGTGGTGCTGGCCAGTTCCGACGGCGTCCACGTTTGCGGTACGCGCTGGAGTTTCGACACGTCGTAACCCATGGCTTTCACGCGCCCGACCATGGCCCGATAATCCGCTGCGGAAACCTGCGGCCGGCGCGCCATGAACCATGCATAATCGCGCTTGTCGCGGGCCACGATGACCTGGCTGTAATCGGGCGCCAGCCAGGCCGCGATGTACTGGGCATGGATGAACCAGAACACGTGGACTTCCCATACCGCATTGCCGCTTCCCTCGGCCACGTCGGAAAGACTGTTCTTGCGTTTGATCTCGCCGTCGAAACCACCGTCGCGAAACCACAACGAGGTACACACCTGGCCGTTTTTCTGCAGGCGATAGGTTTCCACCATGTTGTAGGCATCCTTGCCATAGCTGGTGGGAATGAAGGCGATCACGTACCAGCGGCCCATGTAGCGCGACAGATCCACATGCCGCACCGGCGCAATCGGCTGACCGGCCAGCGCCATGAACGCAAGCAAGGACAGCGCCGCGCACAAACCTGCGAGGATGCTTTTTCTTGCCTTCATGTGCCGGACTCCGGGCGGACGAAACGGTAATGCGCGACCATCCACTCGCGGCCATCGGCCAGTCCGAACAATTCGGCGCAGGCCATCCAGAACATGCGCCAGCGCTGGAACCACAGCCTGGCCGTTTCACCGTAAGCCTCCTTCAGCACCGTCATCACCGCGTCACGCTGGCGATCCTGCCGTGCCAGCCACTGGTTGGCGCTGCGCTGGTAGTGACGGCCGTCGACCAGCCAGCGTTGTTCGATGGCCAGACCGTGCTGGAACCACAACAAAGTGTCGGCCGAAGGCATCATGCCGCCGGTGAAAAAATGCCGGCCCATCCAGTTGTCGGCGCCGTCGGTTTCGAACGGATACATCAGCGTGCGGTGCGCGAAGATGTGCACGAACAGTTTGCCGCCGGGCCGCAGCCAGCCGCCGATGCGCTGCATCAAGGTGGCGTAGTTGCGCATGTGCTCGAACATCTCGATGGACACGCAACGATCGAACTGCGCCGCATCCAGTTCCAGCGTATTGACGTCGCAAGTGATCACACGCACGTTGGACAAGCCGCGTTCGCCGCAGCGCGCCTCGATGAAGCGGCGCTGGCCGGACGAGTTGGAGACGGCGGTGATCTGCGAGTGCGGATATTTTTCGGCCATCCACAGCGTCAGCGAGCCCCAGCCACAACCCAGCTCCAAAATCGACTGCCCGTCGACCAGCTCGGCGCGCTCGGCATACAGTGCAAGCATGGCGACCTCGGCCGCCTCCAGCGACTCGTCGCCCGCGGGGTAGTAGCAGCACGAATATTTCAGGCGCGGACCCAGGCACAGCCGGAAAAATTCGGCCGGCAGTTCGTAGTGCTGCGCGTTGGCCGCGTCGGCATGGATGGCCACCGGACTCGAGCGAAGACTTTGCAGACAGTCCGCAAACTTTTGCGCCTGCCCCGCCGGGTCGCCCGCGCCCTCTTCTTGCAAACGTTGTGAGCACATGCGGCGGATGCCCAAGCGGACGAGGCGGTCCGGCAACCTGCCGCGTTCGGCCAGGCCGAGCAGACCCGGCGCCGGGCGGTCATGTTGCAGCGGTGCATCCATGGGCATGGAGCGGTCGATGGATGTCATGGCGTACTCCTTGAGTCGCTGTCGGAAGGGAGTCGGGTCGTTTTCACGAACCACGGAATCAGTACGGAAGTTTCGCGTTGATAGGCGCGGTAGTCGTCGCCGCGCGAGCGCAGCGCCTGCATCTCGGTCCACGGCACGCCGCTTGCCCAACGCACGGACACGAACATCAGCACCGGCCCGATCCAGCTCAGCCACCACAGCGGCGAGCCGAAGGCGAAGGCGACGTAGGCCAGCCAATGCACGCATTCGAAGAAATAATTGGGATGCCGCGAATAGCGCCACAAACCCTGGCGACAGGTGCGTCCGCGCTGCGCCGGATCGGCGCGAAAACGCGCCAGTTGCCGGTCGGCCAAAGCTTCGCCACCGACGCTGACGAGCCAGACGACGGCGCCTGCCGCCAACCAGACCGGATGCGTCTGCCAGTTCGCGGCAACCGCTACGAAAGGCAGCGCGAACAGCACCACCAGCAGCGCCTGCATCTGGAAAAAGACGAAAAACTTCGGCTGCACGGCGTTTTGCCAGTGCTCGCGCATGGAGCGATAGCGGCCGTCTTCGACGTCTTGTTGCGCGCGTCGCGCAAGATGCAAGGCCAGGCGCAAGCCCCACAAGCCGCCGGCCAGACCCAGTGCCAGACGCGGCCACAACGCGCCCTGCCCCAGCACCGCCATTTCCATGGCCGCCACAGCAAGCCCGAAAGCCCACAACGCATCCACCAGCGTGGCATTTTGCTGCCGATACTGCGCGTACCAGCCGAAAGCCATCATCGTCACGGCAAACAGCCACAACCACCACAGCGGCTCAAACGTGCTCATGCGTCGCCTCCGCCCATGCGCGGGGAGCTCTTGCCGACCAGCGGCTCGCCATGCCGACCAGAAGCGGCATGGCCAGCCCCCAGCCCACGGCCAAGGCCGCCAACGCATGCCACGACGGCGCTGGAAAATGCACCACGCCCCAGGCACGCCCGGCACACCAGAAAACCAATGGTCCACCGATGCCGCCGAACAAGGCGGCCACCCACAGGTTTTTTTGCAGATAGCGCAGGCATTGCGTCAGCGTCAACGCAAACGCGATCCACAAGACAAGGATCCACAATGGCGCACCGCCCGACGGCAACGACGGATACGGCGCGGCGTAACGCACCACGCCGCTTGCAGCCAGAAAGCCATCGAGCACCAGCCCGCAGCCGACGGCCAGCGCCATCAACTTCAGCTCGGTCATGCGTCGGGACGACACCGCGCATTGCCATAGCGCAAACAGCACCACGGCAAGCACGCCCTGCCAGATCCGGCCGCGCGACGCGCCGATCACCGCCACGAACCAGACGATCTCGTAACCGACAAAGTTGAGCCAGAGTTTCACGTCGCCTCCGTCGGCCGCCAGCCGGGACGGGCAAACAACAGATGCGACACACCGATGGAACGCTCGCGAAAACCGCCTTCGCAATACGCCAGATAAAACTCCCACATGCGTTCAAAACGGTGATCGAAACCCTGTTCGCGAATGGCGTCCCGATGGGCCATGAACCGCTGTCGCCAGGCTTCCAGCGTGCGCGCGTACGATTGGCCGAAATCCTGCTGGCGGATCAGGGCCAGATCGCTGGCCTGCGTCTTGGCTTTCAGCATCGCGTCGATGGACGGGATGAAGCATCCCGGAAACACATGCCGCTTGATGAAGTCGACCGACTTCAACGCTTGACGGTAGCGATGATCCTCGATCGTGATGGCCTGCACCAGCGCCAGGCCATCGGGCTTGAGCAGCTGTCCGATCTTGGCGAAAAAGGTTTCGAGCTGTGCCGCGCCGATGGCCTCGATCATCTCGATGGAAACCAGCTTGTCGAACGTGCCCGCAAGGTCGCGGTAGTCCTCGTTGAGCACCGCGACACGATCCTCCATGCCCGCCGCAGCCACCAGCTCGCGCGTCAACTCGTACTGTTGCCGCGAGATGGTCGTGGTGGTCACATGACAGCCGTAATGGCGCGCCGCATGCACGGCAAATCCGCCCCATCCTGTGCCCACTTCCACGATACGGTTGCCGGGCTTGAGTTGCAGCCACTGGCAGATGCGTTCCAGCTTGCGCGTGGACGCCATGTCCAGGGTATCGGCGCCGTCCTGCCACAGCGCCGAGGAATACATCATGTCCGAACACAGGAAAGTGCGGAAAAAGTCGTTGCCGAGGTCGTAATGCCTGGCGATATTGCGCCGCGCCCCGTTGCGTGTGTTGGGCCGGGCCGCATGAATGGCTTTCATGACCCAGCCGCCCAGACGGGCCATGCCGGTTTCCATGCCGTCGAGCAGATCGCGGTTGAGGACCAGCACGCGAATCAGGCCGAGCAGGTTGTCGCAATGCCAGGCATCGTCCATCCATGCTTCACCGGCGCCCACGCTGCCGTTGGCCGCCAGGGCGCGATAAAACGCCGGGTCGTGGATCTCGATGCGAACCTGCAAGTCGGGCAAGGCATCGACGTCGCCGAACTCGAGCGTCCCTTCCGAGTCGACCAGACGCAACCAGCCGTGCCGCAAGGAAGCCATCCGCGACGCCAGTTGACGCCGGAGCAGCCGATCCAGCGAACCGAAGGTTCGAGTGTCCGCGCATGCGGAAGGAGTCGCTGCAGCGTTCATGACGGATCCTCGTTTTTTGAAGGGTGGTCGTAGACGGGGTTGCGTTTCAGCCACAGGCGCAACGCATGCCAATGAATGACGCCCATGATTTGCGCTGTCATCAGCGGATAGCGCCACAGCACGCGCGCCAACGAAGCCCTGTCGAGGGGCCGGCGCTGGAGATGCAAGGTGGCGTCGAAGTCGCGCTTGTGGCCGTTCATCACGTCCATGTGCACGAACAACGAATCGCCAGGCAGTGAAAAGCGCCATGCATATTCGCGCTGCATCGGCATGAAGGGCGACACGTGGAAGGTTTTGGGAAAACTCCATTCCAGCGCGCAGCCATGCCAGGACGCCGTGCTCGCCGGCAACACGTAGGCATGGCGTTCTTTCCAGGGGATGTTGGTGATCTCGGCGACGATGCCGACGAGTCTTTCGTCGATATCGAAGCAGTAATAAAAACTCACCGGATTGAAGATCAGGCCGAAATAACGCACATGGGTCAACAGGCGAATCGGCCCCAGCGGTCGCTCGCCCGTGGCCTCTTCGTAACGTTGGCGCACGGCTTCGGCCAACGGAAGATCCCGCGGCCCGAGGTAATCGGCACGGCGGAATTCGGCGATGTTGCGGTACCGGCTCGACCACAGCCAGCGACCGTCGAAAACGTGGTCGATCTCGTCCAGATCCAGATACAGCTGCGCCATGCGGTAATCGAACTCGTGCGCATGCGGCGCAAACCGCCGATGGCGCACCTTGCCCTCGTACACAGCGCTGGCGAAAGCGGTATCCGTGCGACTGGCGCGAGCATTCATGCCGTTGCCTCGCGATGTTCGTGTGAAGTCTGTGTCGGTTCGCCCACGCCCGCTCCGGGGCCGTCGATGGCATGCGCCACTTCCACCGCGCTGCGCATGCCGTCTTCGTGAAACCCGAATCCCCACCAGGCGCCGGCAAACCAGGTGCGCCGCTGCCCCTGGATCTCCTGCTTGCGCGCTTGCGCGGCAAACGCGGCATGGGTGTAGACCGGATGCTCATAACGCATGCGTCGCAACACTTTGGCCGGGTCGATGGCGTCGCTGCGGTTCAACGTGACGACCAACGGCTCGGACGATTCGATGCCCTGCAACAGGTTCATGCAGTAGCTCACCGTGCAGGTGTCACCGACCCGCGCCGGCACCCACGCGTTCCACGCCGCCCACGCCTTGCGCCGACGCGGCAGAAGGCTTGCGTCGGTGTGCAGCACAACATCGTTTGCCTGACAGGGAATGGCGCCGAGAATGGCGCGTTCGGCATCGCTGGCGTCGTTCAGCAGGGCCAGCGCCTGATCGCTGTGGCAGGCCAGGACGATCTGATCGAATCCTTCCGCACCTCTGGCACTGACCACCTCCACGCCGTCCGCACAACGCGTCACGGAACGCACCGGGCAGGCCAGGCGTTCGCGCACTCGCCAGCGCGAACGCATCGCACGCACGTAGGTGGCCGAACCGCCGCGCACCACGCGCCATTCGGGCCGGCCATCCACTTGCAGCATCTGGTGATTGGCCATGAAACGCGCCAGATGACGCGCCGGAAAAGCCAGGATGTGCCCGGCAGGCGACGACCACAATGCCGACGCCATCGGCACGAGGTGCTGATCGCGAAACATCCTGCCGTAGCGGTGTTCGCGCAGATACTCGTCCAGAGTCGGGCCCGGCTCGTCGGCGTCCAGCAAGGCCGGCGCTTCGCGATAAAAGCGCATCAGGTCGCGCAGCATGCCCCAGAAGCGCGGCGACAGCAGGTTGCGGCGCTGGCAGAACAGCGTGTCCAGGTTGGTGGCGTTGTATTCCCGCCCGCTGACCTCGTCATGCACCGAAAAGCTCATGGTGGTCGGCTGCGACACCACGCCCAGTTCGTCGAACAGTGCACTCAACAACGGATAGTGGCGGCAGTTGTAGACGATGAATCCGGTATCGACGGCATAGCGGCGTCCGCCGAGTTCGATGTCGTGCGTATGCGTATGGCCGCCGAAACGGTCATCAGCCTCGAACAGCGTCACCTCGTGCCGGCGCGACAGCAGCCATGCCGCGGCCAGCCCCGAAATGCCCGAACCGACGACAGCGATACGCAGGCTCATTTTTTTGCCCTTTCCAGCACCCAGGCTGGCAGCGGCTTGAGGTCGCGCACCAGGCCCAGCAGCGCCAGCAGACGCAAGCCGTACCAGGTCAGGTCGATTTCCCACCAGCGAAACCCCTGACGCGCCGTACCGGGAAAGAAGTGATGGTTGTTGTGCCAGCCCTCGCCGAAGGTGACGAGCGCCAGCAGCACGTTGTTGCGACTGTCGTCGCGGGTATCAAAGCGGCGCGTGCCGAAATGGTGCGCCAGCGAGTTGATGCTCACCGACATGTGGAACAACACCACCGTGGAGACGAAAAAGCCCCACACCAGCATCTGCATGCCCGAGGTGCCCAGCCCCGGCGCCACCTGCCCCAGCAGCGCGCCAAGACCGAACAGCGCCAGTGCCAGCAATACGGGAATGGCGATGTCGAAACGATCCAGCCAGCGCAGTTCCGGAAACCGCGACAAATCCCTGACCCGTTTGAAATCGGTGACAAACGCCTGCGAGGTCAGAAACCAACCCATGTGGCTCCACACAAACCCGCACATCCCCGGCGAATGCGGATCAAGCTCGGTATCGGCATGGCGGTGGTGGTTGCGGTGATGCGCCGCCCACCACAACGGCCCGCGCTGCACGCTGGAGGCGCCCAAAAGTGCAAACGCGAACTGGGTGCCACGCCCGACCCGGAACGTGCGGTGCGAAAAGTAACGGTGGTAGAACCCGGTCAGGGCAAACATGCGCAAGATGTACAGGCCGCCGGCCACACCCAGCGCCACCGACGACACACCCACCCAGATCACGCCCAGGCAAGCCACATGCATGGCGATGAACGGCGCCGCGCGCAGCCAGTCGATGCGGTCGCCGATATCCGCACCCGTCCGGGCGCCGGTGTCGAACCAGCGCCGCATGGTGGGCCAAACGCGCCCGATCAGCGACATCTTCCGTCCCGTGTCGGCGCGGTTGGCGAGAGTGCCGGTGGAGGTCATGCGGGTTCCTTGGTGGTGGTCTTGTGAACAGATACGTGCGTGAACCGCACATGGATGCAAAAATCGGGATGTATCGGCAAACGGGTACAATCGACCCATGGACACCTTCGACAGCCTCGCCGGCCAATTCCTGATCGCCATGCCCGGCATGGGCGATCCCAATTTCGTGCAGGGCGTCACGCTGGTCTGCCAGCACAACGAGGAGGGCGCCATCGGCCTGCTGGTCAACCGGCCGGCGCAGGTCACGCTGGGCCAGGTGCTGGAACAGATGAACCTCGACTGCGACGATGACGACATCAACAACCAATCGGTGCTGCAGGGCGGCCCGGTACAGCCCGAGCGTGGTTTCGTGCTGCACAGCGGCGACCCCTCGTGGGAAGCCAGCTACCGCATCGACGCACGCTGGTCGGTCACCACCTCGCGCGACATCCTGGTGGCCGTGGCCGCCGGCGAGGGCCCGCAGCATGCCGTGGTCGCGCTGGGCTACGCCGGCTGGGAGGCCGGGCAGCTGGATCAGGAGATCAGGGACAACGCCTGGCTGACGGTGCGCGCCGACAACCGCATCGTGTTCGACACCGCGCTGGAGCAACGCTGGAGCGCGGCCGCCAGCCTGGTCGGCATCGACGTGTCGCAGCTTGCCGGCTACGCCGGCCACGCATGAACCAGGTGTTGGGATTCGACGTCGGCACCCGTCTGATCGGCGTGGCCGTGGGCAACACGTTGACCGCCAGCGCGCAGCCCGTGGCCATCGTGAAAGTGCGCGACCGGCAACCCGACTGGACGCAGCTGGACAATCTGCTGCGCCAGTGGCGGCCCGAGGCGCTGGTCGTCGGCCTGCCGCTCACGCGCGATGGTGACGAGCAGCCCATGACCCGCCATGCACGGCGCTTCGCCGCCGCCATCGGCAAGCGCAGCCAGCTGCCGGTACACATGCAGGACGAACGCCACTCCTCGCAGGAAGCCGCACGCCGCTTCGCCCAGGCCCGCGCCGCCGGCACTCGTCGCCGCCGCGATGCCGACATGCTCGACGCGATGGCGGCGGTGGTGATTCTGGAATCCTGGCTAGCCGTCAACGCCGATCACGCGTAGGGCGGGCACTGTCCGTCGAACATGGTCTGGGTTTGCACGAACCTTCATGGCGGGCAATGCCCGCCCTACTCGCCGGGACTCGGGAAGCAAAGCACGTGGACGCCGATCAATCCTGCAGGACACAATCGCGGCTGGCGCAAGCAAGTTAAACTGTCGCCAGTTTCTGCAAGCCGTCGGCCCATGACCCACCACCTGCGCCATCTGACTACGCTCGAACATCTCGACCGGCCCACCCTGACGCGCATCCTCGATCGCGCCGACGCCATGCGCGAAGCCAGCCACCACGGCACCCGCAAGCTCGATCTGCTCGCCGGGCGCACCGTGCTCAACCTGTTCTTCGAGCCCTCCACGCGCACCCGCACCTCCTTCGAGCTGGCCGCACGCCGGCTCGGCGCGGACGTGATCAATTTCAACATCGCGCAGTCCTCGACCAACAAGGGCGAAACCCTCATCGACACGCTGCACACGCTCGAAGCGATGCACCTGGACATCATCGTGGTGCGCCACAAGCAGACCGGCACGCCGGACGAACTGGTGCGTCATGCCATGAGCGGCGTTTCCATCGTCAACGCCGGCGACGGCACCCGTGCGCATCCCACCCAGGGATTGCTGGACGCCCTCACCATCCGTCAGCACCACCCGGACTTCAACGCGTTGACCGTCACCATTTGCGGCGACATCCGCCACTCGCGCGTGGCGCGTTCGGACATCCACGCGCTGACCAGACTGGGCGTGAAGAATCTGCGTCTGTGCGGCCCCAAAGCCCTGCTTCCGGATACCGACGAATTCCCCGCGTGCCAGTTCGTCGACGATTTCGACAGCGCCATCGAAGGCGCCCACGCGGTCATCATGCTGCGTTTGCAAAAAGAGCGCATGGCCGCCACCGACCTCCCCGACGAGGCCGCCTATTTCGACCGCTACGGCCTGACCACGGAGCGTCTGGCACGTGCCGCCAAGGGCTGCCTGGTGATGCATCCCGGCCCCATCAACCGCGGCATCGAAATCGCGCCGGAAGTTGCCGACGGCGCGCAATCGCGCATTCTCGAACAGGTCGGCAACGGCGTGTTCGTGCGCATGGCCGTGCTCGCCGAAGTACTGAGTCGCTGACCGTTGCAGGTCATTGCCGACACGAACATCGGCCACGGCTGACGAAGCGCGCTGGCATAATGGGCGGCGCCATTCATCCGGGAGGGGATTTTCATGCAACGCATCACCCGCGTGCTCGTTCTTGGCTGCGCCGCCGTCGCGCTGGCCGCTTGCAGCCACAAGGACAAAAACGCACCGCTGGCCTACGTGCCGGCCAACACGCCGTATCTGGTCGCCAATCTCAAGCCATTGACGGCCGATGCCCGCGCCTCACTGATGCCGGCGGCGACATCCAGCATCGTGCGCGCCAACCAGGTGACACGTCTGCACCAGATGGCGCAGATGCTGAGCGACGAACCCAGGAATGCCGATCTTGCGCATCTGATCAACGCCTTTGCCGACAGCATGGCCGGCAAGACCTATGCCCAGATGGAAGCCGAAGCCGGGATCAATCCCGATGGGCTGTTCGCCATCTACGGGCTGGGCCTGAGCCCGGTGGTGCGTGGACAGTTGAACGATCCGGTCAAGTTCCACGCCTATGTCGCCAAATTGGAAAAGGCGTATGGACATGCATTCGACAAGAGCACGATCGGCGGAGTCACTTATCAGCATGCCGCACTCGGCGACTCCCACCTGCAGGTGATCATCGCCACCCGCGACAAGCAGTTCGTGGCCGCCGTGCTTCCTGTTCACGCGGACAAGCAGCTGCGCCTGGCTCTGGGCCTGGATCGTCCCGAAAACAGCGTCCAGGAAAGCCGCCTTCTTGAGAAGCTGGCCGATGCCGATGGCTACGGCCCGTATTCCATCGGCTACCTCGACACCACCCGCCTGCCGGCACTGATCGCCGGGGCCAACGATCCGCTGCTCAAGGCCCTGCTTGCGGCCGCCACCGACAAGCACCCGACAAAATGGAATGCCGTGCTGCCCGCCAGTTGCAAGGGCGATCTTGGCCGCATCGCCGCGCGCGTGCCGCTGATCAGCTTCGGCTACACCAGGCTGGAACCCAAGGAACGCATCCAGCAGGTCGACGTCCAGCTTGCACCCGACATCGTCAAGGCCTTCCACAACGCAGGCACGAACGTACCCGGCCTGGGACACAACGCATCCTCGAACGCGCTGCTGGATTTGGCGTTTGCGCTGCCGATCACCACGATGCGCGATTTCTGGCTGAATCAGGCCGAGGCGGTGAAAAACAAACCCTTCACCTGTCCCGCGCTGACCTCGCTCAACAAGCTGGCCGTCGAAGCGGGCACGTATCTGCCGCGCCTGTCCATGCCGCCCTTTGGCCAATGGAGCGGTATACGCCTGGTGCTGGATCAGCTCGACATGAACAACACCGGCAAAACACCGGACTTCAAGGGCCGCCTGTTGATCGCTTCGCAAAATCCGACCGGAATGATGAACACGGCCAAGGCCATGGTGCCTGCGCTGGGCCAGCTCAGGATTACCGACAACGGCGAACCGGTGGCATTGCCGGATCAGACCACCAGCCGGATCAAACTCCACGAGCCGGTATGGGTAGCCATGAACAAGAAGGCGCTGGCCATCGGTATCGGCCAGGGTGAAAAGGACGCCTTGACCGACATGCTCAACGCCCCCACCGGTTCAAGCGGAACCTTGTCCAGCTCGCATCTGGACGGCAAGCTTTACCTCAAGTGGGTGGCGATGATGAAGAAGTCGGCCGCAGAGGCGCAGGCCAGGATCGCGGCGAACGCGGGCGACGCCAAGGCCAAGGCCAAAACCGAGGCCGCCCAGGCTCGCCTGCAAACCAATCTGAACGCCATGCAGGCCATCTTCAAGCAGATCAAGGATGTGTCGGTTCAAGCCAGACTGACGGACAACGGCCTGCGGATTACCGCCGACAGCCGTTTGAACTGAAGCAAGTCGCACAAAAAAACCGCCGGTCATGTCATGGCCGGCGGTTTTTCTTGCACGTAGGTGCCTGCCTGCAGACGATGGAACCCCGATTCGCGCGCAGGCGTGCGCCTACAAAAAGCGGGCTGCCTATCGTGTTGCTGATCGGGCACACCTCATTGGCCCGGGAAGTTCTCGGTAGGAGCCTGCCTGCAGGCGATTCGCGCGCAAGCGCGCCAATAAAGCAGATAACCGGTTGCTCGGGATTCCCGTCAGAAACGCCCCATCGTGTTGCCCTGATCGGAGCTTTCCACCTCGATGCCTTCCAGCCCCTGCGACAGCGTGTTGGCGTCGCCGCCTTGGGCCAGCTTGATGGTCAGGCGCACCTCGTTGGCGCTGTCGGCATGGCGCAATGCGTCCTCGTAGCTGATCTCGCCTTCGTTGTACAGCTTGACCAGGCTCTGGTCGAACGTCTGCATGCCCAGGTTGGTGGATTCCTTCATCACGTTCTTGAGCTTGTGCACCTCGCCCTGACGGATGTAGTCCTGCACCAGCGGCGTGCCCAGCATGATCTCCATAGCCACGCGCCGGGCCTTGCCGTCGGGCGTGGGCATGAGTTGCTGCGCGACGATGCCCTTGAGGTTGAGCGACAAGTCCATCAGCAACGATTCGCGCCGATCCTCGGGGAAGAAATGCAGGATGCGGTCGATCGCCTGGTTGGCGTTGTTGGCGTGCAGGGTGCACAGGCACAGATGGCCGGTTTCGGCAAAATTGATGGCGTACTCCATGGTCTCGCGGGTACGCACCTCGCCGATCAGGATCACGTCGGGCGCCTGGCGCAGGGTGTTCTTGAGCGCGGCATCCCAGCTGTCGGTGTCGATGCCCAGCTCGCGCTGGGTGACGATGCAGCCCTCGTGCCGATGCACGTATTC